>DATKYO010000027.1:0-49797 GCA_035528475.1 Methanoregulaceae archaeon | reverse complement strand
GACTCATCCCGAACCCAGAAGTTAAGCCGACTCACGTAGTATACTGTACTGAGGTACGCGAGTCCTCGGGAACTATACCACGCTGCAATTACCCTTTACTAGCATCGAAAATTGGTAATTGTTTTTTATGATTTTTTAACTAAGGAGCGGAGCTCCTTGTACTTGTCATTGTATAGTTTTATTGGATACCGGCAGGTTCGAGACCTGAGATGACATTTGCAATTTTAATCCACATTTCAAATCATCGCAATATACCTGTACCGGTTCGAGGATTCCCGGGAACTTCTCCCGGCAGGACTTCCGTGCAAGGTAGCAGAGATGACAGGCATCTGCGACACCTGTCGATGGCGGTGTATAACCCAGTTCCCTGGCCAGTTGTGCCGGCCCCCCTTTAAGAAGTGGTCCGCAGGGGTCTGCAAGGGATGCAAGCTCGGGTATGACGACGGCAAACGCGATATCCGGGCCGCCCGATGTGCCATGAAACGCTGCTGCCTAATAGAAAGGAAGCTGGAGACCTGTACCGACTGCCCGGAATATGTGGACTGCCCGATAATCCAGGGCTTTTTTGCCAAGAAGGGCTATAAATATAAAAAATATCGGGAGTCACTGGAATTCATCCGAAAATATGGTTATCGGGCATTTCTTGAATCAACACGCTCGTGGAAAGGGGCGTATGGGCGATTGGAAGAGGTGGAATAAGTATTTTTTTGGGACGAGTAGCCCGGCTTTGCAGCATGAATGTATCATCTGAAAATTTTTCAATAATTTACAGAAACAGTTTATTATCTCTGGCCACGACTGCTTCAATTCTGCTTTAAACCGCATACTAATCAGCCAATTGCAGCATTAACTGCCGTAACCGGCTCGCCTTCCTCCAGGGACGAAAAATATTTATTATTATCTCCCTTTATCCAGATTTGTCTTATCTGCGTTTCAGACAGGAATGATTCGGATCTCTGCGTATCAGGAAATACCAAATCATCATGACACTGAAATGTGAAGGTCGAAGGGGTAGAAAATGGTGCGAGTAGAATTACGAACGCTTCAATGTATTGATACCAAGGGAGAAAAAACCGAGGAGCCGTATTTGTGCGTCTATGTGGATGGAGATCTCGTCAGAAGATTCGGGCCTTACAAGATGAAACAAGGAGATGTTGAGTATTTAAGGGATTCGTATAGAAGAAAATCACATAGGAATTACTCTTTCAGAAGAAGAATGGGGAAAAGATGACCATTACGGAGCGGTGGAAATAGTAGGGCCTGAAGAATCAGAAAGGGAATCCGGATTTCGTCGTCGGACAGAGGAAGACGAACGCATGGTTCACTTCGATGCCCGAATGGTAGTGTGTTCTCCACCTGGGAGATACGTTGTGAATTTACCGCCCCATGGCAAAACGCGATACAAACTGTATTTTGATGCACTTGCTGATGGCGAATCACACATCCCACAGTATCGCCTGGAACTGGTCACTCTTCATTGCCATGATGCCCAGGAGTATGCAGATCGCGTCTATATCAAGGTAAATGGCACTACGGTGTGGGGTCCCAGGCGGATGAGGACAGGGAACACCCTGTTACTGGATGATGCGGGAATTTTATCGATCCCCAACCTTACGACAGTCCAGTTATGGGAAGATGATGAAAGACATCGAGATGATTTCTTTGGCGAATTAATGCTCCGGATTGGAGATGATTCCGATTTTATCCATAATCAACATTTTACATTTTCCCGTGACAAGGGCATCAGTGGGGATGCAAGCTATACTCTCACATATCGAATCAGGGAGTCTCATTAGGGCAGTGTCGGTATGAGGAGCGGTGATTGAAAACACCTGTGTAAAATAGGATACACTGCCTCCATCATCATCCCGCTCCTCCGGCACAAACGGCCATGTCCTCGTCGTATTTCCAAACGGCTCTCTCTATGATAGGCCATGTCAATACCCCCCCCTGGACGTGATAACCTGCATCTCCAAGCCGGCTACCATGCAGCGAAAATACAAAGGTCCCCTCTTCTTTATAGGGAGTTAATTGCTATACTTCGTGCAAACATCCGAATTCTGTTCACTCAACGGTTTTCCGGCCAAAAGAATTAAATCGACCTTAAAATTTTAAGGTGAGATAAGACGCATCAAATAAATCATGTAATTTTTAATATCGGAAAAAGAAATAGCCTCTGGATGAAGTATTATCTTCTTTGTATCTTAGCAATACTATGTTTTACTCTGGGGTGTATCCAACCGGCTGTTCAATCTGATGAATCAATAAGGCCCTCCGATGAACAGATAATGGATGAGAGGAATGGATCAAGCATACAAAATGCTATTCCAATTACCGGTGCCGGGAACGAACAGGAGTGTGTCGATATGGAGTATCTGTATTTTGAAGAACATTTAGGCGAAAGGGGAAAAGAATGGGTTCCGATGTCACAGGAACTGGTTAAAAAAGACAGCAGAACGTATGACCTATTTAGAGTCCAGTTCTCCAATCTGACGCAAAAGGAATTTTATTTTGATATCACCGATTGTTTCTAGTAAATAATGAGCGAAAAGGCAGGGAATATTTCAAATTAAATATTTCCGAACGGCCTTACGCTCCTTGATAGCCAGGTCCGCATTTCTTGTGGATGTGCTGACCGGGACCCATAAGCCTTCCCGGATCCTTTGATCAGCGTCGTTCTACGGATGGATGAAGGCGATGCAGCATAATATTTTTCAAAAAGGCAGGGTGAAGGGGTTGGTTACGGTTTGATTGCGGCCTTCACTTTGGCCATGGTCTCCGGCGGGATGGGGTCCATCTTATGGGCGGTTTTTGCGTGCTCGGCGATTTTCTTCATCAGCTCGGCTTCGGTGGGAGCAGAAGCCTCAAAAGGACAGTTCTTGGCAATACATGTAAAAGACGGCATCTTTGCACCACTTGGGACATTATCCTGTGCCTATTTATAGGTTGTTCTAAACCGGGATCCCTTTTCTCTCCGATAACTCCTTCCGGCCGGGGACATCATTCCCGTATATGGTGTTCCCCCTCCCTTTCGTCGGATAGGATCGCCCCCTCTTCGCAGATTGGATCCCTGGTTGTCACCCGCCTTTTGTGAGATAAGAATATATACTCCTGATTTGGATGGTTTGTTGATGCTGAGTGTATCGGCATTGAATGTAGGAGGAATGTAATGAAAAAACTCGTACTTGTGATTATCGCAGCTATATTCCTGACCGGGTATGCCTTGGCTGACCACGGTATTCCCCCCGTACCAGAGACGCAGGGGATCGTCACCTCGACCACGGTGGACATCGTTGGGAACTTTGCCTCCGCTTCCGAACTACAGTGGAGGATAACGGACGATTACGATGGATTGCCTGAAATTCCACCGCTCTTTCCGTTTGAATCAACTATCTATGAATCGACATACACCGAGGACACCCAGTCCAACGGCGTCGGTCTCATGCTCTACGACAAGGAACTTGATGTCGAGACCTCCGGCCAGATAAGCGGCCAGTGGAATATCGAGGCTACCAAGGAGATCGATTTCGTCGGCATTGACGGTGCTTCTGTTGTCTCGACCGACAACATCATGGTCGATGGAGCCGCGACCCCGTATTTCACAGAAGACCTGGTGATCTGTCCGTTTGCGACCGCTGGCGGAGAGTTCTTCCCGGCATACTGCAACCGCGCAGAGGCGGGATCCACCATTGATATGACTGTTGCCAACGTCCGGACAACTACCACCGACCGGTTCGTCATGCCGTCCGGTGATCACCCGGTCGAGCTGAACCATGACCTCCGCGTCACCGAGCTCGTCACCGATGTGCCTTCCGTTGGACTGGCATCTGCATACATGGAGGTCCTGATCCAGGAAGGCAGGGGTGATTGGGGTGATACCTGGACTGCGGGTGAAAGTCTCGACCCGCTGATGGAGAGGATTGAGTTCTCCGAAGAAACAATAGTTACCGGTGAAATTACGAACTTTGTAAAACTCATGCATTATGAATCGGTCCTGACCAGCCCGGGAGGAGATGGCGGGGTGATCATTCGGAGGCAGACCCTCGATTGAGGTACGAGATAAGAACAGACCATATCCCGGGGATTTCCCCCTTTTTTTATTTTCTGAAATTAATCACCGTTAATAAAGGCCGGATGGCATTTTTTCCACTCAAAGATTGGAACATGAGCTCAGGGAGTATGTACTGTGAAAACTGCCACAGAAGGAACTTAGTGAATCCCGTTGCAACGCGAACAATGAGCCTGTTTAGCCCCCTCATTGAACACCAACCATCATCTCAATTTATATATAAAAACCATTTTACTTCGCAAGGATTATCATGACGGATTTTTTAAAACGAATAATAATAGCCCATATAGCACTAGCGATACTGGTTCTTCCGTCGTCAGCAGCAGGAATATACGATGATTCGGGTGAATATTATGACTGGGATGATTTCTCATCACTGGATGAGGCCCGGACATGGTACGAGGATACCAAATCCCCGGTCGCATATGACAGCAATGTGACGATTAATGAGAACACCTTTGTGGAAATTACCCTTGATGGAACAGATCCTGACGGTGATGCATTGACCTACAATATCAGTTCAGGTCCTTCATACGGAACACTGGTGATAGTCAAAGAAGATAAGGCTGTGTATGCCCCAAACGAGAACTACACCGGTGTTGACTCGTTCAGCTTCAAAGCTCACGATTGGAATTTGGATTCCAATACCGCCACAGTCACTATTACAATCGAGCCGGACAGTTCACCCCAATTCTCGCACACATTCTATGGCAATGTGACCATCGGTGGTGAACCCGCTCCGGAATACACGAATTTATTGGCGGTTGGACCGGGTGTCCGATCAGACACTGCCGAGAATCCCATGATCACATTATCGGATAGTTCCAGTTGTTCTGCCGAAGTGACAGATCAAAAACTGGTCGTGCAGGGGTGCATTGAGAACGGCACTCCAATTGCTTTCTATGTTGATGGGGTAAAGGCAGAAGTATGTGATGTAAATACCAGCGGCCCGTGGCAGTCAACCTACCCGTTCATGGCCGGTGAGGTGACAAACCTCGACATCCGGGTGACACCGCCAGTTCCTCTGCCCGATGAGGTATACATAAATGCCCTCAGTATGACTATCTCAAATTCCTCTTACGAGTTTTCCAAGACTATAAAATTGGAAGGAGATCCATTGATAGAAGCCAGGGTAACAAGCGGTATGTTTCACATTCGAATTTCCGCAACCGGTGTTCATAGATTCAGTTTTCTTCCGGAGTTCCGCCGGGATGCCACATTAGGTATTTATGAAAATGGCAATCCTGTATCTCGGGAAAAAAATGTTTGGTTTGGATGGAAGGATGTGAGTTATAATTACTTTGCGACTGAGACGAGGACTTTTCATATTCTTATGTATGTGAATGAAAATCCCGGAATTAACGATGTAAAGAGTATTACGATTTACACTACACCCCCGTAAGGTTGTGATAGGATATCGCCCATAAAAACGCCACTTCCTGATGACATCGACTGGACTGCTACAGGACTATTATCTCACATAAATATAATTGGACATATGCTCTGAGGGGTGACAGGAATTTTTCCAGGCGAATGGATTCGCCTTTTATCTATGAGTGGTTCAGGGTTATCAGAGCAATTAAAACGGGGGTGAGTTTGAAATGACCAAGTATTACATGAGATGGCAGATGAACCCGATTTTTATCCCTGCCGATCCGGAAGAACGGGTAAAACTCTGGTTAAAAATGCTGGAAATGGTACGAGCCGAATTAAAATCCGGTGGTTTTACCGACTGGGGAATTTGTTGTGACAGCAGCGCAGGATATGTCTTTGCCGATACTGATGAAAAAACGCTTCATGAGTCGATTCTCCCATGGCTTCCCTATATCAGTTTCGACATCAAGCCGGTAATTCCTGTTGATCAGGTCATCGCAAATATCAAAGAGGCAGCATCGGCTGCGAAAAGGTAAATAGGCGTCTAAAAATTCCATTTTTTTTAACGATTCATATTAAGGGAATAATAAGATCCTTAGTTTATCAAGAGTTGGGGCCAAAAGAGTGGTTTTCGAAAAGAAAAGAGCATTAACGGTGGCAGAAAAATTAAAAAGAATTTTAAAGATCCTCGATTGTTTCACGTCAGGGCCGGTCCGGCCGGACTCCCTCCGTCTGCCGGTACAGCCACGAGAGTCTCTATATCCATCCGGTCCAACCGTTTGAGGGCCATGTTCATCGCTACTTTTTCGTCCGGGGCTTCAAAGAGCACGACGGTATCATACCTTCCAAGGGTCCAGTAGATGCCCAGGTATCGAACCTGTCCGTTCGTGTCGTCCTCAATATCTTTCAGGTTCTCGGCAACAACTTCTTTACTCAGTTTTTTCTTGAACTTCGCCAGTGCAATGAAAAGCATCATTCACCTCGTCCCATAAGGACATTTTAACGTGCGAGAAGAGGACGTATATAGCTTATTTACGGGAACCGTGCGGCGGTGATGAAAAATGAGTAAAGGGACCGCCTTTAGAGGGGCTTGTGGGTTTTTCCCATAAGACATGACAAACGCGATGGATCTCAGACCCTGGTGATCGACGACAGCCATGCCCGGGAACCTTCCTCCCGTGTGCGGCTCTCGAAAACCGCATCCCGGATCTCGTTGATTCTCCACCCATCAGAAAATGCATCCATTATCTCCTTTTTTGCGATCCTTCGGGGGCCGTATCCTCCTGGTTCACGATCGCTGAAGGCGAGCATGAAATAAATCCCTCCCGGTTTCAGGACCAAAGACAGGTTCCGGACAAAAACCGGTCGCTCAGAGTCAGAAAGGGTATGGAACAGGCCGGAATCGATAACAGTGTCGAAGGTCCTTCCGATCTCGTTCAGTTTGAGGGTATCCATTACCAGGAACGTTGCGGCAAGGCCTCTTTCTACCGCCTTTTTCCGGGCTCTCTCGATCGCTGCCGGTGCCGAATCAACCCCTAATACATCGTGGCCGCGGCCCGCCAGGAAAAGGGCATTTTCCCCTGTCCCGCACCCCGCATCCAGCACGACTCCGGAAATCTCCCCCGATTCCTCGAGTCGCACGAACTCCCGCTGCGGCCGCCCGATGTCCCACGGCGGGGTCCCATGGTAGGCCTCCTCAAAAAAATCCATCCTGTACAGGGGATTGCCTGCCGAAACGAAGACGTTTTCGGTGTATCGTGTCTTCGTGGCAAATGCGGTAAAAATGCAATGATGGGTAAAACAATTCCTGCGATGACGGTATCCAAACATGAACCTTGACATCCATGAAAGGCCTAGCTTCTTTTAGGTTGCATTCCACCATCCATTGTAAGCCTCGATCGATGAAAGGCTGCTTTCTTCACAAAACAAGCGTGTTCTCCCCCCCACCTTTATTATCTCAATCGAAGAGGTAAAACCATGAACGTCCTCATCATCTACAAATCCTATCACCGGATGAATACCGAGAAGGTTGCAACAGTGATGGCCGAGGCCATGAACGCGACGCTTCGAAAAGTCGAAGAGGTCGGGCCTGATGACCTTGCCGGATATGACCTGGTCGGAATAGGATCAGGCATCTACGGGGGCAGGTACCATAAAGACCTGTTCACGCTGGTCGAAAAGATCCCCCGGATGGAAAAAGATATGTTCATCTTTTCGACAGCAGGCAGACCTCAGGAGAAGTTCGATCAGCCCCTCAAAGAGTTGCTTATCAATAAAGGTTGTCGGATCAAAGGCCAGTTCCGTTGTCCCGGCAAATCCGGTATACTGGGGCTTGACTTCGCAAACAGGGGGCATCCTGATGAGCAGGATTTAGAGAGAGCCCGGACATTCGCAAAAGACCTAATGTTCGGGTAGTTCTTTTTAATATGCAGGAATTCGCCAATCCCTCGCCCGCTCCCCCGCAAACGGTCACTTCCTCGCCGCATTTCCGAACGGCCTATCTCTCCTCGACTACCAGGTCCGCAGTCATAATGGACGTGCTGACCGGTAGCTCCCGGGCCGGTTGCTGGACACCCATTGATTAGCCCGTACTCTATCCTGTAATATCTGGACCGGGATAAAGTACGAGATCATAAGCTCATGCTCTGCTTCGGCATCCACGATCACCGGAGCAGAGACGCCTGCTCTTTCGGAGAATGACCGGCACAGAGCCACTTCCTGGTTACATCGTCCGCTTCTCTAAAAACTTGTCGGATATACACCCGTTCCCCTTGACCGGTGATTAAGCCCACCATCTGAACGTATTTACAAACCCTTTTTCCTTCAGTCGCAAATCGGTTATTAAATAACAAATTTCGCAAAAAGTAACATTATGCAGAGTGGGAAGTCCGGAGAAGTACCCTTGCTGTTAGGGATGCCCCTGGAGAAGGGGAGGTGGGTGCTCGTTGTTGTAGGTCTGATTATCAACCTCTGCCTCGGGGCTGTCTACTCGTGGAGCATATTCGTCAATCCGCTCATCGATTATTTTTCCATAAACCTCGGTCAGAACGTCACCACGAATGATGTACTGCTGCCATACTCGGTAATCCTTGCAGTCTTTTCAGTCACTATGGCCCTGTCCGGAAAATATGTCGAGACTTACGGGCCACGGAAGATCACGATACTCGGGTGTATCCTGACCGGCCTCGGCTGGCTGTTCGCGTCAACAGTCTCATCTCCTTCCATGCTTTCTCTCATGTACGGTGTAATCGGGGGCATCGGTATCGGGATTGCCTATGGGGCAACGGTCGCCGTTGCGGCCCGCTGGTTCCCTGACCGGCGGGGACTTGCTGTCGGTCTGATTGTGTTCGGGGTCGGGTTCTCGGCATTGATTACCGCAAACCTTGCCGGGTACCTCATTGCCGCCTATGGCGTCATGGGAACCTTCCAAATCTTTGGGATCGGGATTATCATCGTCACTGTTCCCCTGGCACTCCCACTCGCCTTTCCGCCCGTGGGGTGGAAACCTGCCGGCTGGACCCCTCCATTACCCGGAGCGGAAGAGCACGTGACCTGCGAGTGCGACCGCTCAGAAATGGTAAAAACTACTGCATTCTACGGTCTCTGGATGTGTTACTTCATAGCGTGTATCGCGGGGCTGATGGCAGTTTCCATCTCGAAACCGGTTGGAACCGAGCTGATGCAGATCGGGACCGGCCTTGCGACAGCTCTTGTAGGATTCTTTGCCATCTTTAACGGCGGCGGAAGATTAGTCTTTGGTGTTCTCACCGACCGGCTTAACCCGCGGAACACCGCCATGCTGACGTTCGTGCTGATAGCCCTGGCCTCCCTGGCCATGTGGCAGGTGCCGGGTATCGAGGTGTACATCATTGCCTTCGCCGTCCTCTGGGGATGTCTCGGCGGATGGCTCGCTATCGCACCGACTGCGACGGCGAGCTATTTTGGGACCTGTGATTACCCGAGGTGTTACGGCGTGGTCTTCCTTGCATTCGGTGCGGGTGCGATTGCCGGCCCACAGCTTGCCGGGTTCATCAGGACTACGACCGGTAACTATTCCGGTGTATTTCCCTGGGGTTTCATCCTGGCGATCATTGGCTTCATCGTCGCATATTTCCTGATGAAGCCGCCGAAACAGTAAGCTGGCAGTGTTCGAGAAGACTCGGCCGGGTCGCTCAATATATAGGATGGAAACTTCCTCATTGCTACTGTTTACCAATAACCTAAAATGCTACCAGAATCCTCCTCTTTTTCCAAAATCAATGCCTTTTTTTACCCCTATCATAAATTATCATACCCTTGCCGTATTTCCGGACAACTATCCCTTCACGACTGCCAGATCCGTCGAGTCATAGTCGTACTGACATGGGACCCCTTAGCCCGGTCCATCCCGAGTCCCCTGGAAACACGAAAAATGAAAAAAGGATTATTATAACCTCCTCTTGAAGAAGGTGATCATTTCATCATAAGCGTTCTCAGCAAATTCCTCCCGGACAAGGCTGCCGTTTGCGATCATGAAACCGTGTGGCTTCCCCTGGTAGACCTTCAGCTCGAAGTATTTGTCTGAAGCGTCAAGATGTTGTGTGTAATTGTAGATGTCGGTGACCGGGCTCGCCCGGTCGCGGGAACCATGGATGATAAGCATCGGAACCGCGAGTTCTCCAATATGTGACGCAGGGGTCGTGTCGTTTGCAAAGCCCCTGCTGTACGGGAAGCCGTACCATGCAACCCCTGCGTCGAATTCATTCATTTGCGGGAGGAACAGCATCGTGTACCGGCCTCCGGCGCAGAAACCTGTGAGCCCTATCTTTGATTTATCCACATCCGGACGGGACTTGAGGGTTTCGACCGAGGCACGGATTACCGCCTCCACTTCGGCATCATCCGCCCGCTGATTGTAGGTCTGCCATTCGGGTGCGATTACCACAAAACCTTCGGATGCGAAACGGTCGGACATTTCTTTGTATCCTTCTTCAAGGCCATTGAAGGAATGGAGGAGGACGATACCGGGGTACTCCCCTGATATGCCCGGAGTCGAAAGGTATGCCGGGTACGTCTGCTCAAGTGCAGTGATCATGGTCATGCTCCCTGGAGAGGGAGTAGGCACGGGTGTTGCCATGTCCTGTTGGACTGTCGCGCAGCCTGTAATTACCATGACCAGGATTAGACCGCTGGTCAGGAGGAATGGAATGAGGATTCGGTTCATGGAGATTTCACCAACCGCACAATACCTCCCGAAGTAAATATAGATTTCGCCGGTTTTAACTGGCAGCAGCGTGGTCATATCCAGAGATGAGTATGGGAGAGTCGAAGGATTAAAGGCAAGTATAAAATCTCCCTTTCTACCCTCTTTTCCAACACGCCATAATAAGAACTACCAGAATCGCAAATAGAGGAGCATATCCAATCGGGATTTCCATTATCGGAACCTCTTCAACATCCCCGTTTGCATCGGCATGAGCAGTGGGAGAGATCGACGCGGATTGCACAGCATCTCCCACCGTTGTTTCCATCCCGCCCAATTTCGCCAGGTAGATCCTTCCTGTCAGATATCCCATAAAGTAGAGGGATTCCTGGCCCGCCTCGTCTGCGGTGTTCCCAAGCACTATATACCCGCCATCGGAGGTCTTGCGGACCATCATTCCTTCGTTGAACGGTCCGGGCGAGAGCGTGGTGTTCCAGAGAATATTGCCGTCGCCATCGATCTTCACGAGCGTAATGGCCGAATTGAATGGAATTGTTTTCTCTGCCGTCATTCCCCCTTTCAGGATGATTGCAGTCCCTGTAGCGAGATATCCCCCGTCCGATGTCACTTCGACTACACTGCCGGAACCCCATATATCCGGCGACAGCGTTTCCCACTCAGTTATACCCCAAGAATCGGTCTTCAGCAGAAAGAGGACGGGATAGCCAGTATCCGGCGATACGGTAATGCCAGTAGCGATGGCACCGCCATCCGGTGACAGCCGGGCATAAGCCAGCGGCGTATCGTGATCCGCCATCCATATCAAACGTCCCCGTTCGTCAGTCCTGATCAGGGCCGGGCTCCCGTGTACACAGAGGAGATATCCTCCATCACCGATGCAATCCAGCGATCGGGCCCCGCCTGGATTTCCCCCTGTATATCCTCCGGGATACAACTTATCCCAGATGATCTCGCCGTTCCGGTCAATTTTGGCCAGGTATGCATCCCTGTTCCAGTAAGGCCGATCCCGGCTGGTCTCACCGGCAATGATGAAATTTCCGTCAGCGAGTTCGCATACTCCATTAATGGCACCTAATCCGGGACTTTGTTCATAGTGCTGTTCCCAGATGACGTTACCGGAGGAATCGGTCCGGATAAGGTACGCATTCCCATATCCGGCGATGATGAAGCCTCCATCCAGTGTCTCCCGGACAGTATAAGCACCATCACTCATTGTCGTTGTACCATAGGTTTTATTCCAGAGTTCCCTTCCTTCCCCATTGGTCCGTATCAGAAATGCATCATAATTTTTGCCAACGGGATTATGCTGTAAGGGAACCTCCGACACAACCGTAATTCCTGCAATGGCGAATCCTCCGTCCTGGGTCTGGATGACATCAAGGGCCTGGCTCGAAATGCCGAGTGAGTAGATCTGATCCCACTCGACGGATGGTTCCTCTGCATACGTCACGGGAATCAGGAGACTGAGTAGGATGATTGCAAAGATGAAGGATCCGGGGAGGAATAGTTGCAATGGCATTCTATAATAGGGGCGAAATGGATTAAGGAATGACATCATTTCCCCTCCTCTCCCATCATCCCGGGGATTGTAAGGTCGCGGTTGAATGAATGGAGGATCTCCTCGATTTGTTCCTTCTTGAGGTATACAGAGATCGCACCCTTCAGCGACCCGAACTTGAACTCCTTTAACTTCCTCTCCTGCAGTGTAATCCGGGTTTCCCGGAGGCCCATCAGGGCTCTGACGGCAAAGGCAGTATCTGCACGCCACAACTCGGTCGCCCCTGCCTTCAGGGCAAGGGAAATGCGGGGAGCATATTCCGGGAGGCTCAAGGGCAGCAGCCTGTGTAAAACGATGGTGTAGGGTTCGCTTGTATCCCGTAGCGACTCCCGGAATTCATCGGTCGCCTTCACCTGCTCGACACTGAGCTGGACCAGCCCGTAGGTGATGTACCTTGAAAGACTCCTGGCAACCTGCTGCCGGATGTAACTCTCCTCCAGCTGCGATGCGGGAGCCCCTTTGAGTCTCTGTCCTGCCTCCCGAATCGCTTTAATCCCATGCTTCCGGAGCATGGTTTCGACCTCTTCGGTGATCTCCGGGCTCGGTTCGGTCCATTCCACGCCTATTTCCCTCCTTTCTGTCGGCCTTTCTCCGGCAGGAGGGCCTCTGCCTGATCCTCGACGGGAGGAAGAACATCCCCGAAGTCTATTCCCCCGGATAGTTCCAGGTGCAGATCAGGATAATCATTTCCCGACTGCCGGGATGACCGGAACCTTCTATAGAGGTATCCTCCCGTGATAAGTACAGCAGCGACGAGCAGGAGGATCAGCAGGGAGAAATCAGGCGGTTCTTCAGGATTCTCCACGACAGGAAGGGCTTTGGTTGGTGTGTGAGATGCAAAAGGTGTTTCTGTGATGGAAGGTGTGAATTGAATTTCCATGGAGGTTTCAGTCCGGGGAACTGCTGGTAAAGCAGGTGCCTCTGCTTCGTCGGGAGGCAAGATAGATATGTAATCTACCTTCACTTCCTCCCCTGCTCCGTCATTATTCCGTACGGTGAGCCTTACGGTGTAAATCCCAGGCTCATAATAGGTATAGGCGGGGTTCTGTTCCTTGCTGACTATCCTGCCATCACCGGTAAAATCCCATTCCCACGAGAAAGGATCGTTTTTTGACATATCGGTGAAATGGACGGCGAGCGGCGCAGTCCCGTAAGTATTATCAGCAGTGAAGTCAGCCACGGGTGGTGCTGCGGCTTTCGAGACTGCAATGTATCCCTTTTTCGTTTCCTCGTCCTTCCCGGCGCTATTCGAGACAGTGAGGGTGACGGTGTAGGTTCCCGGCTCCCGGTAGGTATACTCCGGGTTTTGGATCTGGTCGTCGATCCGGCCGTCGCCGTTAAAGTCCCACAACCAGGATTCGGGATTGTGAAGCGAAATGTCGGTGAATTGGACCGTGAGGGGAGCGGTCCCGGAAGTGACATCTGCAGTGAAGTCCGCCTCCGGTGGCGTGACTATTCCGATTGTCTTCACTGCATACACCGGCGGCTGAGCGGACTGCGCCTGTGCCTGCAACACGACGCCGGTACATAGGATGATGAGAATAACCATGATCCAGACCTGTGGATGCCCGCGATCGCCATTTCGCAGGAGGGGGAATACAATATTCACATCGCCAGATCTTGATGAATAAGATGTTATATGTTTTTAAGCGTGGCCAGAACCGGGTGATGAAAAATGTGTACTAAGAAATCTGATATATTAATTCGGTGATTTATTGCTGAGATTCCTTGGGTGCAGGTCACCGCTTTCGGAATAAGGCATCATTTTAATATGCTCATATAATAAAAAATTCACAAATGAATATTTTCACATATTTTCAGAATATTTCTGCCTCAAAAAAGTGTGATAGCTGTGGAACACAATGGAAAGAGATAAAAAAATGTAAATTTTGTGATTTGCTTCTTTGTAAGAAATGTTTCAATAACCATAAGACAATTCACCAATGTTCAGGTTGTGAAGATTTTTTCCAGGATTTACTTCATTGCACCAAATGTTCATTACAGTTTTGTGATGATTGTTGGCCCGATCATTCTCATGTGGAAAAATGCACGATTTGTGAAATAGTATCCAGTGATTTGTTACTCTGTAATGCCTGTCAAAAATATTATTGTTCAAAGTGCATGCATGACCATCCTGAAGAGCCAATAAAAATTAACCCCTATAGAGTTCTTCACACAAAGCATGGTGGGAGTCAAATCCTCATGGATAAAAATGTCCTGACAGATGAAGAGAGAAAACAGCGTGAACTGGAGGATGGATTGAGAAGATAGTCATCTGATAGAGGCAATAATAAGCGTTGGATTTCTGAATTCTCTTTTTCTTTCGATGTCTCTTCTTCACTAAAGGTGGAATATGGCCTATTCTTAATTGGTGAAAATATCTCGATTTTCGATAATAGACTAGTTTAATACTTTATTTCCAGCGTATAACTTTTACAATCCGTAAAAACAATTATCTTTTTAAAAGATGATGAATCATCATGACGGAAAGACCGTTGGGAGTTACAATTATAGGGATTCTCTGGATTATCAGCGGGCTGCTGGCGCTGATCGGGGGTCTCGGTATTGCAGTGATGGGAACAGTGGTGGCCGGTGTATTCAGCCTGTTTTTGGGTATCATCACCATAGTGATAGGATTAGTCTATCTTGCACTTGGAGTGGGCTGCTTCAAGGCCTGGCCATGGGTCTGGACAGTCGGGGTGATATTCTCGATAATCGGCATCATCATGGGCCTGTTTTCCCTCTTCTCCACCGGCGCCGGCGCCATCATCAGCATCATCATCGCAGTGATCATCCTATATTACCTCTTCCAGCCGCACGTGAAAGCGTGGTTTGGGAAGGAATAATCACCTACACTTCTCCTTTTTTCCAAAATCTTTCAATTTACCTGTCATCACGAGAGAGTCGCCCCTGTTCATCGGTTCCCATCGGCCGCCCGCAGGTAGGGCAAAGAGCAGGTCCCCCGGTCTTATTTCCGGTCTTTAATCCACACTCGATCTCCGATTCTTTCTGCTCAGCCCTGGCATATTCTTCGTAAAACCCTGAGGCCAGGATACCGGCGGGGATGGCAAACATGCCAATGCCGAGCAGGGCTACGAACCCTCCAAGAATTCTGCCCCCCGGCGTAATGGGGACGATATCCCCGTAGCCCAGCGTGGTCAGGGTCTCTATCCCCCACCACATGGATTCGGCAACGCTGGAAAACTTGTCCGGCTGGGCGGGATGCTCGACAAGAAACATCATGGTCGAGGTGATAAGCAGCAGGAAGAGGAGCATGTACAGGGCCATTCCCAGAGGTTTTCTCTTGGAGATGAAAATCCGTGACATGGTCTGCAATGAATCCGAGTATCGTATGAGTTTTAAGATGATGGAGAGCCGGAGGAACCTGATTATCTCGTAGGATATGGGATCCTTCAGGAACGATACAGGGGTGGTGAAGGCGATGAGCACCAGCAGGTCGATTATGGCATACGGGGTGATCATATAGCGGAGTCTCCCTGTGAGCGGGCTACTATAGCGGTGGTCCTCCACACATACCCAGAGCCGTAGGAAATAAAGCACGATAAAGATGCATATGGAGAAAAAATAGATATTCGTGAAGAAACGATGCATATCCGGGCTTATTTCGGGGGCTGTCTCAAGGACGATCAGGAGAATGTTGACCGAGATAAGGACGTACATGAAGGACCGGAACAGCTGTTTCCCGAACCCTCGCGGGTAATCCACCTCCAAAAAGTCATGTAGTTTTTTCCTGGCAGCGAGAAGTGTCATAAGAGAATTTTGGGGTGGTTGTGGGTTTAAGGATGGTGGAGGGGTGGACTGCCCAATCTTTTCAAGCATTACTACCATAACTTCGAAAAATACTGCACTCAACGCCACGTTTAACAAATCAATGAACCAATCATTCACACATGAAGCGTAAGGCCATGATCATCCTGGCCATGGTGGCAGTCGTCATAGCCGCCATTCTTGTTGCGGGATGCACCGTTCCCGGAACAGAAACCAGTGAGCCCGCCTCTCCCGGAGGAGAGGAAACGCCCGCACACCCCACGACGGATAGCGCAAAAACTATAGTGGAGGCAAACAACCGGTTTGCGTTTGACCTTTATGGACAATTGGCTGGAGATAAAGAGAACTCCGGGGAAAATATCTTTTTCTCGCCTTTCAGTATCTCAACAGCTCTCGCAATAACCTCCGAAGGTGCCCGGGGTCAGACTGCAGATGAAATCCGGGTGGTATTCCACTTCCCTGAAGACAATACCGTGCAGAGAGAGGGATTTGCAGAGATAATAGCAGGCATTAACAGGGGGGCATCCGGATATACCCTGCAGACGGCAAACGCCCTGTGGGCAGAGCAGACCTATCCGTTCCTTCCGGAGTATATCGCCACGGCCGACCGCTACTATGGAGCGAAGACAACAAACCTCGATTTTATCAATAAGCCTGACGAGTCACGGATCACTATCAACCGGTGGGTGGAGGAGCAGACCGAGGACCGGATCAAGGACCTCCTGCCGCCCGATTCGGTCAATCCCGCGACCCGGATGGTCATCACCAACGCCATCTATTTCAAGGGAACCTGGGTAAAGCAGTTCGATGAGAATAAGACTGCCGAGGAGGATTTCCGTACCGGTTCAGGGGAGATCGTGCGTATCCCCATGATGCAGCGGACGGACGATGAAGCTATATTCGGGTATACTGAGACTGACACTCTCCAGGTGCTTTCGATGCCCTATGCATCCGAAGGCGGAAAGAACCTCTCAATGCTTGTCATCCTGCCCGAAGGGGATGACCTGGCCGCGGTTGAGCCGTCCCTCGATGCGGATGCCCTGGCCGCCTTGCAGCAGTCTCTCGAATCACAGCGGGTCAGGGTCTTCTTCCCGAAATTTACCATGGAAACCAAGTACTTCCTTCCCAAAACGCTGGCTGAAATGGGGATGCCCACTGCGTTCACCGGTGGAGCTGATTTCTCGGGAATGGACGGCATAGGGGGCTTGTTTATCAGTAATGTCATTCACCAGGCCTTTGTTGAGGTGAACGAAGAGGGAACCGAGGCTGCAGCCGCCACGGCGGTGGTACTTATGAAAGGCGCCGCTCCCGGAGAAGAGATTCCTGTATTCCAGGCTGACCACCCGTTCATCTTCCTTATACAGGACGACGAGACCGGAAACATCCTTTTCATGGGCCGGGTGGTGAACCCGGGAAATTAGTAAATTTTTGATTTTCAGGAAAAAGGACTTTTTTTCTGTACTTTTCTTTTCAAACGGTTACGACTTAGTTTTCAATACCCTCGTATCCTGACAAAGTAAATTTTCCAACTATTTTGGGTGGACCTGTCACGAACTGGATAACTACATATGAACCCCTGCCCGATCCTGTATACATGTCACGGAGGACTATCGTCTCTGAATTCCGTGAGTCAGCTACAACGGAAAAATCGCATCACCTTGTCAGTTACCTCGAATATGTCGACGGGCTGCCTGAGATTCGGGGAATAAAATAACGCAGCTATGAGCTTCTTTGCCTGAATGAAGGTTCATTTGCTCTCTAAGCCGGCTGCGGGCCCGGCTATGATACTCTCCGGATGGCAGGCCGGGTTGGCCATTCGGGAAGGGTCGTGGGAATCGACATCAGTGAAAAGATGATCTCACTTGCAAGGGATGCAGCGGCCGCGTATGACCTGCCTGTATCATTCCGGGTCGGGGATCTCCGCAATATGGATATCCCTGACGCCAGTTTTGATGCGGTCCGAATCGAGCGTACGCTACAGATCCTGGACACTCCCGCACAGGTGATGGACGAGCTGGTCCGGGTGCTCCGGCCGTCCGGCCGCCTCGTGGCAATCGAGCCGGACTGGGACACGTTCATAATCGATCCGGGAGACGGTGAAACGGTCCGGAAGTTCTTTCATTTCTGCAATGACCAGTTTCCTGACGGTTCGACAGGGAGGAAACTCCGGAGGTACTTTGCGGAACGGAACCTTCGCAATGTAACTATCCATCCCGAATCGCTGGTGATGCATGATCTCGAATCGGTCTTCCGCCTCATGAATATGGAACAGTTCATATCATCTGCGACAGAAAATGGGGTTATCCCACAGGAAGAGATCGACCTCTGGCAGAATGAGATGAAACGTGCTGATGAAAAGAATCAGTTCACCTTTGCCGGCATGATCTTCGTGGTTTCAGGTCAGAAATGAGGATTCCTGCCGTGTAGTATATTGCATATATATATGGTTTAAAATAGGGGTTATTTTATGGGAAATGAGCACGCTCTGCGACGATTCCGCCAAATATTATTATTCATTCTCATCATCCTTTTTATTTTTCTGTATCCGTCCGCTGCCGTAATAGAAGATAGCCGCACCGTGGGCGAGGAATCTCGCCGTGATTATTTCACCCTTTTCTTTGACAGCTGTAGCGAGAAGGTTGAGCAAATTATTCTTAATCCCGAACACTCTTCACCTCCAAAACTTCAGGCTGGCGATCAGGATGCACGGTCTGTAGAGGAGGTCATTCCAACCTTCGATGCATACCTGGGGAAACTCTTCCGGCAGAACGTGACCCCCTGAATGGCGGTTGCAGTGGTAGACAGGAACGGGACCTTTTTCAGGGTATAGGGAAGGATCCTAAATTTTTTGGGTTTTGAGCAGAGTCGAACCGATTCGTATTGGACATTATCTTTTTTATGATCATCCGGGAGACATTTTCGGTTCGGACGGGATGCCTCCCGTATGATCCTGCAGGAACCCGGCACACACTTCGTAAGCCGTAATCACCAGGTCTCTCTCTATTTTCGGCACCCCACAGGTGACGATATGTATAGTCCCGGTGTCAGGGGTGACTTTTGTGGAGTCTGAATCGCGATAGGGATATATGGCGATTATCTTGTCAGAATCGGTAAGAATTACCTGTTTGTCTTTAAGCATTACAGGCTTTTTCATCCCAATTCCTGTGAATTCCTCGATTTCCCTGCCAAACCGCATGATCAGCTCTCCGTTCAGCATATCCGCATCAAATGCCGCGATTGGGATGCCGCTGACTGCAGATGCCAGGTTATAAGCGTCCACAGCAGTGTTTATCGTTGGCAGGGAGCGCCCGGCCAGTATCCTCCTGACCAGGGCTTCGGATGCCGGCCGGGTCTTGGTGGGATCAACCCCGACGCTCCAGAAAAAGTCGCGGTATGCCCGGAATAATGGTTCATTCTTGATATTTTCAAGTGTATAACGGGACTGTATCTCCACGGTCACATCGTTTTTCAGGGATTCCAGGCCGGCACTTTCCCGTGCGATAAGAACGGACCGGATATCGCCCTCGGCCACGCAGATACCGGGAAATGTTTTGAGTACTTCGGGGGCAAACTCCATGGAAATACTGTTATCCGGCATCCATTATAGTTCTCGTATTCATCGGTGGAGATGAAAAATGGGGAGGATCCAGGTATTGTCTGTTTTTTGGAAAGGTATAGGAAGGGCTATCCCCACGTGACCTTTGCCGGATCCCGCTTCGGAACCCGCTGGAATGAATATTTCGGGTAACCGAGCATCATGGCATAGTGTGACTTATGGCCTTCAGGCAGACCCAGTTCCCGCATCAGGTCCGGCGCGGCATCAAGTCCGATCTGCATGAACCCTGCCCAGCAGGTTCCAAGATCAAAGACGGGGGCTGCCAAATCGAGGTGGGTCAGCGCGATGATGGCGTCGATGAAGCTGACCGGGTTATCTTTGCGGCCGTGGGCGATGACAAGGTGCGGAGCCCCGTGGCAGATAGGGTCGGTACCGCTCTCCCATGCCTCGATCAGCAGGGTCAGGGCCGGAACGAGCGGGTTGTCAGGCTGGGTCTCCCGGACCTCTCTGGCCCAGTCAATGACCCGCCCGGAGAGACGCCGGACCTCGTCGGGATTACGGATAACAAGCCAGTGGACGGACTGGCCGTTCATGCCCGTCGGTGCATAGCGGATGATATTGAACAGTTTTTCGAGTGTTTCGCGGGGGACTGACTCTCCCCTGTAGTCCCGGATGGAGCGGCGCATCATCACCAGTTTTGCGAGCTGGCCAGGAGTGATGTCCGGCTGGTCAGGAACATCGTCCGCTACCGGACCGGCTCCAGGGTAATTGACGTTGATGGCTCCTTCGGGGCAGATGGCTTCACAATGGCCGCACCTGCTGCAATAGGGTGCGGTTGCTGGGTTGACTGATGGCTGTTCGCCATCCCCCTGCGTGGCAGGAATACCATACGGGCAAAGCTTTGTGCAGATACCGCAGCCAGTGCAGAGGTCTGTATCGATGATGATTGGGTCCATGTAAAATCTCTCTTTTTCAATTTCAATCATTTTGTCGGGATGATGATAAAACGTACAGACGTTTTCTAAATTTTCATTTATTTCTGCAACTCCCAAAACCTTCATCCTCTCCGCGGCACATGACTCCTCAATGAAAGAACCGATCATCCTGGTTACAGGATCAACCGATGGGATCGGTAAGGCAACGGCACGGGTGCTGGCCTCGCATGGTGCACATGTCATTCTTCACGGGCGGGACCAGGAGAAAGGAGAGAAGGTGATCCGGGAATTAAAAGACCTGACCTGGAACACAAAATTGGATCTCATCATCGCGGACCTGTCAGAGCAGAGGAACGTAATCCGCCTGGCAGAGGAAGTAACATCCAATTATGAACGGTTAGACGTTCTGATCAACAACGCCGGGGTCTATGAGAAGAGACGGAGACTCACGCATGACAATATCGAGATGACGTTTGCGGTCAATTACCTGGCACCATTTCTCCTCACCAGGCAACTCCTTCCGCTGCTGAAAAAGAGTGCCCCCTCACGTGTGGTGAACCTGGCCTCCCTCTCCCACCGCGATATAAGGCAAATAGACTGGGAAAACATGCAGGGCGAGAAGCACTATGAGCCGTTCCGGGCCTATGCCCTCTCCAAGTTTGCGGATATTACGTTTACCTATTCACTTGCGGAACAGCTCGCCGGTAAAGGTGTGACGGTAAATTGTCTTCATCCCGGGGTTATCGCCTCCAAATTACTCCATGCAGGTTTCCCGACAATACGTGGAAAGCCTCCGTCACATGGAGCAATGATCCCGGTCCATCTGTCTCTCGCACAGGAAGTCGCTGATATTTCAGGAGAATATTTTGAAGAAAGCCCGCAGCCGTCGCGTTCATCGTCGCTAACTTACAACCGGACAGTTCAGGATCGGCTCTGGAATGTGGCGGAGCAGTTGACAGAATGACTTGAAATCTGATTGGAAAATGTGCTTGCTATTTGATATAACGTTGGATTAGAATCTTTAATTCAAATTCAGGACAAGGGTGGAGTGTAAAATATTGTGAGAAAAATTTTATCAAAAATATTCCAGCAAAAGCTTTCGCGGAGATGTCTTAAAGGCGCAATTAAGCCTATCTTTCATCATGAATTCAGGATTAAAACAATCGTGGAATCATGATTTTTTTGTCCCCGCCGGTTGT
Source organism: Methanoregulaceae archaeon (assembly GCA_035528475.1). Lineage (GTDB taxonomy): Archaea > Halobacteriota > Methanomicrobia > Methanomicrobiales > Methanospirillaceae > SD8. The sequence goes on along the minus strand of DATKYO010000027.1, from coordinate 28,114 downwards.
TGAAAATTAAATATATTTTCGTGGACTTACTCGATCGATTATCCTACCTAACCACCGTAACTTTTATTAATGAGTCCAACAATCTCCCCCTCGTAGAGCGGTGTGGGATTTTTACTGGGGAAAAGATCCACCCCGCGCTCATCCGGGGGGTAAAATTGGTGACAAAGACTTTCATCATTGCTACGTTTAATGTGCAAAATCTTTTCGGACGAGCAAAGGTCTTTAATTTCCGCGACCACAGCATCGGCGATCATATCCTGGGGAGGATCGATGAGTTCAGCCAGTTGGTGAACAAGAAAATATTCACGGAACAGGACAAGGAACAGATTGTCAGCATGTATACAGGAGATTTAAAACCCTACATCAGCGTGCGTGAAAATCGGGGTAAACTGTTCAAAAGAAAGAACCGGAAGATCGTGGGAGTCCAGGCGGACGGATGCAGGGACTGGGACGGGGAGATCGTATTCAAGCAGGCCAGGTTCTCCGAGGTTGGGAGAAAAAACACGGGCAAAGTGATCAAAGACACGAAAGCTGATATCGTATGCATTGTAGAGACAGAGAACCGTCCGACTCTACGATCCTTTGATGCCCACCTGCTCGGTTCCCGATATAAACACGAGATGCTCATAGATGCCAATGACCCGCGTGGAATCGATGTCGGCCTTTACAGCCGGTATCCGATTGGCCTTATCCAGACCCATTTGTTTGACCGGGATGGAAATTCTCCCATCTTCAGCCGTGACTGCCTGGAGGTGGAGTTGCTGATGCCTGACGGGATGCCACTCTATATGCTTTGCAATCATTTCAAGAGCCGGGGGTATGATTACAGCGGTAATGCCGCTGAAAAGCGCAAAAAGCAGGCAGTACGTGTTGCCCAGATCCTTGATAGCTACGATCTTTCACGGGAGCGGGTGGTGGTGGCCGGTGATCTCAATGACAATCCGGAAAGTGCTTCATTGCAGCCATTGCTTGGGATAGAGAACCTGTACGATGTCCTGGAGCTCCAATTCCCTGACCATCCAATAAAACGCTGGACATATTATTATAATGCGTTCGAGCAGATCGATTATCTCCTGGTTTCGAAACAATTGAAGGACAATTTCCGGAAGGCCGGGGTGAAAAGGGGTGGAATATATGATTTATATGCACGAACATCATCATCCGGAGGTCTGGTGGAGGCTGAAACCGAATACAGCACGGTGACGTGCCGGAAAGGTGCGGCCTCGGACCACGGAGCCGTCTGGGCGGAGTTTTCGATCTGAACGTTACGATTAGAGCATGCATGGGGAATGCACTTCTTTCCAATGGGTATCAATGACCTCCATAACTTTTATCATTTTTCGCACATAATTCCGCGATGAGGTGAGACTGCAGATGGCGATGGATCCTGGTTTTGTGATGGCGATGTTGAGGAGGAAGAGGTCAGGTTTATATCAGAACACAAGGGGCGGACCTATTATTTCTGCTCGGAATTTTGCAGGAAAAAGTTCGAGGAAAACCCGGATAAATACGCGAAACTGGCAAAACCGATCGATATCGGAACAGATATTAGTTGCTGAAGACAGGGCTTTTATGGAAAAGACATGACCCTGTATCGCTGCAATGTATGTAACGTATATACATATGATTCTTTGAAGGGGGATCCAGGAACAAATATTCAGGCCGGGACCGAACCTGCAGATTTCCCGGATTACTGGCAGTGCCCGTTTTGCGGTTCAAATAAAACTCATTTGAATCCCCTTAAAAAATAGTTTTGACGGGCGGAATGCGTAATCTTCCTGCGAACCATACAGAAGAATCTTTACAAATGACCATCATAGGCGATGGATTTTTTAACCCTTTTTTTGTGAGGCCCATTTATTCCCTTCTCGTAATGGTTGTTGTATTTTTTGGCTGTAATAATACAGGAAAACATTAATGCTTCTCGATTAGATTTCTTTATAATTGGGGGTGCAACCTGAATACAATTCTCTATGTTGATGACGAACCTGCGTTTCTCGATATCGCAAAGATTTACCTTCAGCGATCAGGTGACCTTACCATAGAGACCTCTCACTCAGCGATGGATGCCCTCGCAAAGCTCCGCAAAAGGGAATTTGACGCGGTTATATCAGATTACCAGATGCCGATGATGGACGGAATTGAATTTTTAAAAAATTTGAGGGGAGAAGGCAACCTTGTTCCATTTATAATTTTTACCGGCAAGGGCAGGGAAGAGATTATTATCCAGGCCTTAAATGAGGGTGCGGATTTCTATCTCCAGAAAGGCGGGGATGCAAGATCCCAATTTGTCGAGCTGGAACATAAAGTCAAGCAGGCCATAAAGAGAAGAAAAACTGAACAGGCGCTGCGGGAAAGCGAAACCAGGTTCAGGGAACTTGCCAGTCTGCTCCCCCAGATAGTATTTGAGTGCGATAGAAACCTTGATTTTACTTTTGTGAATGAGCACGCCTTCAATATCATGGGCTATGTGCCGGATGACCTGGTCAGGGGCATCAATTTCGATGATATTATACACGCCAGCCAGGTCCAGCGATTGAAGGAAAATATGTACAAACTTCTGAGAGGGTACCCTGTAATCCATGAAGAATACTCATTGATCCGGAAGGATGGCAGTACATTTCCGGCACTTTTATACGCATCGCCGATTTTTAAGGAAAACCGCCATGCAGGATTCAGGGGAGTGATAGTCGATATTGGTCCCACCAAACGTACGGAAGAATACAGGAAGATATTAGTTGAGTTGCTTGACAGTGCACCGGAGGCTATCAGTGTCTATGATATGGAGGGCAATTTCCTCTATGTGAACCAGCGGGCCGGGGAAATCCATGGCTATACCCGGGAAGAATATCTAGCCATGACGCTGCAAACACTCAATGTTCCGGAGAGTAGAGAACTTATTAAGGACAGAATGAAAATTGTGAGCGAGGAAGGCGAAGCGTCGTTTGAAGTAAAACACTTTCGAAAGGACGGCTCCATTCTGCCGCTTTTTATAACGATAAAACTCGCTGACTGGGGTGGAAAAAATGTCGTTTTGAGCATAGGCAGCGACATCACCGAACGGATGCGGATGGAAAAGGCTTTGGGGGAAAGTGAAGAGCGGTACCGGAACATTATAGAGGATCAGACAGAATTTATCAGCCGGTTTTTACCAGATGGAACCCATATTTTTGTAAACGAGGCATATTGCAACTACTTCGGGTATCAGCGGCAGGATCTTCTTGGACACCGTTTTGTCCCCAATATACATCCTGACGACAGGAAAAGGGTAGGGGATTTTTTTGCCACACTTACCCCGGATCACCCTGTGGGAACAATCGATCAGCGGATAATCATGCCGGACGGTCAGACAAGGTGGCAGCAATGGAGTGATCGGGCCATATTTGGCGAGGATGGCACGATAGTCGAGTACCAGTCTGTGGGAAGGGACAGCACTGAACTGAAAATGGCAGAACAGACCATACGAAATAATGAAGCAAAGATCCGGGCTATCGTGGACAGTTCACCCATACCCAAATTTGTTATCGGGGCGGATCACAGGATTATCATATGGAACAAGGCCCTGGAAGAACTATCAGGTATCCCTGCTGAAGAGGTAATGCATACTACCCTGCATTGGAGAGCTTTTTATCCCAGGGAAAGGGATTGCCTGGCTGATCTACTGGCAGACAACAGGATTGACGCAATAGCGGAATTATATCCGCGGGTGCATTCCAAGTCCAAATTACTGCCTGAGGCATACCATTCGGTTGATTTCTTCCCGCATATGGGGTATAATGGACGGTGGCTCTATTTTACTGCCGCGGTGATAAGGGACGCGGATGGGGAGATGATTGGTGTCGCAGAAACACTTGAGGATATTACCGAACGCATTAATGCAGAAGAGTCTCTCTCCCAGACCAATAAGAGACTGAACCTTCTTGCCAGCGTTACCCGGCATGATATTCTCAACCAGATCAGTATTCTCCTGGCATCGGTGTATCTGCTCGAAGAAGATGCCGTGTCAGATTCGGAAAAGACCGGGTATCTGAATAAGATTACTGCCAGTGCCAATACAATTAAAAGGCAGATCGAATTCACCCGTGAATACCAGAATATCGGGATCACTTCTCCAAAATGGCAGAACCTTGATGAATCCATCAGGGATACTCTCGGACATTTCGATATACCCCACATTTCTGTGAATATTGAACTCCAGGATGTGGATATCTATTCAGATCAGCTGCTCGAGAAGGTATTCTACAACATTATCGACAATTCCCTCACGCATGGAAAAGATGTCACTGAAATCTCGTTCACAACTACTGAGGATTTGCGGGGACTGGTTATTTCGATTGCCGATAACGGCCAGGGTATAGCTGAAGATAAAAAAGAACTGATCTTTAAAAGGGGATATGGAGATCATAGCGGCTTTGGCCTGTTCCTTGTAAAGGAAATCCTGGATATCACAGGAATCAGCATCAGCGAAAAGGGAGAAGAGGGTGCTGGTGCGTGGTTTGAGATACTCGTTCCCCCGAAGAGTTACCGGATCAGATGAAGGGATTGAAAAAATAGCCCGGTTTTTAATAATTCGAAAAATCCATTACCTTCTCAAGGAGGGGGTCGGCATAAACAATGATTCCTTTCAATCCATTTTCGATATGAATCCAGTCAAGAGTAAAATAACCTGCAGATCTATTCAGCGCCTCGCCGAGATCCTGCCATTCTGGGGACTTCACTCCAACTTCCTGGTATAATCGTGTAAATTCAATCTGATGCTGGATCTTTTCAGTAGCATTCCGGATCTTCTCAAATATTTCCTCATTTTGCTCTATTGAGCCCAGCTCTTTTGCAAGATCCAGGTTCCCTGTGATAACCGTGAGTTCATTGAGGATATCATGGCGTGTTATATTTGCGAGCAGGTTGAGTTTTTCGTTCGAGTGTCGGAGGGCTTTCTCTACTTTCGTGCGTTCATAATACTCTATGGCAAGAGTGGTGGTCGATGCGAGTGATACGGCAAAGTCCTCCTCTTCAACATTCCATGTTCTGTCTTCCATGAAATCCTCACAACAGAAAACGCCTTTTATTTCACCGCCTATCCGGATGGGAACATGGAGAAGTGACCCTATATTGCCCGGGATAAAACCGCTCTGGAATATCTCCTGTACTGCGTCACCTGGTTGGATATTATCTGGCGAAAACGTCTGGTATTTGTAAAGTCCATTAAGATACTTGCCAATGTCGATACATTGTATCATATCGTCATTTTTGCATTTCCCCGAATCACGGCCATAGCAGTACATGCATATGAGCGAGGAAGTATTGGGATCAAATAACCAGACACTCGCTCTATCCGTATTTAGGACTTCTACCGCGTTTTCAGTGACTTTTTTGAAAAAAGCGGAAAGGTCTGATAAATCAAGCGAAGTGAGTTGTATCAGAGACGATGACATGGTATTCAGCTTTCTTAAGTTTTTCAATGGCAGAATAAGGTGTTGATGCTGTGTCAACGGTAATTATGCCCGAATGCTCAAGGAATCGCTTCCCGATATCGAGAAGTGTGGGTTCGTCGTCAACCAAGAGCACCTGGATTTTTCAGAGGGCATACCTAATAGGGTAGTATCTCCCTGCGGTTATAAGAAGTATAGCCCCGGATATTGGAGTCCGCAAGGGATTCAAGGCCATGAAATAATGGAAAGGCTGGAAAAATCATCAAAAATATATGTGATTTCCGTTCCAGGAATGATTGAAAATATATCTGTTGTCAGGATAACTATTTTCCATGGCTGGATCAAGCGAATTATCATCATGTGGCGGGAGAAAAATCATTGCCGGTTATCCGGTAATGGCCTGGAGGGAACCATAATGGGGGTGATGGAATAGAGCGAGACAAACGAGTCTGCCCTCCCTCTCTTGCCGGGCACCTCGACAATTGGCTGAGAACCATATACCATCCGCCGCAGAGGATACTTGGTAAATTTATCAGGCCTGGAGATATCGTGCTGGATATTGGTGCAGGTCCTGGATATTTTACACGTGCGATAGTGAAAATGGTGGGGGAGCACGGCCAGGTGATTGCGGTCGATATCCAGGACGAGATGCTTCGCATACTCAAAGAAAAAGCTGAAAAGGAAGGCATACTGTCACGGATCAGGGTTCATAAAGCTGAACCGGAGACGCTCGCCCTCACAGAGTACGGACAGATCAATTTCGCCCTGGCCTTTTATGTTGTTCATGAAGTACCGGATGCAAGAAAACTTTTTGAAGAGATATCAAACCTCCTCGCTCCGGGCGGAAAGGTGCTGATAGTCGAACCAAAATTTCATGTGTCCGCGGATGAGTTTAATAAATCGGTCGAAATCGCCAGATCTGTGGGACTGTCAGTGCTTGAGAACCGGAAGATTTTTCTTAGCAGGGCTGTGGTTATGCAGAAAGATAAAAAAATGAGATCATAATATCCTCTGGAATCCTATGCCATTTAACCGCATTCAATAAAAAAACATTTTTTATTATTACTATATTGCAGGGATACTCCTGCTTTTACGTATCCGATAATAATGTATCCGTTAAACCGGACAAAGCTGGGTGAATATTTTCAATCTTCCTGCGTATGCTTCATCCGCCTGCGGAGGCTCAAACCGTCCCCAATCAGCAGTAATCCCAGCAGGAATGCGATGACTGCCATCACATCAATCAGTATGACCAGTACCGCTTGCGGAGCAAGGAATATAGCGATTGCCATCGAAAGGGAGAGGAGTCCCAGTGCCAGTATTTTTAAAAAGCCCTCGGGGACTGCAAGGCGCCCTTTGGCCACTCGTTTTATTGATACTATACCGCTTGAAAATGACCATAGTGCCAGGATCAGGAGGATGATCCCGGCCATCACTTTAGTGGGGAGATAGAACATGAAAATACCTATGGCCATTATCCCAATCCCCAGAATTATCCCTCTGCCAGAGAGTGCACCCGGGTGTCGGATCCCCAATCCTTCCCAAATCATGTACATTCCAAGTGAAGTGACCATCAACGGAAGCAGGAAGAGTATTACCTCCTCAAAAAATCCAAACGGGTCCAGACCGATAAAGAGCGCCACCAGGACCAGCGAAACTCCCAGCACAACGAGCATACGCCAGGTTGTCTTTTGTTCTCTCAACATCTCTGCCGTGTTCCTGGTGCGGGTATTCATTAAAAGTGTCTTGAAAGTATCGCCTATCATCAGAATGAGTGGAGCGTCATCGATGAGGTGCCGAACCGGGTGGATCCTGGGATCATAGTGGTCCAGGTGCACACGCCATTCTGTCGCCGTTTCATGGGCATGATACACTCCCTTTCTGTAGGATGCGATGGTACCCGGGGAAGGAACGTTAATGGATGATTTCTCCCACCCATCATCCAGCGGTTCGGTTATCGACGCCTTTGCTATTTCGACCTCCCAGATTCCCTGAGTCAATGGGTTGAGAAATTCATCAAGTGTGGCCAGGATACTGCCCCCGTATGCAGTGAATTATAGTACAATACCTCGACGCCTTTATAAAATCTCATGATATGCTTTTTTCCAGGAATCGCAGTAATGCAAGCTTATCGGGGACAGGAAAATCTGATTTCAGGGATTGCATACATGTCTTTTTCGGGATCGGAAAGATCCGAAATGCGGGGTAAAAGAGCGAATCAAAGTATATGATTGGAATGGCGCATCTCCAAGGCAACAATTTTATTTCCAGGAGTTCATTATCCGCCTATGAGAGAAGGAGGATATCTGGTAATATGTATGGTGATAATCGCAGGAGCCATTGTCATTTCAGGGTGCACGACAGGTCCCGGCCCTGCAACACTGCAACCGACAGCATCACCGACTGCTTCACAGGAAGTAATTACCGTGGCGACCGTCGTAACACAACCACAATCAGCACCGTCCAGCGAAACTGCGACTCCAACTGCAACCATTCAACAGCTTGGGCCGGTTACTCTCGACCTAACAGCTAAAAATTTCGCATTCAACCAGGAAATTATCACCGTGCCTGCAGGAGCGGAGGTGACGGTGAACTTTGATAACCAGGATTCGGGAATTCCACATAATTTTGCTGTATATGAAGATAATACGGCGGAAAAGGTCATCTACAGGGGAGAGATAATAAACGGACCTCGTTCGATTACTTACATGTTTACGGCTCCTTCGGAACCAGGAACATACTATTTCCAGTGTGACCCTCATGCCAGGATAATGAACGGGGACTTTGTGGTGGTCTGAACTACCGATATCCTTTTTTGATCCTTCATTGGGTTTTTGAAAGCATCCTCATTCGGGTTACCTGGATGCATATCCGGAAAACAACAAAAACTAAAAAATTTTAATGGGATCCCCTGTATTCCCTGAATTTCTCGGCCAGTTCCATCAGTCGTTTGTCAACAAGGAAATTAACCGTTCCTTCTTCAAATTTCCCATCGGGCCCCCTTTCGCCGGCTTTTACCCCGGTAAGAACTTCAATGCCTTCATCGATGGTTTTCACAGGGTATATGTGGAATTTCCCCTCCCTGGCCGCGTCCACGACCTCTTCTTTCAGCATCAGGTTCTGCACGTTGCTGGCAGGGATCATGGCCCCCTGTTCCCCAGTCAGGCCTTCCGCCTTGCAGACCTCATAATATCCTTCCAGTTTCTGGTTTACACCGCCGATAGCCTGGACCTCCCCCGTCTGGTTTACAGAACCAGTCACGGCGATTGACTGCTTGATGGGCAGTCCGGAAAGGGCGGAGAGGATGGTATAGAGCTCGGTACTGGAGGCGCTGTCTCCTTCCACACCTGAGTAACTCTGTTCAAAAACAAGTTTTGCGGTTAGGTTCAGCGGTTTGTCCTGGGCATATTTGGTAGCCAGGTACCCTGAGAGAATCAGTACTCCCTTGGTATGGATGGGCCCGCCCAAGGCAGCTTCCCGCTCGATATCCATGATTCCTCCCCGGCCAACCCCGATACTGGCAGTCACCCGTGAAGGACGCCCGAATTCAATATCTCCCAGGCCTATAACAGAAAGCCCGTTGACCTGCCCGATTTTCTCTCCCCTGGTTTCAATGAGAAAGATACCCCTGCTGATGTATTCCCTGGCTTTCTCCTGTATCAGGTTGGAACGGTATATCTTTTCGTCAATTGCCCTTTGTATTTGCTTCCCGGTAGTATATTCAACATTGTCCTGGGTTGCATAGTAGTTCGCTTCCCGTATGATGTCAGCCACGTGCGAGAAGCGTGTACTGAGTTTTTGCTGGTCTTCGGAAAGGCGTGAACCGTACTCGACAATTTTTGCCACCGCGGATGCGTCAAGATGTTTCAGTTTATACTGATCGCAAAGGGTGCAGATGAAACTGGCATATTTTTTTACATTTTCCTCGTTCCAGTCCATGTTTACATCAAAATCGGCTTTGACCTTGAACAGCTCCGAAAAATCAGGGTCCTTGGTAAAGAGTATCTGGTAGATCTGCGGGTTTCCAATCATGACTACCTTGATGGAGAGAGGAATTGGCTCCGGTTTGATGCCTTTGGCTGTAATGAACCCCATACGCTCGCCAGGCTCTTCCGTAGTAACTTTTCCGGTTTTGAGGGCTGTTTTAAGGCCATCCCATGCGTAAGGATTCCTGAACAGGTCTTCTACCATGATCACCAGGTATCCGTTGTTGGCTTTGTGAATAGATCCTGGTCGGATCATGGTGAAATCTGTCGAAACAACGCCATATTGGACTTCTTTTTCCACCTTGCCGAACAAATTCTGGTAGGAGGGATTCTGTTCAAAGACAACAGGTGCCCCTCCCTCGCCGGAATTGTCGACGATCACGTTCACATGGTATTTCCGGAACGCCAGCTCCTTAAATAAGAGATTCTGGAACATTGCCTGGCCCTGGGGCGGCTGGGTATCGGGCATAAACTGGGGCAGGTTTTCGATAATATCCTTCTGTACTGATTCAAGATATTCCTGAATCTCATCGATTTGCGAGTATTTGTCCTTTAGGGCAGCAACCCGGTGACCGATGGCATTTAATGCGACGTCCCGGTTCAGGGCTACAACTTCTTCATTGGCTTTCTGGTCAAGTTCCCGCAACTGCCGGAATGTATTCCGCAGTTCTGCGTTCAGATCCTCTCTTTTTTTCTGGTACTCCCCCTGCACATCTTCGGGAAGTGTCTGGAACTGCTCCGGAGGGATCGGTTCGCCATTACTGGTGGGTATGATCAACAGGCCCTGGGGGGAGGGTTGGATAAGAAAATTTTTCTCCTTCGCAACAACGTTTATCCTGGTGATGATCTCTCCTTTTTGCTGTTCGAGCGACCTGATGGCGGCGTCCTTCCTGGTGGCATAGTCTTCGCTTTCGAACACCTTTGGGATAACCCGTTTCGCCTCCTCAATAAACGCCTCCATGTCATTACGGAACTGCGATCCCGTGCCTGTGGGAAGCCGTATGGCATTTGGTTCATAGGGATTCCCGAAATTATTGACATAAATCCAGTCACTTCCCCTGGGCTTGGTGGCAGCCAGCTGATCCAGGAATTTCTTTACTGCAGTTTTCCTCCCCGTTCCGTGCACACCGGCGGCATAGAGATTGAACCCTTCTTCCTGGATATTCAAGCCAAATTCAAGCGCATTGAGGGCTCTTTCCTGGCCGATTATCTCATAAATGGGTGTTAATTCAGAAGTATTCTTGCAGTCTACCATAGTGATTTCAAAGGTGCGTCGCATCTCGTTTACAGGCAATGGCATAACCATAAATTTTCACCAACATTCTCGAATGGACTTTTATTGCCCTTGCGAGTGAAAAGCTTTATTGCTCGAAAAAATACGGATATCCCTCATATTGATGTTGATAGGGGATGATTGTGAAGTAGCATTCCGTGCAGGAGAGAGTATTGCATGGTTTCCGACCCTGATCCACGGGTGATCCGGCAAAACTCATATCTATCACTTTCACCAGTTCAATGATTATATGACAACCTGCACAATCAGAAAACTCCTGGCAGCTACTCCCACACTGGAAGGAGCAGGTGTTCACCTCAAGAGGGTATTTGGCTTCCATCAGGTCCCTGAACTTGACCCTTTCCTACTCCTGGATGATTTCCACTCAGGAAATCCGGCTGATTACCTTCCGGGATTCCCCTGGCACCCTCACAGGGGGATTGAGACTATCACCTATGTTCTTCATGGTAAAGTGGAGCATGGCGACAGCATGGGAAACCGGGGTGTAATTGGTGAAGGAGACATTCAGTGGATGACTGCAGGCAACGGGATTATCCACCAGGAGATGCCCGGTGGTGATGCCGACGGCCTCCTGTGGGGTTTCCAGCTCTGGGCTAATCTTCCGGGATCGCACAAGATGATGGATCCAAGGTACCGCGAGGTGAAGGTAGAGGATATTCCTGTGGTAAGAACCGGAGATAGGACAAAAGTCAGAGTAATCGCGGGTGAGATTGATGGGGTGGAGGGTCCTGTTCGGGATATCGTGATCGAACCGGAATACCTTGACATCTCTGTTCTCCCGGATAGCTCATTTGTTCATCCTGTGAAAGAAGGACACACTGTACTGGCGTACGTTATCGAAGGAAAAGCCTGGTTTGATGAGAAAAGAGATCCGTTCTCCTACGACACCGGTGGAGGGCGCTATTTCGAATTTGGCCGTGAAGCACTGGTTGGGCCCGGGCATTTGGTCATCTATGGTGACGGGAATGAAATACGGGTTGATGCAGGAAGTGAGGGTGTGCGGTTCCTGCTCTGTACCGGAAAACCGCTCCGGGAGCCTGTGGCCTGGTCAGGGCCGATTGTGATGAATACCAGGGACGAGCTGCGTGTAGCCTTCGAGGAATTAAAGAACGGGAACTTCATCAAATACGGTATGCGGTGAATCGCCGAAAAATGGTCTCATTTTTCGGAAAACACGCCATTTTCTCTCATGTGTTGGCGAATTAAATTTTCCGGAAGGAAATGTGGTAAAAGTGAGAATCAGGCGCGTTTTATCGCTGTTGCCTTGAAGAATGTATAGCAAAATGTGCCACCGGGACCGACTGTCTTTTCCAGGTCCGAAATTCCTTTATCCCAGGTCTTTTTATCGATCATTCTCCGGGCAAGCGCCTCCTCGCGTACTCCCCTGACCATTGCAATAAAGATATTTTTCACTCCTTCAACTGATTCAGGGCTGCTCTCATCGGCATACACAAAACGTGGAGATATTCGCACGGAGGTAAACTCTGCATCGTTCATCAAATGCCAGAGTTCCCTTCCGATCAGCGAATTGCCTCCCAAATGCCGCTGGATATCAATAAGGCATTGAATGACGCACCGGGCGTCCGGGCTGTCCGGGTAGAAGAAAGCGGATCCATGGTCACCTTCGATCACCGTGACAGATCCCCCCGGACGGATAACTTTTTTCAGATGTTCGAGGGCGTGGAGCGGATCATGGAGATGTTCAAGGAGAAAACAGACGAATACGTGGTCGAATGTCTCCGGCTCGAACGGTAGGGAATATACGTCAGACTGCCGGAATACGACATTGGTAATGCCCTCTTCCAGGACACGTCTCTCTGCGGCGGCAAGGGAATCAGGGGAGATATCAACCGAGATGAATTGTGCGCCGGGGCTGTTTCGGGACAGGATCACTGTCTGGGCGCCGACACCGCATGCTGCTTCAAGCACTGTTTCACCGGCTGCGTACCGGGTATCGTGGTGGAGCAGGTCCGCCAGTTTCGATGCCTGGTAGTGCAGCCGATCAGATTCGCGTTCGGAACGGCCATGGACGTAGGGCGATGATTTCATGGAAATATTCCTTTTCCGGGTTCGGCAGCGGTTCCTTCATCAGCTGGCTGCTTCCCGGAGGGCATCTGTCTTTGGAGAGGGATTGGAGGCGAATATGAATATGATTCCGGTCCCTGTCCGTTGATATAATTTCCGATGGAACAGGTGGATTGGAGAAAGATCCCACCTCACTCCTGTCCCCGGGACTATTTCTTCAAAATAATTCCGCTGTTACAGGAAGGGGAAAAGAGGATCCGGTTTACCGGACCATTGTGGAGCCCCAGAGTGTATTTTCATACCGCTGGGACTTTTCGGCTCCCCTGGTACAGAAGAAGGTATATTTCAGACCAATCTGCGGTGCCACGGGACAGGTGGGGCAGACACATCCTTTTTCCTCGCTGATGCACATGAAGCTCTTACCGGTAGAACAGAACAGGATTTCCTTGCTGTTCTTTGCACAGGTGTTGTAGGAGGGGCAGGTCGGACATTGGCACATGCCTTTCAGCATTTCAATTTTCTTTTCCTGCTCTTCCTTGCTCATCTTGGCCATTGCCTGCATGTTTTCTTCGAATTTGCTCATACCCTTTCCTCAGCAGACTAATGCACATACCCCGTATATTAGTGTTTGCCTGCGGCAGGCCCCCTGCCAGTCTCACCATGCAATCCCTGAACTTAAAATTCCCGGTTGCAATAAAAAGTGTGGTTTAGGGATAAAATAAGAAATTCCGGGTCTTTTTTCCGCACGCGATCTCGATTCATTCGGATAATACCTGCGTATGCGGTGATGAGAGCCACACGTTATAAATACGCAATATCCTGGCCTTTCCCTGTTTTTTTCTCCTTATTCTCACTATCCAACATCAGCCGCAATGTCATTTCCAGGTCTTCAGACCGCCCTGATCCGAGGAGAAACGATGTGTCGTTTTTAAGCATGATCAGCACTCCACGATCCCCGGAAACCGTATAGGCGATTCCCTGCTTCCCAAATCGGATCCCCCATCCGCCATATTCGCGGAATGGCTTGTATGTTACTGCCATCACGCTGGAGATCTCTCTCGCGGGAACACTCTTCCACCCGGGATGCACGGGAAACATCCTGAAGAAGAGTGCTCCTCTTTCCACCTTGATCTCGAGTTTCATCACCAGCAACCATACAGGTAATCCTATCCCGAATATTACCAGGAAAATGGAAAGCATCAAGTCAGGGGCAGGATTATTCCCGAATGGCTCCCCGAGTACGATCTGCTGGAAAAATGAATACCACATAAGAATGGCAATGAATCCAACCAGGATCCAGACCCAGATCTGGCGAAATCGCTGGGCCTCATAAAAAGTGTGATAATCAATAGAAACCGGCCCTTGCATAGTGTATTAATACTATAGATGGAGGAAAGAAATGTTTATTGGTGGCCGTTCAGCCAACACTGCCCATAAAGAGACTGAGTGCCAGGCCGGTTACCAGTGCGACCAGCGCATCTGAGGCAAAGTACTGCAGCGAGACCAGCTGTTCCAGCGGTATTCCGCCCCAGAAAAAGCCCAGCAAAATGGAAAGGAATCCTCCGATAAGGATGGCGACTGCCATGTGTCGCACACCCCTCCAGTAATCATGGTAGGTGAGTTTGATGAATATCAGGCTGGCAAGAAGAAAGACCGCAAAGAAGGCAAGCCCTGTTTCGATTGACGGGGCGGCGCTGGTTTTTGAGGAAAAGACCCCAAATTCGGCGATGATGATATATGCGATAACTGCCCCGATGCGCTTGTCGTTTTTTAAAGCCGATACAGAAAGTTCATCTTGTATCCGGGAACTTATCGGGGTGGGTTTTTCTTCCGGCCCATGTTCTGCCCGGGGTTTTCCAGGACCGACCACCTTTTCGGGTTCTGCTTCTATGGGAACCCGGATTTCAGGCTTCTCTCTTTCTTCAGGACCCCTTCCCTCCTCAGATAAAGCCCCTGTATATGAAATTTCGGGCTGTTCTGCATACTCAGCACCGACTTTTACAGGGCCGACCGCGGTTTCCGGTATACCCTGCAAAGCTTCTTTCTTTGCCTTTTGCAGGACAATAATTGAATGAAGTGCCACGTAGAGGGCGATGGAAAACGCAACCACGCCTATCACGAACCCGGCCGTTCCGAATATTATGGTTTCTGTTGAAAACCCTTCCAGGCTGAGTTTTTGGGTAAACATCCCCATGAACTCGTAAAATGCAAGTGTCACAATAATGAGTAAAAAAACCTTTTTGAGGACAAAAACGAGCAATGTGGTCAGTTTCTGTATGAGGTATATGGCAGCGTAGAGGAGTATGAAAAAGAACACAATAGCAAATATATTGCCTTTCACCGCCTCGTCGGGGATGGAATAGAGAAAACTGAGAACAACAGTGGAGTTATAATCTCCATTCAGGATTTCTATCAAACGGTTTTGCCCCCACGCAAGAGATCATCGTAATGTAAAAAATACTGCCAAGGTAAAAAAGGTTCTCGTTAAGAATAAAACATATTGGTAGGTTTCCACTAAGTTACTTCTGACATCTTCGTGAGGATTATGCATGGGAAAAATTAAGACTATTTCAGACTGGCTGTATTCCAGCTGGCCTTACGCCCTCCCGTTTCTGGCAGTATATTCACTCATGTTCATTTTTCTCTTCGTATATCCTCTCACTCTGCCGGTTTTTCTCATCTGGCTCTGTATTCCAGTCTATTTTATCCATGAGTTTGAGGAATACGTATATCCCGGCGGTTTTGATGAATATACAAACCAAATCTTACAGAGACATTCGGGGCTTGATGACGACCAGTGCGTGCTGACGCCGAGAGCAGCCTACTGGATAAATGTAGGCATCATCTGGTTCTTGTTTCCCCTGTCAGCAGTGCTCTCCACAATCTATGCGCCTGGTTTCGGGGTCTGGGTAGCCTGGCTGACCGTGGTAAACGGCGTTCTCCATATATTTCAGGCACTACAGTCACGGGGCTATAACCCCGGCCTTGCGGCGAGCATCTTTTTAAATGTCCCGGTTGGTATCGCCGCAGTAATTGTGCTTGCAGGTGTAGTACCCCTCTGGATCGTTATTATATCGCTTCTTATCGCCGTGATCCTTATGGCTGTTATTATCGTCCATTGTATGGCAAGGATCAGGCATTTGGAAAAGATTGGCAATAAGGGACGGCCATGATGACCAAAATGACGATCTTTTGAAATATATCAGGACCTGCAGCAGATCCTCCAATATGAGATCACAGCCATACCCACGTTGATTCAGGAATTGAGAAGTCCGGTAGTGAAGATTTAAAAATAATATTCGTTTTCCCGGGGTCAGGTATCACTGACCCGGAGAGTCGGCACTTAATTGGAAAATTTTCGCAATCAATAAAATACCTAAAAATTCCCGGTAAAGTATCCCTGTCAATAACGTCCAAGACCATAGATAAAGGAACCTTCGGCAGTGTTCCACCCGTCCTGGGGACCTTTGAAGTTGATGTTCACCCGATCGCTATATGAGTTTCCGGTCCACCCGCCCAGCCACCATGTATTCTCGCCTTCCATCAGAACTTCTATCGAGAGTGTGGCATTGTCTTCTGCCGTGTAACTGCAATAGAGCGGTATAGTGTATCGGGAGCATGAGACCTGCATGTCTTCCGGATGTGGGAAACCGCAATGAATACCTGTCAGGTTATATTTGGGTTCAAGCAGGGGTTCCTTCCCAAAAGGTGACCTGGTATCGATTTCGGATTCGGAATCCAGCGTTGTCTCAAGTTTCACCGGATAAATAATCCCATCGTCAATCGGGATTTCCACGCCTTCTTTTACCTGGATCGGAACCGGAACCGGGTTATTGCGTCCTTTCATTTCCGGGGAAGTCATCTTTAAGTAGATGGAATCATTGCTGGTCAGAAGCATAAGGTGCCACCCATCTGGAACGCCGCTCATCGCACCATGCTCAATGGCATCAGCAACAGGAGAGTATCCGTTCACCACTCCGACAGGGACCATAATTGTGGCATTATGTATCGATCCCAAAGGATCCAGAATCACCGAGTAACGGTATGAATGAGAGATGGACTCCGCTTTTATCCGGCCCGATTCAAAATATATGAGCCCTCCCGCAATGACGATGAGAACCAGTACTGCACTTGCCAGGGTTCTTATATTCATCTGTACCTCCCGTGTAATGTAGGCTGAATGGATTCTTGAAACTGACTGGTCGCAGCGCTTTATTGTTTGAATGGCCTTCCGGAATATCGGAATAAATTGGGAGTGCCTTGGGGGAGTGGGAGGCTCAGGATCCGGTCATATCAGTGGGGAGTTCACTTCCAGAAAAGTCATCACCACTTTGGAAAACTCCACTGGGAACTGATACGTGAGCCCGTGGCCGCCATTACGGAATTGCACAAGCCAGGCGGAGGGGATTCGCCGTACCAGGATGGAGGCATTCTCTGCAGGGATGATCACATCATCGGTTCCTGTAACGACAAGGGTGGGTGCCTGGATCCCGGGTAGCCGGTGAAACGTCCCTTCCCATAGGGCGAGTGTCTCTGCCTGGCGTGCAATATTTTCTTCAGGAGTGGTTTCATATACCTCTGTGCAGTATTCCCATGGATCGTGATCATGGAGCCATATAGGAGGAAAAAGGACAGAGAACATTCGTTCTGCCTGTTCAACGATTGAACCGCTCTTGTCTGTAACCACCTCCCAGACGTCGGGGTGCATTTTTACCGCTTGGGAACCGCCGCAATCGCTGGAAAGAATAATCAGAGTCTGCACCAGTTCCGAATGCCCGAGTGCAAGCTCCTGGGCGATCATGCCTCCCATGGAGAAGCCGAGTATATGGGCACGTGCGATATTTAACGCCTCCATGAGTTTTTGTGTATCCCCTGCAAATAAGGAGATAGAATATGGTTTTTCTGATGATCCGGAGTAGCCTATACCACGATTATCAAAGATGACAACCCGGTTTTTTGATGAGAGTGCCTCCAGCACAGGCGGGTTCCACATATCCATGGTTGATCCGAAACCATTGATCAGAATGAAAGGATCACCAGTCCCGAAATCCTTGTATGCAATATGTATATCGTCTATTTGGGCAGTCTGAACCGGAATTGATTCTGGATCAAAATGATGGCGGGCATTCATAGTAAAGCTCCCGAAAAGAAAAGCGCCGCACAGATGCCGGTGATCAGGGGACAGACTTTAAGGGGCAGTAACGGGGTCCTCGCTCCTGTAACGGCCGTCAGTCCGGAATGAGCCAGCAGCATAATCCCTGATGCGGTATAGACCAGAGATGCCGTCGTGGTCGCTGCCTCGCCGGAGAATGTGACCAGGGCAGCGAGGGCCCCGACGAAGATCAGTGTCATTCCTCCCCCCATCCACTCCATGGTAAATATTCTCAGGTTATCAGGGGGGATATCCTCAAAACCAAAAAGAACGGCACGGAAGGCAAAGATGTGTGCAACTCCCCAGAGGATCAGAATGAAAGAACCTGAATACAGGAGGATTTCCCAAACCATGAAATTATCCTGAAAATAGTATCAATTATTATTTAATCAACCTTTTTGATTGGAAAGGATTACGGGGATAACTGTATAATTCTAAAAAATAGACGGGGTAATCAATCCGGAATCCATGGGACATTAAAAACATATTCCGGGGGATGATTGCCCTTTAAGTAAATAACAAGGTAATCAAAGAGCCTTTTTATGAAATATGGGTCATAGTTAAACTCATGGTTACGGTTGGGAAGGATCATCATATCGAAGGTCTTGTTCTCGTTTATCAGTGCATCAGCCAGCTGGATGGTCATGGAAGGGTGGACATTATCATCAAGATCGCCAGTGACAAGTAGCAGATGGCCTGTCAGGTTCGAGGCCTTAAGTGCGGTGACCTGCTCAAGATATGAATCGCCATCCGGCATTCCCTCATATTTCTCTCCCCAATATGAGCCATATAACCGGTTATCATGATTGCCAGCCGAAGCGACCCCGACACTGTAGAAATCGGGATATGTGAGAAGGGCCTGTGCGGTCATGAATCCACCACCGGAATGCCCGTATATTCCCACCCGATTAATATCCATGAATGGTCTGTCCCGGGAAAGCCGGGTAATGCCGCCTACATGATCGATTAGTCCCCCGGCATCACCCATATTACCATATGCGACGTCATGGATGGATTTTGAGCGGAATGGGGTACCCAAGCCATCGATGTTTACCACGATGAAACCGAGCTCAGAAAGAGCCTGGCATTTCCAGAATATTTTGGAGTTATAACCATAATCAGAAGGGAATGCCTTTGTGGTCACGATAATCTGAGGGCCGGGGTACACCGAATCAACGACAGGATACATGATACTGCGATCAAATGTGGTGGGGTAAATGATCAGCCCAAAAAGGTCGGTGACGCCGTCCCTCGCCTTCACACGTATGCGTTCCGGTGGTTTCCAGCCAAGAGTGTTCAGATAGGAGATATCGGCTCTTTCCAGTTCCAGAATCATTTTCCCTTCAGAATCCCTGACAATGGTCACAGGCGAAACATCAACCCGGGAGTAAGAATCAACAAAATACCTTCCATCCGGCGAAAAAGAGATCTCATGGTCTGCATCTTCAGGGGTAAGGAGCATTAGCCCGGATCCGTCAGGATGGACCCGGTAGAGATGCCTGTAATAGGGATCACGGCCTGGTTCCCGGCCTCCCGCCGTGAAATAGATCCAGTCCGCTTTTTCATCGGTAGAGACCAGTGACCTGACTACCCACTCCCCTGAGGTAATCTGGTTTTTTAGCCTTCCCTGGTGATCATACAGATAGAGATGTCCCCACCCAGCCCTCTCGGAAAACCAGATGAAATCGCCGTTCTTCTCATACACATATATATTTGGCCGTCCTGCGTAATCGAGGTTTGATTCCCTGTAACTTGGCCCACTCTCCGTGAGTACTTCCCGGGCTTTTCCGGAAACAGGATCCTCCTCAAGGAATCGAAGCTTGGTTTCCCCCCGTTCCACGTATAATGAATAGATCACAGTGCTGTCGGGTTTCCACCATGAAAGGACAAACTGGTCGGTATCCATCATTGACGTGGTGGGCCAGGGGCTGTAATTAATCCGGGTGACTGTCCTGTCTTTTATGTGAATGACCACCGGTTCGTATGATGCCACCGGCTCTCCTGGCATTGAATAATAGTAAGTGTACTGTTTTGGTCTGAGAGTCCCGTCTTCGGGGGCATCCTGAAGAAGATAGAGGGGGGTAACATTTCGCTGGTCGACCTGAAAAGTCCTGATATGCATCGAGTCCGGGGACCATACTGCATATGGTTCCACCGGTTCGCCTGACCGCTGCTGCGATATCACCGAAGAGGTTGTATCAGAAACCCTGGCGTAGAAATAATCAGTCACCCCGTCGGTTGTGAGGGGATATTCGTATCCGAAATCTAGGTACCTGATATGGAGATTGTTGCCTTCTAAGAATACCGCTTTCTTCCCGTCGGGAGAGACCAACATGTCCTGCCCGGTTTCGGATAAAACGGGGAGTGTTCGTATCTGCCTGGTATGCTGATCATAGCGCCAGCTCCTGTTGAAGACAGTAAAATCAAGATATGATGTTCCGTTATGGAATGTGATGGTGTTGAAGGGCAGGTGAGCGGGATCGACCGGCAGCCCCGATTCCCCGGCAAGTGCCTCACTGAGCAGGGTATGGTCAAAGGCCGTCTCTTTCGTCTCCTCCGTCATATTTACAAGGAAAAATTGTTGCCCCTCTTTCCCATTCGAAAGATACCAGAAAGAGGAAGTGCAGGAAATCCAGTGGGGATCGATGTTCACGTTGTATAGTGAAGGAATAACATTCTGGGGCAGGAATCTTTCTGCCCTGGCATAATCATCGACTGTCGGGCAGGGATTCTTTGTCCGGAAAAACTCCGGTGAAGGGATCGGAATACCGGGGGAATCAGGGGTATATTGTTCTTTGCCTGCACCGATCACGCATGGGACCAACACCATAAACAGAAGTATAGATAGGACCAGCAGGGGGATCAATACTCGGGACATTTAAATCATTAGGGATCACCAGAGATGAACCTTTATACCTTTGGTCACGGGTGAAGCGACAGAACATTACATGGACACTCATAAATACGGCCATACTGTCCGATCTGTCCCAAAAATAATAATAATATTTCAGGATTTTCCAAAGAAACTTTTCACATTCTCTTTCATCAGGTACCAGATGATAACCAGGGGGATAATAAGCGAGAGCAGTGTTGTCATGACGAGTGTGGCCAGGAACCCGGTAAGGGCCCACGAGATGAGCGAGATCAGGATGTTCAACACAGCAAAGACCAGGGCCAGGGTCCATACCCATCCCCATCCTTTGAAACATCCTATTCCAATGACAAGGTTGATTAGCCCGATAATGAGGAATATCCCTCCAATTGCAAAACCAAGAACTTCAATGCCGCCCATTGCAAAAAGGGCCAGACTTCCCAGGCCGACGAGTAAAGCACCGATACCGAGAAGGATGTATAATATACCTATAATACTGACCCCGAGAGGTCTTTCTCCATTCGACATGCCTAACAATTGACGGGCAGGATATACAATTTTTCGGCGTATTCCAAAATATACTGTGATTTCATTGTGTATGCGGCACTTAGAAAACAGAAGGCCACGATTTTTTCAGATATTTGCGAATACGTGGCCGTTTCTCATCGTGGCCAGGTGGACTTCAGGGATTTGGGAGCGGCAATAGTTATATATAGGGTTCGGGTGATGCTTGGCTGTCAGAAGTGTGAATTCAATGGCGAAAGTAACACAGGAAATGGTCAGGAAGTCGGGGGTTGACATAGACCAGCTCATTGATTTACTGGTAAAAAACGCAGCTGCAGAACTCACCACATTTTACTACTACACTATACTCAGGGTGAACCTGATAGACCTTGAAGGCGAAGGCATAAAAGAAATTGCAGAAGTGGCCCGTATCGAGGATCGGAACCATTTCGAGGCGTTGGTTCCGAGAATCTATGAGCTGGGGGGAAAACTTCCCGAGAGCATGGTGGAATTCCATAATATCTCCGGGTGTCCGCCGGCAAAACTTCCCGCGAATCCAAGGGATGTTAGAGGAATGCTCTCTCTCCTCGTGGAGGCCGAACGATGTGCGGTGCGGCAGTACACCCACGTCTGCAACCTCACTGCAGGCAAGGATCACCGGACATATGACCTGGCACTCTCTATTCTCCACGAGGAGATAGAGCACGAGTCCTGGTTCTCTGAATTCCTGGGTGAAGGCCCGTCAGGACATTTCATGCGGCGTGGTCAAACATCTCCGTTTGTATCGAAGTTCCTGAGATAACAAAAAACCCAATCGATTTCGGGAGTGGGCAATTGGATAGCGCAAGCAGGGGGGGCACGAATGCTCGTGGATCATTCAGACATGGTGAGTTATTCACCCCCGACGTCAACAGGAGTACCGTGTAAGTGCTGGATTTTTTCTTCTCACTCCCACCAGTGGTACAGGCCCTCCTTGCCGGGTGTTTTACCTGGGGATTTACTGCACTTGGTGCATCGGTAGTTTTCCTTACCAGGAAATTTAATCAAAGACTTCTTGATGGAATGATGGGGTTTGCAGGCGGGGTGATGATTGCCGCAAGTATCTGGTCACTTCTTATTCCCTCGATCCTGATGGCCGAAGAGATGGAACTCGTGGCCTGGCTTCCTGCAGCCACCGGTTTTGCGGCCGGCTGGATTTTTCTCATGGCACTCGACCGGCTGGTCCCGCACCTGCACATCGGTTTTCCGGTTGAGGAAGCCGAAGGAGTAAAATCATCCATGCACCGCACCACGCTCCTGGTGATGGCCATAACCCTGCATAATATCCCGGAAGGCCTTGCTATCGGGGTGGCCTTCGGAGCAGTTGCGGCGGCGATTCCTTCGGCTACCATGGCAGGAGCAATTGCCCTTGCAATTGGGATCGGCATTCAGAATTTTCCGGAAGGCCTGGCTATCTCCATGCCTCTGCGACGGGAAGGAATGTCCAGGGGTAGAAGTTTCTGGTACGGTCAGTTATCTGCTGTGGTGGAGCCGGTAGCGGCTATGGTGGGAGCAGCAGTGGTGATCCTGGCCCGCCCGATCCTCCCCTTTGCGCTGGCATTTGCTGCCGGGGCAATGATCTTTGTGGTAGTGGAAGAGGTAATCCCGGAATCGTTGCACCATGGGTTTGAGGGAACGGCAACAAGCGGTTTTCTCATTGGGTTTCTGATAATGATGATACTTGATGTTGGCCTGGGCTGATTATTCGAGAGAGGTGGGACCGGAGCTGACGATATTTTCTTCTCCATAAAATGTTCACGGGTGAATTCACAGTATAATGGGATGACTCTATCCATCAATCCGGCTGCCCTGAAAATTCGTAAGGAATAATTCGTCATACTAACACAGGAATGTAAATGAACGGCCGAATTCTCATCCCTGTAATCGTTATACTGGCAGCAGTAGTGATAGCAGCCTTCGTTTTGACAGGTCCCGCTCCTGCACCCGCGAAAGAACCTCTCACCCTGGTAATCATTGCCACCTCTGACCTGCAGAGCCAGATCGAGCCATACTGGAATGATACCGGATCGTATGTGGGAGGATTCGGACGAATATCGGGAATGCAGAAAAAGCTACGCTCCGGAGCGGATGCCGCCCTGCTCATCTCATCAGGTGATGATCTCATCGGGACATTTTATGATTCCTTCTCCGGCCAGCCCGAGATGGAATCCATGACTGCTGCAGGATACGACGTGGTCTGTCCCGGCAATCATGAATTCGATTTCGGGGAAGAAAAATACCGGAATGCTACCTCTTTTTCGGGATTTCCAATTGTATGCTCCAATATGAAGACTGATGATCCCAGTCTTGATACCAGGCTGAGGTCTTCCGTTATGCTGGATGTATCCGGGGTAAATGTAGGGGTTTTTGGTCTGATGACTCCGGATCTGGTTCGTATATCCAGCCCCGGGGAAGGAATATCGGTTGATCCCGATGTGATTGGGATTTCTGTAAAGATGGTGGAGGAGCTTCGCAGCAAAGGTGCAGACCTGGTGATCGCAGTGACTCATACCGGAGTGGATACCGATCGCGAGATTGCCCGGTCAGTGGCCGGGATAGATCTGATCGTGGGAGGCCATGACCCCCAGTACGTGTACGAAACCGTCCAGGGCCCCGCCGGATGGGAGACAATCATCATCCAGGAGGGGATGAGAGGCGAACGATTGGGAGTGCTCCGGTTTACATATTCAGGGGACGGAATCAGTGACCCTGAATGGAGCGGCGTCTGGCTTGACAACAGCACGCCAACTGATCCGGAAATAGAGGAGATTATAACACCTTATCTTGGCAGTTACAGGGAAAAACTCAAACAGACGATCGGAGTTTCGCTCACAGCGCTGGACACTAGGAAGTCCACGGTTCGTACCGGCGAGGCAGCGGCCGGAAACCTGATCACCGATGCATGGAGAGAGTGGTTCAGTCATAACGGGATCGTTTTTGTGAATGGAGGTGGGATCAGGGGAGATACCGTCATTGCTCCCGGAAATATTACATATCTCCTTCTTTACCAGATGCTACCATATCGTGACGAGATCGTCTCTATTCCCATGACAGGAAAAGACATCCGCCAGGCACTTGAGTGTTCGGCATCGGCCCTGGGTCCTGATTCCACAGGGATAGATTCCGGCGGATTTCTCCAGGTATCAGGCCTGCATTATACCATTGATATGAATGGTGCTCCGTATGCGGCCGAATATAACGGGAGCACCCTGGTTACGCTGAAGAACTATGGATCAAGGGTAATCAATGCCACAATCGAGACCGAAGACGGCTCGTATATTCCACTCCGGGACGATGCCGTCTACAATGTACTCGTCAACGCCTGGCTCGCCGGAGGAGGCGATGGCTACTGGATTTTTTCAGGACAGGAAAATAAGACATATACGACAGTGTATGATATCAACCCGGTGGCAGAATTTATCCGGAGGGAAAGCCCGGTGGCTCCGGTAGAGGAGGGAAGAATCGTGGTGATGAACGGGACCGGTGGGATCCCCTGAATTCATTTATTTTTATGAAATCTTCGTTAAATAATGCTATGACCAGATTCCTTGCTGGTCCGCTTATCGCGATGAAATCATGTGTATTAAGGATTTCCCGGCTAATACCCTCTGTTATGAAAACCTAATCGTTTTTGGGAACATTCTTGTGACATTCGATAATTTTTCTCATCTCATTAAAAAATCGATCCCGTACTTTTTCCAGGTGCAGACCTTCATCAAAATCCACAAATACGGAATCCTCATACATTGACCGGTCCGGCTCGACCTGTATCACGTAAGTATTTGCCAGCCTGTCCCGGAACCATATGGCACTCCCGAACTGGATATAGAGCGGATCAATTGCAGGGATTTTCTGAATATCCTGAAAGAAGATATGCCCCTCTACACAGTCCCGGATACAAAACGCAATATATGCCAGGCGATATTCCACTCTCTCCACATCACCCCTGTAAAGAGAAAGTTTTGAAGTATTTTTTATATCCGGTTCATTTTCATGGACAAAATGTCCGTAACAGCTCTGGATGGTAAAAAAATGGGATAAAAGGGCACATTCCTGCAATAGAGGGACAAGCGGGGGATCAATTCCGCCGATACGAATGATGTGGTCCAGTTCGAGGAGAGTAGATGCCCTGTCTTTTTCATATTCGGGATGACTGACGAATGGTTTTGGGTCAGTAAACGTCTTCATCCGCCACAACCTTGTGCATCATTTTGAGCGCCCATTCGTCCCCTTGAAAGGAAAATGAAGTCAACTATTGTTCACGCCTGGTCTTTCTTACCTGCCTGCGGATAAACCATTCACCGATTAATCCTGTAAAGTGAAAGAACGGATTTACCGGAACATCCACAAAATAATTCCGTCCCTTCTCCATCCATCCACGCTCTTTCCAGTATTCGTAATCAACCGGCGAATCCTCCCTGAGTTCATCAAATGAACCCCTCTGGAAATGAAAGGTCATTACCTCCATGAATCGTGGAGATCTTCGTTTTCCAACGGTTATTGCAGTATAAAACGTATTTGCTGCCTCTGTAAGTTCCCGTTTGTTCCTGGTCCTCAGACTCTCATGGAAATTCATCGGAGGCGTGATAAGTCCAACTTTGCCCACCACATCAAAACCCCACACCATGGCGACCATGTCAAGGTATCGTAAGACATCCTTGGTGCCCACCGCACCGGCGGTTGTGAGTAAGAGTGCATATTTATTGAAAAAGCGGGGACGATGGAATAAATAGGAGAATCGATCGATAAATGTCTTCAGAAGTCCCGAGACATTCATTCCATACACAGGAGTGGCGAAGATAACTCCGTCCGCTTCATACATTCTCTGCTCAATCGCGGGGGCATCGTCCTTGTTGGGACAGTATTCTTCGCCTTTTGAGAAGCAGAGGAAACAGCCCCTGCAGTGGGCGATATCGGCATCCTTCAGCATGAGGTACTCAAATTCCACATCCCCCTGCAGTTTCATGGCGTCCTCTATATCGCTGGCAGCCTGGTAGGTGTTTCCTTTTCTGGGGCTGCCCATGATGACAAGTATCTTCATGAATGGTATTTCCTTTCTTTTTGATGTGTAGCCATTCAGATAAATTGGTTGGTTGAGAGAGAATGAATGGCGGGAAACCTTTCAGGGACTTCTCCTCATGCTGTTGCGAATAACGCTGCAATATATACTAGATATGCACAGATGAGAAGGGACGCCCAGATCTTACCCATCCTTTCACTGATGAGAAGAGGAGGGATAACTGCCAGAGAAAAGCCCAGAAGGACAAGCGATCCGGATTGAACAGGGATGGGGATTTTCACAACGAGGGAGCTTAACCCTGGAATTAAGAGGAGGTTGAAGATGTTGCTTCCAAGGAGGTTTCCGATGGATATACCCGGACTCTTCTTTAGTGCGGCCACCACCGACGTCACGAGCTCGGGAAAAGAAGTGCCAATGGCTACCATTGAGAAGCCTACAACATAAGGGGGGATATTGAATATGCCTGCCAGATCGACTGCAGCGGTCAGGAGGAGGTGTGATCCCAGCATGATCATGGCCAGTCCGCCCACAGTCAGAATAATAGGATATCTTCTCCCTTCAACCGGGTCAAAAGCACAATTATTACCGTTTTTCCATAATAGTGTAAGAATTATTACAAAAACAAGAAGGAGGATCAGGCCTGATACGAGATCCAGGACGCCACGAAGTGTCAGCAGGATATACGTCACCGTGGCGATGAGCATAAGGAGGCTGCAGCCGAGTTCAACCCGCCGTGGGGAGCTTATTCCCTCTCCCCGGGGCCTGATGAGAATGGTAATGGCGAAGATAAGGCCGATATTGGCAATACAACTCCCTACGATATTGCCGATTCCGATGTCAGGTATACCGGAGAGGAAGGCTTCACCGCTCACCACCAGCTCGGGAAGGGACGTTCCGAATGCGATGACAGTGAGCCCTATTGTCATGGGAGAAACGCCCAGTTTCAGGGCAAGGCCTTCCGCACCTTCTACGGTGAAGTCAGCACCTTTTGCCAGAAGCAGTATTCCGGCAGCAAGGATCAGCAACAGTAAGAGAATCCGGCATTCCTCCCTGTGGCGGATGAAGCGGATGTCCGCCTCGTCCCACCCAGATGATAGAAGTAGAATGGGCTGGTAAATGAAAAAAAAGGTATGGTATTTAATCCCGGTTCCTCACAGTGCATCAGGAAGATTTGGATCAGTATAATGGTGAATTACCGGCGCTGAATAGAAAAAGGGTGAGAATATATGCTCTCAACTCTTCAGGAAGGTCCGGATTGCGTCTCCTTGCGCTCTTTCTGAAATTCCAGGTATGAGTAGATGATAGTATAGGCAGTTACGGCGGCTATGATTGCAATAACGAACCAGATGGCATAGACTCCAAGAAATACCGCTGCCATACTTGCCAGCCCTGCCAGCTTGAACAATAACCCTCCCCGTCGGTGCGTCTTTTTCCACACATTCTCACTTGTCAGTGTCCAGGGAGTTCGTATCCCCACAAACCAGTTCTGTTCGGCATTTTCAACTAAAAATCCAATATAGATGAAGAGGAAGCCGAAGATTATCGGGAAAATGAGGTTCGTGCTAATCTGGATTCCCAAAGCCCAGAGCAAAACCTGTGTCTGCAGGGCGAAGAAGAATATGACAATTGCCAGGATGAAGCCTTCATAATAATTTTTAAATCCTTCATAGTTCATGTGAAGCGGATCGAACCTGGGGAGTATGTAAAAAAGCGCGGTCATTCCGATCATCATCAGGGGAAGCAAAATAGCACCCCAGATCTTTGGAAAATACCCGTCCACTTCCCCAGCTGCA
>DATKYO010000026.1:0-24063 GCA_035528475.1 Methanoregulaceae archaeon | reverse complement strand
TTTCCCCGTCCATCTTGAATGTGAACATGACCGGCTCTTTGAGCGCCGGGTGGATTGGTCCGATGGGGATCGTGTAAGGGGCCTTTTTGCCTGTTCCCTCGCTCATTCTTCTGCCTCCTTCGTCTCTTTCCTTTCCCCTTCGAGCGGTTTACCGCCGCCCTCTTCTCTCTCATCTTCCAGTGAGCAGGATTCTTTTTCTTCTGCTGGCGGAGCTGGGCGGTCAGTGGGCCTTCCGGACGCCCACAGGTTTTTTACCATGGAGTCCGGAATCCCGGTCTCATCCTTTCGCCAAGGATAGACACCTTCCGGAAAATCTTCAGGCAGGAAGAGTCGCCGGTCATCCGGGATGTCTATTACCTTTATTCCCAGGAATTCCTGTTTTTCCCGTTCCGAAAAGACCGCCCCGGGAATGAGGTCAGAAATAGTGGGAACTGTCAGATCTTCCTTGGGGATCTGTATGGCCAGCGTCACCATATATTCCCCATGGGGAATCCCGTAATAGATCGAGAAATGATAGATCAGCCTGATTGTCTCACCAAGGTCATTCCCCGAAATAACCGAGAGATGCGGGAAATGAATATCAATAAGAGCCTCTATCGCCGGTTTAAGGGCAGCCCTGTCAATATCAATCCAGATATTGTAATTCGGATTCTTCCTGCTTCCTTCCCGCCTCTCCCCGATACGAGTCTCTTTTATGGCATCACCAAACAGGGTGGTAAATCTCTCCACCACCTGTTCGGGGGTGAGCCTGGCAGCGGTCATGAGCCACCTCCCTCAACTCTCTCCAGTTTTTCCCATGCTTTTACTACTCCGTGGATGATGGCTTCCGGCCTGGGAGGACACCCGGGGACATATACATCTACAGGTATCACTTCGTCCACAGGCCCTTCCAGGTTATAGGAGTCATAGAAAACCCCGCCGGAAATCCCGCAGGTGCCTACGCACAAAACGACCTTGGGATCCGGGATCTGTTCATAGACCCGGACCAGCCGGTCTCTCATCTTCTTTACCACAGGCCCGGTCACCACCATCACATCCGCATGCCGGGGTGTTCCTACAAGCTTGATTCCGAACCTCTCCGGGTCATAGCGGGGTGTGATTGCTGCGACTATCTCTATTTCACACCCGTTGCATGAACCCGAGTTGAAATGGAATGCCCATAGTGAACGGTTAAAGGACTTTGTGAGTTTCATGCGGTCATCACCACCAGTATCATGAGGATTGCAGTTATCCCAAGGTACCAGAGCACGTAATCATTCAGATTCCCTGTGTGTAACGGGATAATACGGCTATAATATCCCTTCAACGCTTCAGTATACCCCCAGTACAGGTTTCCGGCGGGTATATGGACCTTGCCTTTTTCAGGTTCCGGATTTCCTGATATGAAGGGAGCGGTCTGCGCCGTACCTTTCTTGTAGCCCTTCTCCCCCCGCGTCCAGATCAGGTACACAATTATTCCGACAACTATGAGTGATGTCAGCCAGATCAGGGGATTCCAGTACCCGCTTCCCGTGTAGAGGTTGCCTGCGATGTCCATCTCACACACCTCCTATGACTGCTGACACATATGCACCCTGGTTGACGAGCGCATGGGCCGCAGGTACGATAAGGGAGTCTACCACGATGCCGGGGAAGAGTCCGAAGAGGATCACAACGACGGCCAGGATTCCCATGCCTATGAGCATCGGTGCAGGGGCTTCCTGCACTCCTTCATATTCAGGCAGTTTCGGGCCCATGAATATCGAATGGAAGACTTTGACGAAGGATGCCAGGGTCAATATGCTGACCACCATTGCAATTATTGCCAGGATGGGATTGAATACGAATACAGACTCGTATATCATCAGTTTCGATGCAAAGCCATTAAAGGGTGGGATTCCGGCAATGGCCAAGGCTCCGATGACAAAGAAGATCATGGTATATTTCATATTATGCCCCAGCCCTCCCATTTTGTTCAGGTTTCTGGTCCCTATACGATAGAATATGGCCCCTGCCGTGAGGAACAAAAGCCCCTTGTACATGGCATGGTTGATAATATGGAAAATTCCGCCTTCCATAGCCATGTATCCGAAAGATTCGAGAAGAGACTGGTTTCCAAGCACTGCAAGGCCCACGCCAACCCCGAGCAGCATGTAGCCGGTCTGGGATATGGCATGGTAGGCCATCAGCCTCTTTACATCCTTCTGCGGGATGGCCATGGTCACTCCCACAACCATGGAGAGGACACCAAGAATGATGATGATCCATCCCACGGTGGCGGCATTCAGCGTCACGTTATACAGGGTGAATACAATCCTGAAAAGTCCGTACAGGCTTGCCTGGCTGGCAACGACAAGCATTGCCGTAATCGACGAAGGTGCCATCGAATAGGCGTCGGGAGTCCAGAAATGCATAGGCACCGATCCGCATTTCATAGCCAGGGCTGCGATTATCAGCACCAGGGCAACCTGGTCAAGGAGGGTAAACTGTATCCTGGAAGCAATGACGGCGATATTCAGAGAATTGTACTGTCCATAGAAAATCCCGATTCCAATCAGGATAACCATGGCCCCGATGGTGCTCAGCACGAAATATTTCACCGCCGCCTCTACGGCGATTCCTTTGTCCACACGGTAGGCGATTAGACCAGCGGATGATATAGAGAGGATCTCTAAAAAGACAAAGAAGTTGAAGAGATCCCCTGTTGACACCATCCCCATAATCCCTGCTATCATCAACAGGTACAGCGTGTAGTAACTTTCCAGACCGGTATGATTCCTGTCGCTTGCAATCGAGTACAGGATTACTGCCAGGCCTGTGATGGCCCCGATAATCTGCATCAGTGCACTCATGGCATCCACGGTGAACGTAATCCTCACCGGTATTCCGCCAGAGTCCGGTGGCACAGCCATTCCCGCAGCCGATGCCCCGAATGTGTAAACCACGGTGCCGCCAGTATAGACATCCCAGGCAAGAAGAAGTGCCATAGCCGTTGTGAGGGCCATGGCTCCCACCACCCAGGTGTTTCTTACCGCCGGAGAGATTCTCCCGATGAACGGGCAGGCAAATGCGGCAATCAGGGGTATCATTACCAGGAGTGCAGGTGCGTTTGCGACTATTGCATCCCAGATCATTCTTTCAGCCTCCTTATTCTGTCCGTATCAACAGTCCCGTAATGTTTCCAGATTAGCACCGCAAAGGAGAGGAGCAGGGCACTGGTAGCCACTCCTATCACGATAGAGGTAAGAGTCAGCGCCTGCGGGGTTGCCATGACCATCTCACCTGACGGTGCATTTGTATATATGGGAGCGATAGCGCCGTCCCGGTACCCAAGGGTGATAAGGAAGAGATTGACTGCGGCCTCGAATATGTTGATTCCGAGGAAGATCTTTATCAGGTTCCGCTTGAGGGCCACGATTGCAAGTCCGATGACCGCCAGGGTCACAATAGCCAGATAAGGGATACTTGCGAACATTTCAGGCCTCCCTTTTCCTTATGCCCGAGAGCATGGATAGAATGATGATGGTCAATCCTCCCCATACTTCGATACCTACTGCGAAATTCATTATTGGAATGACACCGGCAGTGTTCAGGTCTCCGGGGTTGGGCCCGAACGGCACCGGAAGGCCGAACAAAAGGCCGCTGTTGGCAAGGAAATTGTTGAAGAACGGCAGGCCAAGGATTAGGGCAATCCCGGCCGCACCGATAAACAGGATGAGTCCTGCCGATTCCTGTGCTTTATAAACCACCTTGTGCAGCATCGCCATGATATCTTCGTAGGCATTGGCCACTATGACGAGGACCACTCCGGTGGCAATGACCGCCCCTCCCTGGAAACCTCCTCCGGGCGTCAGGTGACCGTGCATTACGATATATAACCCGAATATGAGGACAAACGGGTAGAGGATGTTTGCAGAGGTCTGCACGATCTTACTCATCTTCATACTCTTCACCCTCCATCAACCTGCGGAATAACAGCCCCACTCCTACCACCGCGGTAAAAAGCACTACCGATTCCCCAAGCGTATCAAAGCCACGGTAATCAAACACCACGGCGGTGACAATGTTATTCGCCGCAGTCTGCTCCTGCCCGTTCTCGATGAAATAATCATCCATGTCAGACATTTTCGGGGACCCGAACGAGAGCGAAAGAGGTATTGAAAGCAGCGATAGCGCAAGTATTACAAATATTCCCGCAATGAGATATTTTCTCATTGTACTTCCTCCTCGTACCGGGAAGTTGCCCGGATGGCGATGATGAAAATGGCCGTAGTCAGTCCTGCCCCGATGGCAGCCTGGGAAATGGCAACGTCCGGGGCCTGAAGGATATAAAACTCCAGTGCTATCAGGAAACTGAAGAATCCTGCGGCCAGCGTGGCTGCCAGAAGGTCACGGAAATGGAATACCAGGAGTGCGGATGCCACCAGGCCGACCAGTACAAGAATGTGAATTATCATCTCGATCATAAACCTGCCTCCTCCAGCCGGTCTACAACGGCAGGCGACGGTTTAATACCACTTTTATGCGCAGCGCGGGCAAGGGCGTGTGAACCGACCGCGTTGGTAAAGGCAAGGGCGAAGGCAGCGATCAGTGTATGGATTGCCAGTCCGGGGAATATCACGCCGTCTCCGGCCAGGTACATCACGATGGCATAGATTACCACCGCGAGTGCGGTAAACATCGTCCCGAAGGTCGTCATTTTTGTAGTGGCATGCATCCTGGTATACATATCGGGGAATCTCAACAGCCCTGCAATGCCCAGCGCATTGAAAGCGGTCCCGATTCCAAGAAAGAGATACACTATAACCTCTGCAATCATTTCAGAGTTCACCTCCCAGGTATTTGGCAATAAAAAGAGTGCTTACAAAGGAAAGCAGTGCAAACACTATGGCTACGTCGATATAAATGACCTCCTGGAAATAGACACCAAGAAGAATCATGATGGCGACCACCAGGGTATTTACAGTATCCACCGCTACCGCCCTGTCCCCTGCAGTGGGCCCGAGATAGAGCCTGATAAGGGCCAGCCCCACCAGAATAACGAGGATAAGGACAAAGGGGAGCCACAGAATTGTCATTCCGTTATCCTCCTGATCCATGCCGGCAGATTTACCAGGGAGAAAAGTTCGGAATCCCTGATTACCTCTTTTTCCTCTTCTCCGGGGGAGAGGTTGATGTTATGGACATAGAGGTCATGTGTCGCTTCGTCAATGTCTACCGTAATGGTGCCAGGGGTGAGTGTTATCGAATTTGCAAGCATGAAGATGCCCAGATCGGTCTTCAAGTCCGAGGAGACCCTGATGATTCCGGGCCTGACCTTCCCGGTTATCACCCGGTAGGCCACATCCAGGTTGGCCTTCGTCACCTCCAGTAAGAAGGGCCCTATGAAATAGAGCGGAATGAGCAGGAATCTGGCAGGATTTGCCATCCGGTAACTGCCGGACCGGCAAAAGAAATTCCGGGTAATTCCTGCCGTAACCAGGCTCAGAGCCAGGCCGGCGATAAGTTCTGACGCCGACCAAAGGCCGATGTTGCCGGTTCCCGCGGTCAGCACCAGGTATACCGCCAGCGCGAATATGGCTGTCAGGAGAAATGGTATCATGGACACCTTCCTTTCCTGGAATTTTTTTCTGATCTTCTTCGTTTCCACATGGTTATCACAAGAATCTTGGGATTTTTGAGGATGTGGACGATATA
This sequence comes from Methanoregulaceae archaeon, assembly GCA_035528475.1. Lineage (GTDB taxonomy): Archaea > Halobacteriota > Methanomicrobia > Methanomicrobiales > Methanospirillaceae > SD8. The sequence continues at coordinate 18,387 of DATKYO010000026.1, read as the reverse complement.
AAGTATACCGGCCAAAACACTCATGTCACAGGAAATTTACAGATAAGTATTCGATATCTTATCTGATAAACAATACTATTTTTATTGAAAAGAAAAAATGAAAGGAACGGCAATTCTTAGCGCCCGGACTGATCCGAGACCCTCGTAACCCGGGCCGATTGTATCATCGTGCAGGAAGGATCTTCCAAAAGCTCCCTGAAGGCATTCTCGGAGAGAGAATAACGGGTAAATGCACCCTGGCTCTCCGCATTGATAATCCCGTCTTCCATGAGCCTTCTTGCATGCCAGGTCACCGATGGTCCGGAAATCCCGAGAGTGTCTGCCACCTCCTGGCGGGAGAGACCGGGTCGGTGCATGAGGAGGAAGAGCATCTTTCCCTGGGTGCCGGTACACAGGTAATGGATCAGTGTCTTTTTAAAACTGGAGAAAATGCCGTTATTCTGGAAATATCTGGTTGCGCCATGTTTCTGAAACTCGCACACGAGGCCCCGGGAGACAAGTATCCTTACATGATACCTGGCAGTCTGGCGGTTAAGGCCCAGCAGATCCGCAAGGGCGCCGATATCCGTGCCGGGGTTATTGCAAATATGGGAATATATGCTGCTCCTGTACTTGTTCTTCAGGACATTCTTCCGGTTCAGCCGGGAAAATCCAAAAAGAAGGAAAAATTTCCAGAGATTCGCACCTTCGATTCCTGACTCTGGAACAGTTGAAGCGGCATCATGCTCAATGATCTGAGCGCTTCCGGTGGCAGGCGCAGATTTTTCCTTTCGTTTTGGACCTTGCTCAGCAGAAGTAACGACTACCATGGTCTGTGAAACAGGAGTTGCCGGGATATGTCCATAGGGGACTTCTCCATACGGCGCATGGGTTGCCGGAAAGGGCATCCGGGGGATGGGGCGGGGGTTTCCGCTACCGTGGCCAGGTGATGCGGAGGTATGGGCCATAATAGGGGAAAAAGAAGTGGATGTCGCATATTCCCACCTGACATGACTCCCTGGATCACCCGGATTGCCTGAACCTTCAGGCCCGTTTCCACCAGGACCATTTCCTCCAGGATTATTTCCTTCAGGACCATTTCCTTCAGGATTATTTCCTTCAGGATTATTTCCTTCAGGATTATTTCCTTCAGGATTATTTCCTTCAGGATTATTTCCTTCAGGATTATTTCCTTCAGGATTATTTCCTTCGGGATTATTTCCTTCGGGATTATTTCCTTCGGGATTATTTCCTTCGGGATTATTTCCTTCAGGACCATTTCCATCCTCAAAATCAGCAGAATTCCCCATTTCCGGTCCCTGCCCGCCTGTTGTTCCGGGGCTTATTGGCGGGCTTGCCCCCGCACTCCCTCCCTGCTGTATTATCGGGTCAGTTGCCGAAGGTCCCATAACCCCATTGCTTCCAGATTCTCCATTCCCTGGAGATGTTTCATCCATGAGACCAGACGAGGGTTCGCTTTTTGCAGCGGAACCACTCCCGAAGTCCTGTGAAAAAGAGAGAGATTCGCCTTTCGCGGAATTAAAAACCGATTCCCCGACCGAATGGCTCATCTCGCTCTGTGCCCCGGCCATGGCATCACCGGGCCGGCCATCTCCCCCCCCTCCGTTCTGTCCGGCTTCAACAGCGCCTGCCGGGATGATAACGAAGACAAGGATACACAGGATCACGAGGAATGGTTTCATTCAGGAAACAATCTAAAAAATATATTATATAGTATTTCTGAACCCGGCAGCTACATCATCCTCACCCTTATTCGAATGAGAGCGGGAAATGGACCCTAATGACATGGAACATCCATTTTTTATCCCTTCGTTGACAATTAAATATGGATGCGTCCCTCTTATTTGGGCAAAATATTACTTCATTGGTGCGATACATGCCATACACCCGTCCTGTCCGAACGGTGCAGCTGCGGATCAGAGACCAGGCCCGTACCAGTGACACCGCCGGGGGACGCCAGGCCGGCATTCGAGGCCGATGTTGAACTTATCAATACAATCTTTTCCGAACACTTCGGTTCACCGCTTGTTCCTCCGGGCCATCTGGTTTTACTGAATAAAGTGCCGGATACTGACCGGATGGAAGAGATTGTGATGGGCGGAGCCGTGCTTGGTTCAATAAGGTACATCTCAGAACAAGAACGATGGGAGCCTATTCCCAGACCCGAATCTGCCACATTCATGAGGGCCCGGAAACGGTACGTGATCGTGGATCCCGGTGCGGAAAAGTCTATACGGGAACAGGGGGCAAGCGTGCTTGCACCGGGCCTGGCATACATCGAACCATCGGTTGTAAAAGGCGATGAGGTGTTCATCTATTCAAAAGAATGGGTGTGCGTTGGTGTGGGCAGGGCCAGGGTCGATGCAGAAACAGCCAACGGCATGGAGAGAGGTGCCGTGGTCCGCAGTAGAAAAAATACCCGATCGGAGTGCAGGCCGGGGGAAGCCTGCTGGGATGATGCGGTAGTCTCCAATTCTCACAATATTTCCCGCGCGGAGGAATCAGCAGTCAGGTTCGTTCGGAATGTAACCGATCGTAACAACCTCCCGACGAGTGTATCCTATTCCGGTGGAAAAGACAGCCTGGCCACACTGCTGGTTGTCATGAAAGCTCTTGGAAAAGTGCCGCTCCTTTTTGCCGATACAGGCCTTGAATTTCCCGAAACTTATCAGAACGTGCTCGAAGTGTCCCGCAAATACGGCCTTGAACTGGTTCGTTCATCAGGCGATTCACAATTCTGGGAAGAGTTCGATACAAGAGGGCCCCCCGCCGTAGATTTCAGGTGGTGCTGCAGGGTCTGCAAGTTAAACCCTGTCAGGGATACAATCCAGGAACGCTGGGGCGAGTGCCTTTCTTTCATCGGCCAGAGAAAATATGAATCTTTCAGGAGGAAGGCAAGCAGGAGGGTGTGGAGAAACAGCCATGTGGCGAACCAGCTCTCTGCCGCGCCTATTCAGAACTGGACCGCACTCCACGTATGGCTTTACATATTCCGGGAAGGAGCACCCCATAATATACTTTACGAGCAGGGAATGGACAGGATAGGATGTTTTATGTGTCCATCCAGTGATATTGCCGTTCTCCGGACCATTCAGAAAAATTACCCTGATCTCTGGGAGACCTGGAGAATCCCACTGGAAGAGTGGCAGAAAAAATCCGGCCTTCCGGATGAATGGCTTTCAGGGGAAAAATGGCGAATAAGGGGGATGTGTGCAGATGAAACAGATAGTAATTGTTGATTATGGCCTGGGGAATTTGAGAAGCGTGTCCAGGGGTCTTGAAAAATCCGGGGCAAATCCCCTGATCAGCTCAAGTATCGAGGCCATCGAATCGGCAGAAGGCATTGTTCTTCCAGGGGTGGGGGCATTCCGGGACGGGATGGAACAGTTAAGAGTGATGCAGAAGACCCTGATCGATGCTTCGCGGTCCGTTCCGGTACTCGGCATATGTCTTGGAATGCAGATGATGCTTGAATGGAGCGAAGAACACGGGCTTCATAAGGGCCTCGGGCTGGTTCGAGGAACCGTCCGCAGGTTTCCCCGGGTTGCCGGCTATAAGGTGCCTCACATGGGGTGGAATTCACTGGACCTTATACAACCCGACAATCCACTCCTGGAAGGTCTCTCCGGTGGGGAATATGTGTATTTCGTACATTCCTACTATGCAGACACCGTACCGGAATTCAGCCTGACGAGTACAGAGTACATCACCCGTTTTACATCAACGATATGCAACGGGAATGCCTATGGAGTGCAGTTCCATCCTGAAAAAAGCGGAACTTTGGGATTAAAAATCCTGAAAAACTTCATTGACCTGATCTGAAATCCCCCATTATCCCTTTTATCATCAATCGGATCAGCCTGAAATTCCCCCTATTTCCAATCCCCCGCGATCACAAGGATATTATTCGTTCCCGGAGGATAGATCCATATGAGATGTCTGGTTTTTTTCGTTATCATGACTGCAGCCCTGGCAGCAGGCGCCCAGGGATACATCCTGAATATTGACGCCCCGGAAAAGGTCCAGGCAGGAGTTCCTCTTGTGGTCACCGGCAGTACAACATTCCCTGCCGGGACCGAATTTGATCTGATGTTCTATAAACTGAACCAGCCTCTCCCGGAGCTGGTGGAACGAAGAGTTGTGATCATTGATGAATCAAAGGAGTTCATAGCATCTTTAAGCACAATGGGACTCGAATCAGGCCAGTATAAACTGGAGGTGGCGTTTCCCTCTGACCAGGGAACAAAACTGGGTTCAGGGTCAACGACATTAAAAATTCTTGATATTATAGACCGCTCTGATGAACTTCGAATTACTTCACCCCTGGAACAGACACTTACGGAGACACTGCTTGTGGAGGGATATATACAGGATATTGGCGTTGCCACCATTAGTATGAAGGTCACCGGGCCCGGCGGGTTTGTCGTACCCGTAACAAACATCCGGACGACTACTATCCCCGGAAGAATTGACGGACATTTCTCGAAAAAGATTGCAGTATCAGATCCAGGAAATTATTATGTGAGTTTCTCGGATGCGAAAGGATTCATGACCACGGTTAAGTTCACCGTGGTAATGCCTGCAAGGACTACAGAAATGACAATAACTCCTTCAGGGGAGCCGACGGAAGAGCCGACACCGACTGCGTCACCTGTCCCCATAGCAGGTCTGTGCGGTGGTCTGCTGGGAGCCGCAGTGCTTGCATATCGAATACGGAAATGATATGGAGTACGTAATTTTTTAAAAGAGACGGAGAGCCGTTTGTGGGCCTAATCTATGCCCGGTCTGAAATTCCCGATCACCCCGCCACCACCTTCTTAGGCGTGGCGGCCAAAGGGAGGCTTCGGGTCCTCGTGTATTCCGGCTGCGTGGAATCAATGCAGGTGCGATTATTGCCAGGAGAAAGTAGCAAATAATCCGACATGCGTTCTATAACGGAGAATTAAATTTTATCAAAAATTCGCTCCTTCCCGTCCTGATCCCGGGTGCCGGGTTACTCCTGCAGGATCGGGAGAAGTCGATTTGAAAAATGTGTATTTACTTCTTCTTCCACAGGTATACCTCATATATCAGCAGCAGAATGAGTACCATGCACCCTCCCATGAAGAAGGCGATTATCGCTTCATGGGAACCTGAAAATGATGAATAATCGGCCGAAGGGGCTGGCTGGGCCATGATTCCAATATCTTTTTCAACCAACGGGGCCTCCTGTATTGCCATCTCTCCATTTCCACCTGCCGCGAACAGCAGCGGTTGCAGGATATAGAAACCGAAGGTTGCGAACACCACCACCACAAACAGTGTGGCATACCGCAGAAGAATTGATCGTATATTTTTATCCCTAGGCGCCACGATGAGCAACTGATCTTTAAGGGAATACACCTTGACTTCTCTTCCTTTCACACTATAGCGAGTCTCCGACACTTCCAGCAGACCGGCCTCCAGGAGGTTTTCGATATGATATTTTACTGTGCCCATGGGTATGCTCAGCACGCCAGTAAGATCACTTGCAGTTTTCGGGCCTTCCTGGAGAATATGCAGAATGTCATTTGCAGTCTGGCTTGCAATGGCACGGGCAACTTTTTGCGCCCTTTCATCACCCGGCTGAAGTACAATTACCTCTTCAGTCATTTCAGGGCCGCCATGATCTGCTCTCTGCCGACCTTTAGGGCGAGGTCCAGCTGTCCCATATCAGGGCCTCCTCCCTGGGCCATTGTTTTGGATCCTCCTCCTTTTCCACCAAGTAGTATGCAAATTTTGCCGATGATTTCTCCGGCATTCACACGCTCGTTGCCTGACATCAGGACCACGTTCACCCGATCGGAAACCCCTGCCAGCAGTGCTACACCACCCTGGTCTGAAAAACGACTGGCAATTGCTGCCAGGTCTCTTGGGGGGAGATCTATATGCCTGATTATAAGATGATGCCCCTCCACCGTTTCAGGTGTGATGGTGTCAATCTCAAGTTCGACTATTCTCTGGCTTAAACGCTCAATTTCTTTCTTCTGCTCTTTCCATTCACCAAAGAAACGAACCACGCTGGAAGGAAGAATCTCCTGCTGGACAGAAAGGGTCTCTGCTGACTGCGTCACGATCTTCTCAATTTTGTGAACATACTCGATAGCTGCCATCCCTGCCGCAAATTCGAGTCTTTCAATCCCGTCCTGGATATGCTCTACCCTGATGATCTTGATCAACCCGATATCCCCCGTACTCCGGCAATGTGTTCCTGCACATGCCTCTATATCACCGGCAACCTGAACAATCCGGATCTCCCGGCCCGGCGGGACGCCTCCCTGGTAGAGAACAAAACCATACGCCTGCTCGGCCCGAGTACGATCCTCCTGCCTGATATCCACCAGCTGATCCGCCATAACCATGCGGTTGGAAGCGATCTCAATCCGTCTTAATTCGTCAGGTGTGATATGTTTGTAATGCCTGATATCCAGCCTTGAAGACTCAAGGCCCTTCTGGGCTCCTGCCTGGTGTATGTGTGCACCAAGCACTTCCTTTGCGGCATGGAGAAGGAGGTGGGTGGCAGTATGATGGCGCATCAGTGACCAGCGGCGCTCCTCATCGACCATTCCCTTGACACGATCACCACGGCGGAGCACCCCTCCGGTGATATGATGGAGGATGACCTCGCCGATTTTCTGCACATCCTCAACCCGGACAATGCTCTCAGTACCCATGATCATCCCGGTATCTGCCGGCTGGCCACCCCCCTCAGGATAGAAGAGTGTCTGGTCCATCACCACATATTCATCAAAGGCGTCAATAACTACAGCATTAAACTCCATCTCACAGGGCTGCTCATAGAAGAGTTTCCTTGTGGCAGGGAGTGCGGTAATACGTTCCTGGTAGCGGGCGAACGGGTCAGGGGCTTCTTCGGCGCCTGATTCAGAGTGCATGTCCGCAATGAGGGAATAAAAATTGTCGGGGAGATCAACGACCGCTCCCTCGTTAGCCGCCACATCTTTGATTATCTCAGGAGGAAGTCCGTGCGAATCGTAGAGAGTGACAATCTCTTTAAGCGGAACCCTTTCCCTCTTTTTCTTGTAACTCCTGGCAATTTTCTGGACAATCTTTGTCCCCCTGGCCAGCGTGGCGTTGTACTTCTCCACCTCCCTTTCCACGATCTCCCGGACTATGAGCAAATCCTGTTCAAATGCCCCGGTCCCTACAATTTTCATCTGTTGTTCGATGAGATCGGAGAGCGGTTCACTGATATCGAGGTCATTCATCATGCGCAGGGTACGCCGCAACACAAGCCGGGCCAGGTAACCCTCCCTCACATTTGAGGGAACGATGCAGTCCCCAAGCATGTATGCTAAGCAGCGGGTGTGATCCACAATGGCGTAGACCTTCTCGATTGGAGTGATCATGCGGTCGAGTTTTTCCAGCGGGACGTCAATCGCCGTGGCCACTTTTTTCCGCAACTGATAGAGATTTGTACCAGATATATCCATTACACCGGCAAATTTTGCATTGAGGGAGAGTATCTTGGTATACTCCGGATCATCGAGGAAGTGTTCCAGGCCCGCAGACTCCATTACCCCGCTCACCATCTCCGGAAATACTGCATCATAAATGGTCGGGGAGCCTGTGGACGCCCATACGAAACGCTCGAGTCCGTAGCCGGTGTCCACGATCCAGTTGTTCATCGGATAGTATATACTGCCATTCAGATCGATGCCAGGCTTCTCAGTTTTCTGGCGGCCCAGGTTCATGAATACCAATGTGGCGACCTCAAGCCCGCCAATAAGAACTTCCAGGCTGGGCCCGGCATTCCCCCCACCAATCCAGGGGTGCTCCTTGTAAGTCACCTTTTCGAGATCTCCTCCGATGGAAGCTATGAACTGGTCGCAGAGTTCAACAGTATGCTCTTTCCAGTAGATATCCTCGATATCCGAATTGAACGCGTGATGAGCCATCATCTCGAAGAGGGTGAGGTGTCGTCCCGACCTTCCCACCGAGTCCAGATCATTAAGCCGTATACATGGCTGGGAGATAGTGAGGGGATTTGCGGGCGGGGGCACAACTCCACCGGTAACCCAGGGCTGGAAATCGGCAATTGAAGCGATTGTGAGATAAATATCGTCTCTCCAACGAGCAGCCACAGGATATCTCTCTATCCGCGTATGGCCGTTCCGCTCGAAAAAGGAGAGAAATGCCTCTCTCATTTCGTCCACCGAATGGCGCCTGAAGACCGGATTTCCTATGAAATTGTATGTTTCACACGGGGCGTCCCCGCAGATTTCGGTCTCGGGATTCCGTGTCCAGAATGCGGAACCGCATTTTTTGCATATTTTCCTCAACAGGCCTTTGGTGGTAAAATATTCAAGCTGATATTCTTCTTCGAGCATGGAAATCCACGTAATATCATAAAATTCGGTTTCTCACGATAAAATACTGTGTGTCCGGAGGCTATTGTTCGGACCAGACGTCCTGGTACCAGAGGTCGAATGATTCGAAAGTCCCGGTAATTGCGGCAATCCGCACGGCAATGATATGCCAGCACTGCCCACCCCTGAATATAAAATCATTGCAGGTGCAGAAATCATCGTCAACGACATATTCATCTGTTTTTCCCACAACAACAAAGAAATCCAGATACTTCTTTATTTGTCCTTCGTTGATAGCCATCAGTGCTTTCCTCCCCCGTTCCCCATAAAGGCGGATCACTTTATCAGAAAGCCGGGGTTTGAGATCGCCTTCCGCCTTTAACTGGTCCCAGAAGTCGTCTATATCCATACCTGCAACCGTGGTTGATCTTCGATATATTGCCAGCCGCACCGATCAGCGAGCATCTTCATTGCAGGTGCCTCAAGCGCGTAGTGAGTGGCCTCGATAAGGGGCAGGGACGACTGCCTCATTACCGAGTGCTTCAGTTCCGATGAGAGAAAAGCTGTACATTCTTTGCATTCAGCCTCCTCTATAAGGTCTGGCGAAAAACCACTCCCCCCCACCACAGCCAGGCGATATGGGGGTGAAATTTGGCCCCAGACCCGCAACGGGCATGCCAGGCGGCGGGACATTTCCTGAAATGTGAGATCGCAATCCCCTGCAATACCCAAAGACAGGGGCTCCGTATATGAAAGCCCGAGAATTTCGGCCAAAACCTCGTTCACCCCACGTGGTGCCCGGTCGAAGTTGGTATGCATTACATAGAGGTTAAGCCCCGATTCCATCACCTGCCGAACAAGTGAGGCAAAAGGGCCGCATATAGAGGTAACAGGGTTCCAGATTGGAGTGTGATGCACCACAAGCATATCTGCCCCTGCCCGGACAGCCTGGCTAATTACCGCAGGGGTGGCATCAAGTGCAGTACATATGGTCTCCAGGTATTGTTTTCCTTCAATAATCAGCCCGATCCTCCCCACATCCATCTCATCTGCCAGGTCAGGAGGAGCCAGGCGTTCCATCTCCAGGATGAATGCCCCTATCTCCATGGTTAGTAATGTGTCCGGGCCGGTTATAAACCATTTATTACCCATAGTAATACGAAACATCTATAAATATTCATAGAAAAATATTATGACCATGCACAAGTCCATCGAGTTGATCAACCAGAGGATCCGTGATGGCAACGTAAAAGTCGTTACTGCGGAGGAAATGCCCGGGATAGTTGATGAACTGGGCGAGGAGGGCGCCCTTAAGGAAGTAGACGTAGTCACCACCGGCACATTCGGGGCCATGTGTTCTTCGGGGGCTTTTATAAATTTCGGGCATGCGGACCCCCCCATCCGTATGGAGCGTATCTGGCTGAACGATGTCGAAGCATATGGCGGCCTCGCTGCCGTTGATACCTATATCGGAGCTACCCAGAGATCGACAACGAGAGAGGATGATTATGGGGGTGCCCATGTCATTGAAGATCTGATCTCCGGGAAATCTGTGGAATTACGGGCTATTTCAAGGGGTACTGACTGTTATCCAAGACGGACCATCACTACCGAACTTCTCATGGAAAACCTCAACCAGGCCATCATGTGCAATGCGAGAAATGGCTACCAGCGATATAATGCCGCATCCAACAGCACTGACAGGAGCCTTCATACCTATATGGGGCTTTTACTCCCCAATAATGGAAATATTACCTATTCCGGGTCCGGGGTGTTAAACCCCATTAGCAATGACCCTGAATTCCGGATGATAGGTAGCGGTGTGCCCATTTTTCTGGGAGGTGCCATCGGCATGATTATCGGAGAAGGGACTCAGCACTCTCCCGCATCCGGATTCGGTACACTGATGGTTACTGGGAACATGAAGGAGATGTCTGCAGAGTATATCAGGGCTGCCACCATGACCGGGTATGGTGTCACCCTCTATGTGGGCCTCGGTGTACCGATTCCAATTACGGACATTGACATGGTACGAAGGACTGCGGTGAGAGATGAAGACATCTTTGTGGATATCAGCGATTATGGTGTGCCTTCACGGTCGCGGCCGTCGCTGCGGAAGGTGAACTATGCCGATCTCAAGAGTGGAATGGTGGAACTCAACGGAGAAGAAGTCCGTACGTCTTCACTGTCCAGTTACCGGCGGTCCCGTGAAGTCGCATTGGAACTGAAATGCATGGTCGAGAGCGGGAAAATGGAACTCACCCTTCCCACAAGACGCATCGATGCCACCAAATCCGCGCAACCCATGCGTGAAACCGAGCAGGGACCCAGAGTGCTGGATATCATGGACAGGTTGGTGATTTCAATCAGTGAAACCGAGGAAATACGGACTGCAGCCCGGAAACTTCTGAAAGGTGAGACAAACCACCTGCCCGTGCTTGACAGCGAAGGAAAACTGGTCGGCATCGTTACCACTTATGATATCTCCAAGGCTGTAGTAAACCCGACCAAGGGATCGCTTGTTCGCGACATTATGAAGAAAAAGGTCATTACCGTAGCCCCGCATGAACCGGTGGATATTGCCGTCCAAAAACTGGAACGCTACAATATAAGTGCTCTCCCGGTTGTGGATTCCAATATCAGGGTCATAGGGATGCTTACTGCCATGAATCTCGGAAAACTCTTTGGCGGAAGGTGGCTGAAATGAAACTTATTGTCTCCTTTTCCCGAAAAGCAGGGAAAAAACCAATTATTGCCCAGGTCGTGAGGGATACAGGTGTTCTGATCAATGTAGAACGTGCGTTCATCGATTCCTCTGAAGGGGAAGCCCTGATTGATATCCCTGATGAGTCCTGCGAGATTGTGAAGGAGAAGCTTGGAGACATGGGGGCATCGGTGAGAATCCTTGAGGATGTCATTGTATTAAACGAGAGCGAATGCGTTGACTGCGGGGCGTGTATTACCATATGCCCTCAGGAGGTCTTCTGGTTTGATAATGACTGGAAGCTGCAGGTGGATGAGTCAAAGTGCATCCTCTGCGGAAGATGTATCGAGGCCTGCCCGCACCGTGCACTTTCCCAGAAGAGCGAGACCTGATTTTTTTCTAATACACCCCTTTTCATTTTCTGAAAAAATCCCGTAAAATGCAAAGAAAATTATATTTCATGAATCCTGCCACGTGACCTGGTCCCGCTGCGGCAATGTGAATAGCAGGTATCCGGAATCAACGTGCCCGTTCGCGCCGGCGGATTTCAAAAATTTCAGCCCGGTTACGCCAGCACATTCCAACAAGATCATATTCTCTCCACAAAGCCCCGTTCCTGAACACGGCTATCCCCGCGGACTCATAGGTACCTGGCACTGATTGCATCGCGTGTTCTCCCGCTATCCTCTCCCATATCATGTCAGCCTCGGCTGTCTTTAAGTTCAATGCAAGGGTAATATGGAGCTGGCGAAGACCGGGACGACGGTCAATCCATGTTCCTTTCCCTAACAAGGGAAGAAGCGAGGCCGAAAGGTTGCAATAGTACCCCTCAAGATCAGAAGACGGATTCACCCGCAGGGCGATCGCCGCACCTTTTCTCCCCCTGAGCCGGAGGAGTCCTGAAATACGGTAGTGCAGTGTTCCGGATTGTTGTGCGGCGGATTCTATATTATTCAGGACATGTTCCGGATTATCGCCGTCACGCAGAGTGAAGGGGCCATAAAGTGTAATATGAAGTAGCCTTTGCCCTAAAGTGCCCGGAATGACCAATCCAAAAGTATTCCTCCCGGGATCCGAAAATTCATTAGCCCCAATCATGAGCATGACCATAAACCGGGATTTTGTATGGTTCCCGCACCGTCTTGCCTTCCCGGCTCTCATGCGCCCTCCCAATAGCCCCATTCACCAAAAGCCTCTCCCTGAACCGATAAATAGCTAATGAATCGGTCCGCCGTATGTTCAATGACATTGCCATATAAACGATTATTGCATATCCGGTCAGATCATCCTTTCAAGAACCGGGGCCGGACAGGGCATGGTGCGGCACGGTGCGGGGCAGTTCCGGGATGATTAGAAAACGGTTTACAATGAGGGAGACTATAGCCACAATTCTGGCCGACACAGAAGAGCATTCGGAGGCGGCCCGCCAGGGATTGATAGTTGCACGCAGGGAGGTTGAACATTACATCGCCAAAGACCCCTACTTTGCTCTCACCTTCGAACCCTATGAAGTCAAAACAGATCTCCAAACTGTCAGGAGAATGTCAGAGGCAGCCAAATTTGCCGGGGTCGGCCCCATGGCTGCTGTGGCAGCGGCCATTGCGTGGGCGGGCGTCGAGGAGATGGTAAAAGCAGGTGCAACCTTCGGGCTCATCGACAATGGCGGCGATATTGCATTTATCACCGACAGGGAAATCAGGGTAGGGATCCATGCAGGGGATGCAGAATTAAGCAACCGGCTGGCCTTCACCATTCCTCCGGGGGAGGGAATATGCGGCATCTGCACATCTTCTGCAACGGTTGGCCATTCTTTCTCTTTCGGTATTGCGGATTCGGTTACGGTTTTTTCACCCAACCCTGCGTGCGCTGATGCCTGGGCCACCTCGATCTGCAACCGGATCACCATTGAGGAGAGAGATCTTCTCACGCATCTCCCCCTGAAAGGAGTGACAGGAGTGTTTATCATTTTGGGAGGAGTTTCGATCTCCTACGGGCGCCTCCCCAGGATAATAAGGGCAGATGTGGATGAGGATCTCATTACCGGCGGCCTGTTCTGAACCAATCGAATTTAGAGATTCTCGTCTATGAACCGAATTGACTGGCGGTATGCCTCTTTACCACGGTAATGCACGAGGGTCTCCTCTCCGTCGCTGACTGATACCACGGGCTGGTGATCTTCAATACGAAAGATTACCTCGAGAAACTCAATCTCTCCCAGGATCAGGCCTTCAATCAGGGCTGATGCAGGCTGGAGAATAAGGCGGTCTTTCTCCAAATCGCCGGGATGTTCCCGGAAAAAATAATAAAAAGTCTGATAGGCATTGAGGAAATCTGACACCAGCAATTCATCGCGGATATTTACATCCAGCCCATCGAGAGCCTCTGCCAGGAGAGATTCATCTTCCTCACATTCTTCGAATAAAAGGTCGGCGATCTCTCCAAGGACCCGGTATGGAACCGCTTCATTCTCATTCTCCATAGAGGTTCGGTTTTTTTTCGCAGCCATATAATCGTTGGCCTCTTTTATCCGCCAAAACATATATTCCCAACCCTGCGGAATGTGTTAAGGTGAAACCTGAAGATCTGGACTGGATGATATACCACCTCCTTCTCAGGAACCCCGATATTGGAGAGGAGGATCTGTCATTCCATTCAAATGCCTCACAGGATGAAATCCGTGCCTCGCTGCAGAGGCTCTTTTCCGCCAATCTTTTAGAGAGAAAAGACGATGGATTCAGGATCGTGTCTATCCAGGAGATGATTCTGCGCTGCCAGGCAAAATACGATAAAAAATGTCGTTTTCTTATTGAAAATGGCGTAATAAAGGTGAAATTCGACTCGGGACCAAAAGATGACTGATATTGTTGTTTTGCGAATAGGCCACAGGCCTGAACGTGACCAGCGTGTTACAACCCATGTAGGACTTACCTCACGGGCTCTGGGGGCACGCGGCATGTACCTGGCCGGTGAAGACCGTGGGGTGGTAAGGAGCATTCGTGATGTGGTACACCGGTGGGGAGGCGAATTTTTCATCAGGGATGGCATCAAATGGCGGCACTGCATGCAGCGATGGAAAGATGATGGGGGGATTGTCGTCCATCTCACTATGTACGGAGAAAGCTTAGTCGATCATGAAGAGAAGCTTCGCACATTTCCAAAGATCATGGTAGTGGTGGGAGCCGAGAAAGTACCAGGAGAAGTGTTCGGTATCGCCGATTATAATATATCAATAACTTCGCAGCCACATTCCGAAATATCCAGCCTCGCAGTTTTTCTTGACAGGATTTTTAAAGGAAAGGAATTAAATTTGAAATTTGAGGGAGGCCGGATGAAAATAATTCCCAGCCGCGATGCAAAAATTACGGAAGATCTATGAACCGGAGTGTGCTGGTAGTAGGTTTTTCCACGCGCCATGTAGCAAAATCGGCATTTCAGGCGGGATTTGAGGTATATGCAATAGACCACTTCTGTGACCAGGATCTTGCATGGTATACCCGTGACCGGATCAGGTTTGAGGAACTCGGGGAACTGCCGGTTGCGGTGGAAGAAATGTGCTTGCGCCATCGGATTGACCTGATAATTGTGACTTCAGGAGCCGAGTCCCTGAAGTCGGGAATACCCATCTGCGGGACTTCCCCTGAACAGGCAAAAAAATATCTGGATAAACTGGAAATACAGAAATTTTTTGAAGGCCTGGAAATCCCGACACCGCAAATTCTCCCTGATGATGTCTACCCTGCAATGGTAAAGCCCAGGACCGGGGCGGGCGGCTGGAGAAACCAGGTTGTGCACAACAGAGAAGAGAAGGAACTTTGGGAGGAGCGGTTCGACAATCCGCCATATATTTCCCAGGCCCTGGTAAAAGGGCTTCCTTCTTCGGTATGCTGTCTCGCAGATGGAGCCAGAGCCAGGGCGATAGCAGTAAACGAGCAATTCCTGCGGGGTAACGGTGAGACCGCATTCGGTTTCTCGGGATCTGTTACCCCATCTGACAGCCCTGCGAACGCGGCGATGATCAGGTATGCAGAGACAATTGCCGCTGCTAGCGGGTGTAAAGGTACAGTAGGGGTTGATTTCATGGCAGATAGCAATGAAGTCTGGGCCATCGAGATCAATCCACGATTTCAGGCCACACTTGACACGGTTGAGATGTCAACCGGCCGTAACCTCTTTTCGTGCCATTTAGACGCCTGCCATGGAAAACTGCCTCCCCACATCCCCCCACCGCTGCATTATGCTGCCCGGAGAATTCTTTTTGCAGAACGCGATATGACGGTTAGGGCAGATCTATGCGCCCTGCATCCGCTGGTCGCCGATATACCCTGGCCGAATACCGAAATGGAGGAGGGCCAGGCGGTGATAAGTGTGTACGGATGGGGTGCAAGCAAGGACGCGGCACTTGCCATGCTGGATAAGCATAATAGACTCGTCCGACAATATATGGGGTGATGGTTCCCATGGATGACATTCTGACAAATCCGGCGATTCGGGCATATTTATTAAGGCTGATTGGCGAAGAAGGCCTTTCTCTCCTGGAAAAGTTCCCGAATGATGGTGAATACAGCGACGAGGATCTTGCGGCACAGACAACGATAAACCTCAATTCAGTCAGGCATACACTCTACACCTTGTATGAAAAAAGGCTTGCAGAATACCGGCGGATAAAAAATAACGAAACAGGCTGGCTCACATATCTCTGGCACCTGCGTATTGACCAGATTTATGATGTAATTTCAGAGGAAATGAATGATATACTTGAAAAACTTGAGGCCAGAGAGCGGTTTGAGGAGGAAAACGATTTCTATATCTGTAAAACCTGCGGCATCCTCTCCACATTCAACCAGGCAATGGATGATAATTTTTTGTGCCCTTCATGTGATCAGGCCATGGAACATTTCGATAATGAAATACTTCTTAAAGCACTTAAAAAACGTATAAAAACCATCAAAGAGACCCTGGGTCATGCGTAAGGCCGATGACCTCTCCATGTATACCATTCTTCACCGGGCCGGCTGTACTCCGGGGGTAATTAATCATTGCCACGCGGTTACTCTTCTGGCCGATGAATATGCTGCCCGGATGGACATTGCCGATACTGCCCTTGTACATCAAGCGGCCCTTCTTCATGATATCGGAAGAGGGCGCACACATTCTCTTGCACATGCCCAGGCGGGAGGACAGATTTGCAGGGAACTGGGTCTGCCCGAATCTCTGGCCCGGATCGTTGAGCGGCATATCGGGGCCGGTCTTACTGCAGATGAATGCAGCATTGAAAGACTCCTGCCTATCGACTGTTTCCCGGCATCTCTTGAGGAGAAGATCGTGGCCAACGCAGATAATCTCGTACGGGGAAAAACCAGGATCTCCATATTTAATCGACTGATGAGTTCTGTTTCCCTTCCCAGACGTGTAAAAATGCGTATGTATCATCTATGGCTGGAAATGGAGCAGTGGGCCTGATAAGCGGGTTATCAGAGGATTACCCGTTTTACCTGCTGCAGCTTTCTGATACCTTCGATAACTTCCGGCGGGAACCCCTCATCGGTGATAATAACCAGCTTGGGTTCGGCGGACAGGTGCGGATCAGTAACAAAGATCTGCCGGATATTCAGGTCGTTCTCAACAATCACCCTGACCGCAGAACCCACAATTCCCTTCTCCATTGCATTTTTTGGAATGATCGTCATCACAGAGAGACCCATTGAATCGGCGACCTGGCTTAAATCGGGTGTTGCCCGCATATTCATGAAAATATCCCGATGAAGCGGAAGCCCGAGAATATGCCGTGCAGTCGTGTCAACCACCCTCCGGTCGGTGCCGATTGCCTTGGCCACCTGCGTTGCGGGGATTTCTATTCCATTACATACAATACGTCCCTGTCTATTGACCCCGAACCCGTTTTCAAGGAGAAATTTCACCACCCGGCTCTGTGAAGGGGAATCAGAGAATTCGCGGATGATATCAGACCACATATGAAAGATATTTGGACGGGGCAATACATATACATCGCTGTTCTTTACGATCAACCCCCGGCAGGGAAGCGATCCCGGGCAAATCCATATGGATACATTATTTTATCAAAACGACATCAGTATTATAGCACAATGCGAGGGTTGCCGAGACAGGTCAAAGGCGCAGGCTTGAGGGGCCTGTCACGCAGGTGTTCGTGGGTTCAAATCCCTCCCCTCGCATACAATTCTTCTTGATGTCTGATTGTGTAGCCATTCAGTGGACGTTCTAATCGCGAAAATCCGGTCTTTTTTGGCCCCATGCCCTAAAAATATTGATAAAAAAGTATTAATCCTGTATCAGATCAGGGGATCGGGGAAATTATCTCCCGAATAGGGGAGTTTTGCCCCCATGACAACAACCTGATCCTTTCCCGTCCGCACCTTCTCAAGGATGAGATCTTTTCCCTTCTGGGACACTGCAAAAACAGGGATGGATGACCCTGCCTGTAAAAGGGCATAGGTGCTGGCAATTTCGCGGATTGCCGATGAAGCGCAGGCAGTGATGATATCAGCCGACCTGGCAAGTCTTTCCGCCTCATTAGGCGTGATCCCTGTAGTATGGACAGCAATGATGCAGGATTTTTGATCAATCTTCCTGATCGCTTCTGCATCGTGGGCAGTTGCGACAGTGACTCCGATGGAGGAAAATCCAAGCATCTGGGCTTTCGCTACGCCCCTGACCTGGTCAATAACAGCCCCGGAATGGTCAAGTACGTCGCCTCCGTTCTCCTCAATGCGGGAAATGATTTCCGGGATGGGGGTTGTACACACAAGCCCGGACATCCTGCCGCCTATTCCCTGCACCAATCCAGGATTTGCAGTAATAATCGTTCCCGCTCCTTCGGCGGCAATAACTGCACAGTCCAGCATCCGGTTGCGAAGCCCGTAACTTAACATTTCTGAAGCCCCAAAGCCGACAAACTCGCCATCCATCACCACCTTGCGGTCAGGAGTGCACATACCGAATGACATGATACGATGTTCAATATTTGCTTTTACGGCTTCAGGAGTGATTGGATCCACAGGTCTTGCAAACCGCCTGGCAAGAGGGCACCGGCGGATTAAGGGCTCTCCCACCTCCACCACTTTTCCATCCCTGACCACAATGCGGCACCTGCCGATGGCTTCCAGGATATGTTCATCCGGGGAATGGTTACTTTCGTCCATACAACCACCGGAGAACCTCTTCAAAACTGGATCTACAGTCTAAATCCACCATGACTAATTCCGCCTGTATGCTGCATACACCATCATTATCAATCCGATTGCTCCTGCCGCGATAACCGGCGAGAGGGGGGATTCGGTGGGTGTTGGAGATGTAGGAACC
>DATKYO010000025.1:0-5707 GCA_035528475.1 Methanoregulaceae archaeon | reverse complement strand
TCGTCATCCACCGGTGCGACATAGCAGAGCTTCATCCCGGCATCCCCTGTATCCGGATTTAAGTACTGCACGTAGACAAATCCCCCGCCGCGTTTTGCGGCGGATATCTCCCACCTGAGGATTTCTACGCCGTAGGTGTCGGCGAAGTCCAGCCGGTTCGTGCCGATATATTCGGGCTGGAACGGGAGTGCGAGCGTGGTCCCGTTATAATCGTAGGCAAAGATGTACCTGCTTCCGTCGGCAAAGACACCGTCCGGATCATTGAAATCTGCAACAGCCTTCGCCTTTCCCTCTTTCTGTGAATAATCACGGGCATTCTTTACCCGTTCGACCAGTTCGTCCCTTTCGGTATCATTGAAATTGGCGGGGATCTCGGGCAGGTATATCCCTGATCCGACAAACCATTCGTCGGCGACGGGAACGACATACGAGAGCTTGAACTCCTCCCGGTAGCCGTCCGCTGGGTTCGGATAGATGTAGTAGAGCGAGCCTCCTCCTTTCCCTGCGACCTCAATCGCCCGGTCGATGAATTCGACTCCGTTGGAATCGGTTATTCCCGTCCGGACAGTGCCGATCAGGCCCGGCTGGTAGGGAAGTGCGAGAACGGTTCCGTGCATTCCATATGCGAATATGTACTGTTCTCCGTCGGTGAACGCCCCGTCGGGATCATTGAACTCTTTTATTGCCGTCTCCTTTCCGTGCTCCCTTGCATATCCGGCGGCGTTATCCACGAATTGTTTCAGTTCTGTATACCGTGCATCGGTTGGTTGAGTGGGAGCAGCAGCGGTCGGGCTTGCACCTCCGTTCTCCGTACCGGCACCCTCTCCCGGTTGTCCTTCCGGCCTGGTGACCACTACCCGCCATTCGGCACCGTCGATTCCTGCAGTATCCCAGACCGCAGTCTTCGTGATATTCCGATCCCAGTTCTGATCCCAGAACGTGTATTGCCCGGAACCCTCGGGCTCGGCGATGATTCTTTCAAATATCTTCTGCAGGGCTGGGTCATCATAAGCGGGATCGGTGAAGAGATTCTTGCCAATCTCCTCCTTTGTCGTATCGTAGATTACGGTCCCGTCCGTCTGCGTCACCCAGACATCATAGTCCGTTCCATTGGTCAGCGGCCGGATCTGTCTGCCGATGAAGGCATCAGGGGTGTAGGTGATGTCCGTATAGCCGAGATATTCCCCGGTCGGCGAGAAGACAGGATAGCTCTGCGAGATCCCTGCAAATCCTTCGGCCATCATGAACACGTCGCTTACGATCGGCACCTGTTCGGTGTTCGCCTTCTGCACCTGCGGCTGCCAGGAAAGGTCGGTCCCGACAATATCGGCAAAGTTCTCCGGCACCGCGGTTACGACGGTCCCGTTCTTCGCGATAACGAGCGAGGAGATCGCCCACGGGTGCTTCAGCAGGTTCTTTGCAAGGACCGCTTCCGCCTCCGGGCCGGAAAGGCCTGTTTCCGCCAGGGCAAGGGCGTTTTCGCCAACACCGGCCTTCAGTTCCTCAAGGCCGGAATCGATGGATGCGGCCACCTTTTCGGCCATCGACTCCATCTCGGTCTTCTGGATGACACTCTCCTGGCCTGTGCATCCGGCTGCAAGGACCAGTGCGGTAAAAGTGAGAATGATCAGCACAATGGGGAGTTTTTTCATGGGGATTATTATGGATTTTTGGGGAATTATGGTTTGCGAAAAGGTGGTGGATGAAAAAACCGGGAACTTAATGACCCGGACGGGATTGTCCGAATAAAATTACGATACATTTATGCAACACATGGGATCTCATGGTATGAGGATATAATAATGAGGCCGAACCGGTGGATAGGGGGAGGAATAATTGTCCTTCTTATTTGCACGGTGATACTCAGCGGGTGCACTGAGCCGAAAAATCAGACACAGATCATCAACACGGGAACTCCCGATCCGGATCTGGTGACCGACATGCAGTACCGTCCGATCGATCTTCCTCTTCGCAACAACACTGAAATTCCTGCGGGACTCGTGATTCGTAACTTAAGCGTGGGGATCCTGAATGACGGCAACCTGCTCTTCCAGGGAATGATCTCCAATACGCAAAAGGAGGCGGTCCGGGGCTATATTATCGTATACATCGAGTTGCTGGGGAATGATTCCGCCACCGTTGCGACGAGCCCGCCGCTGGTATCACAAAAGAACCTTCCGGCGGGAGGAATATTCCCGTATTTCTATGTAACCCTTGAACCATTGAAAGAGAAGATCACTGCCTACCGGATTATCGTGCAGATCTACGATATGTACCCGGGGGTATAGAACGGGATACATTTACCATGGCTCAATCGTTCATGGAGTTTAGGAACAAGAATAATCAGCATTGAAGGGATGAGATGTATCAATGAAATACAAGTGTTGCAGTTCGCCATTGTGCAATCCTGAAAGGGTTGTTGCTCCACGATATGGCTGTATGAGGAGACTCCCCGTAAGACCTCTTATCCTGACGGTCCTGGTTCTCGTCCTGGTGTGGAGTGCTCCTGTATCAGCGGCGATCCTGGAAGGGCATGTCCTGGGGCGTGGCAGCGGAACTGATCTCATAATAGAACCGACCCTTGAATTTACCAGGGACGATATCGTGATGTCGGAGGTTTCTCTCAAGGACACAGGAGAGGGGGATTTTCTCCAATGGGTGTTTACCGGGCCACAGGGGATGAACTATAATGAGAGCCGGACCCTTACCCCCGGCCAGGGTATGGCCCGGGCAAAGCTCGATCTCAGCCTGTTGCCGTCGGATGAGGCCGTGGGCTCCTGGACCCTGGACCTCTTCCTGAATGGAGCGCCGGCAGACCGGCAGAACTTCACCGTCGAGCCCCTCACCGGGCTTGTCTGGTGGGCCCCCTTCGTCGGTCTGGGAGTGCTCGTTGGAGTCGTGGTGATCGTGGGGGTCCTTGCGGTCGGGGGGGTCATCGTACTGGCAGGCGTTCTCCGGAAGAAAGAAGAATAATCAGGATATTGTATCCACTCTTTTTGTTTTGGATTCTCCATTCTCATTCTCCTGAAGTATCCCACTCGCAAATCCCAGGTTGTAACTGAGCCGGAGCGGTTCTGCCCGTGACGGCTGAGCACTCACCCGCGGTGCAGGAAAGGACGTACAGGATTGCCGGCAATAAAATAATGAAAATTAAAAGGGAATCAGATGTGTCATTGAATTATATGTGATTTCAGTCCGTAATTGGTAAAAATTAAAAAAAGTTGTTGCTCCACGACATATTTTAATCGAAATTTCCTGACTCGCCACTATGCTCTCGAATTGTATCAGACGGGTTGTAGCATATCCCATCTACATACCAATTACTCGGGCATTCCTTCGGGTCGCGGTCCCAATCCTCATCTGGGATGGCGATGGGGGTGGTCACCGTGGGAATCTCCACTTCGTTTGACTTGATCACGTACCCTCCGAGGTCATATGCCATGTATATCCGTGTTCCTGGCTTGAAACTAAAGAGATCGTACCAATAGTTAAAATCAGGATCCTCTGGAGTATATAAATAAGAGCCGAGTGAAAGTACCTCTTCGGTTTGTGTGCCACCAGGAGTTATTTCCACTAAATATGCTCCATTTCTTACAGTGAGATCGTAACCACTCCAGGCATCGGGTTCGGTATGCACCTGCTTCAACGTGGTATACACAATATATTGTTCGTCAGACGGGTCCTCAGGCACGTATTTCTCTACTTCGATATTGGCTTTAAAGCGGGGCAGGAACCGGTCCAGCACCTCCGCACTCGCCCGGATTGCCGTAGGTATCAGGACCCTGCGCTGATCTTTGAGCACCTCGTAGTCAAGGTGATACCGGTACATTAACACTATAGGCTCGTTGGTTCCTGTGTATGTATACTTGGGCGGTGATATAGGCTCGAAACTGTAGAGAACCCCACGTGCGAGTTTTCTGCCAGGTGGATAATAATAATACCCATCGGCATCTGCAGTGAGTCCCTCCAGGGAGGGCTGAGAATATCTGCCCCGGGTATAAAAACTATCCGACCCTGTCACCTGATAGCCGGTCGGCGTTGTATCAGCAGAATAGAAGTTCTTGTTCACCACGGTCGCGGTGCGGATCATGAGATCGCGTAACGTGCCCTGGTTATAATTGAGGTCAAGGAACGGCCCGTTCTTGTAGTGGGTTACCTCCCAGGCGTCTACTGAGTTTTCATAGGGATCTTCATTAAGAGTAGGATGGCCATCGTTTCTCACATGGGCAGGAATGGTCATATCCGAGACAAGGTGCATGGTCTCCCCGACTGCTCTCCATGCCTGGCCATAATTTTCATTCTCCCGCGAAGTATCCGCGAGTGCATCCTTGTAATACTGCAGGCCATCGTCCCATGAGTAATCCTGAATAAAATACGCACCTCTGCTCGCGTAGGCGCCGGCCCCGCCATCAAAAGCCCAGTGCACGGCAGAGAGGTCCGGGACGACGAGAGACGGGTCCATCGCCCGGGCCAGGAATTCAGTGTATTTGTTCATGATCAACCAGGGATCAGTAAGCCACGGTTCATTGACATTTGTAGGATCGTAGAAATGGACCAGGGCCATGGTATACTCAGGTTCGTCCGCAGAGTATCCTCCATCTTTTATCCAGTCCTGAAGAACTCCTTCCTTAGGTAAGTTTATGCTATCCGTGGGACCGGTATTCTTTTTGCCATCAGTTTCATCCCATGCCCATCCGTAGCTTGCTTCCCCGCGTATCGAGGTGTTTTTAAGCAGCGAATCATAGGGCAGTATCTTCTTCTCAAAATAGTCTACTGCATACCTGTTGATTGATGGATGGCCACCAGCGTTGGTATTCGAATAGGCCGTGACCTGGAGAGGTATACATACCAGCACAATGAGTGCAATCATTAAAACCCGACGATTTTCCATCCCTTCCACTCCCTCACCGTGTAGAACGAATGAGTTTTTCCCCGATAGGTTGTCTCATAGATAATGAGGTTCTCATGCATCTCCACCTCTTTTGCATCCATCAGCGCCCGGGCAATTTCAGCTGCATCTGCAGGGGCGATCTTGAGCTGCTCCTCTAACTGCTCCTGGACTTCCCAGGGCAGGGCATTCACGAGCCAGCTCGTATCTCCCTGTTGCACTTCCTCCGCTGCCCTGGTAAGCGCTTCCCTGCTCTCTCCTTTTGCCATGAGGGCCTGAGGAGATACCGTTACCCACCCATCTTCAGAAGAGCTCGCGGGCACAGGGGTGACTGCGGGCGTGAACGTCTTCCCATTATCATCGGGTTCTACACACCCTGCAATAATAATGCTGAGGATCAGGAGGACACACAATGATATGCAGAGTCCTAGTTTCATCTAAGTGGTGTGGAATAGCAGGGTATAAATCTGTTCTGTTAATGATTACAGCCATTTCAGCGTCAGATGTCCCATACCGGATTGCTGCGTCGACTATTTTACATTCACCGGAAAGAACAGGCCTCTTTGCTAAGGCAAATCACTACTCTAATAATCCCTTACACCGAGTTCGATGCCAATGACAATCCAGGGTTCACGCTATCGTGGCTGTCTTCTGGGACTGGCCGTCGGGGATGCACCTGGCACAACAGTCGGGTTTCGCCCGCCCGGGACATTCGAGCCTCTCACCGGGATGGTCGGCGGGGGTCCTTTCGGCCTTGCTCCGGGCCAGTGGACTGATGATACGTCCCTTGCTATCCGATGACGGGAAAAGTCTTTTTTA
>DATKYO010000024.1:0-4880 GCA_035528475.1 Methanoregulaceae archaeon | reverse complement strand
ATGCCTTATCTGCGGGGGTCATGGTGCCGTATCGGTTCTTGAAGGGAACCAGCTTGTTGCTTATGGAAACATTGAGCGGTATTCACCGACAGTTCATGACTCCGGGGTAAAGAAAACTGCAGCGTGAATAAAGGATTCCGTAATCATAAAAAATTATCAAAGAACAATAAAGTAATTATGGAAAATCCCTGAATAATTCCAGAAATACCGGTCGGCAGATCTCGGACTACGAAATTCTCATCTACTATGTGATTGCATCATTTGTGAGAGAACCATGGAAAACCATAGAGTACAGGATATGATGCGGCTGATGGCATCAAAGATCCGGGCAATCGCCAATACATTATCAGATAAAGATGTCGAAAAATTTATTTCAGAACTCCTCAATGCAAAGCGTATCTACGTTATGGGTGCGGGAAGGTCGGGACTCGTTGCAAAGGCATTTGCCATGCGACTCATGCATCTGGGTCTGCAGGCATTTGTTGTCGGGGAGACGATCACTCCATCTATGAATAAAGGGGATATTATGGTCGTATTCTCTGGTTCCGGACGGACAAAAACGATAGCCGATATTGCAGAAACAGCAAAAGAGATTGGGGGGAAAATCTGTCTGATAACATCAAATGCCGAATCAAGGATCGGAAAGATATCAGATTGTATCGTTATTATCGAGCACCACAGGGATGAGGTGGGTGATGATGCCATTGAATTTGAAATCCGGCAGATGATGGGGGATCACAAGTCGTTCGCGCCACTGGGAACTCTCTTTGAGACTACATCCATGATCTTTGCCGATGCAGTAATCTCCCGGCTGATGGAGATTACCCAGACTGATGAGAATGCATTGAAGAACCGTCATACAAATATCGAATAGGGAGGAGTGAAAAATATGAACATAAAATTTGCACAGCGGGTACAGGGTATCGAAATATCCGGAATCAGAAAAATATTCGAATCTGCGGGGAAGGATTCGATTAATCTGGGACTTGGACAACCAGATTTTGATACACCACAGCATATCAAGGATGCTGCGATAAAAGCGATTGCTGAAGGAAAAACAGGCTACACGAATAATACAGGAATTCCTGAACTACGGAGTGCACTCTGTAAAAAATTCAAAAAAGAGAACGGGCTGTCCTATAATCCGGATCAACTTATTGTTACTGCCGGTGCAAGCGAAGCCCTCCACATAGTAATGCAGGCGTTGGTTGATGAGGGGGATCGTGTACTCTGCCCGGACCCGGGATTTGTTTCTTATGCAGCTCTTGCAACCCTTGCGGGCGGGCGCCCGGTAAGTATGCCACTTTCACGTGACTTTCATATCGATGTGGAGAAGGCAAAGGGATTGATGGACAATGCGAAGATTATGGTATTGAACTCCCCCTCCAATCCGACAGGAGCAGTAGAAAATAAAGAATCCATCAAGGCCCTTGTTGAATATGCGAATGATGCGGGCGTCACGGTTGTGTCCGATGAGGTATACGAGCATTTCATCTACGGTAAACAGCACTGGAGTGCTGCCCGGTTTGGTGAAAATGTTATTACCATCAATGCAACAAGCAAGACCTATGCAATGACCGGCTGGCGACTGGGATACCTCGCCGCTCCTGAAGAGATTGGATCGCAATGTGTCAAAGTTCACCAGTATTGTCAGGCATGTGCAACATCCATTTCCCAGTATGCGGCTGTTGCAGCCTACGAAGGAGACCAGAGTCCGGTAAAAATTATGCGTGACGAATACCGGGTGAGACGCGATCTCATCTGCAAAGGGCTGGCTGATTTAGGATTTGTCTTCCCGGTTCCGGAAGGTGCATTTTACGCATTTGTTCCGATGAAACCGGCGCTCACCCAGAAAATTATCGAACAGGGCATTGTTATAGTCCCCGGCACAGCGTTTGGTGTGAATGCACCTGAGTATACCCGTTTCAGTTATGCAACCTCCCGGGAAAACTTACACCAGGCCCTTGGCAGGATACAAAAAGCAATGGGTGATTGATATGGTCAAAGAACTTTTAAAAAAGTTATCGAATGCACATGGTGTATCAGGCAGTGAAAGCAGTGTATATGCAGTCATTAAAAAAGAACTCAAAGGGTATGTTGACGAAATAAAAGAAGACCCCCTGGGTAACCTCATTGCCATCAAGCGAGGTAATAAATTCAAAGTGATGCTCGCTGCCCATATGGATGAGATCGGGCTCATGGTTAAGTATGTCGATGAGAAGGGTTTTATCCGGTTTGTCGCTCTTGGAGGCTGGTACGGTCCGACACTTTATAACCAGCGGGTTATACTGCATGGGACAAAAGGTAAGTATCTCGGCGTAATTGGCGGTAAACCTCCGCATATGATGGATGATGAAGAACGGAAGAAGGGGGTGAAAGTTGATGATATGTTTATCGACATCGGGGCTTCGAGCCGCGAAGGAGTGGAGTATCTGGGAATTGAAGTTGGAACACCAGTGACAGTAGATCGTGAGTTTACAAACCTGGCTTATAATCGTGTATCGGGAAAGGCATTTGATAACCGGGCCGGTGTTGCCATGCTCATAAAAACCTTAAAAGAGTTAAACTCCCCGCTCACCATCTTTGGTGTTTTTACCGTTCAGGAAGAGGTCGGACTCAAAGGTGCACGAACAAGTGCCTATACTCTGGAACCTGACTGCGCGATTGCTACGGATGTCACGATCCCTGGTGACCACCCGGGAATTGAGATGAAGGATGCACCGGTAGAGATGGGAAAAGGGCCGGTCATCACAATTGTGGACAGCAGCGGCCGTGGTCTTATCGCCAGTCGGAAAGTAGTGAAATGGCTTAAAGATGCAGCGGACAATCACGGAATTCCGGTGCAGATGGAAGTGGGTACCGGGGGCACTACTGATGCAACTGCGATCCACCTTACCAGGGGCGGTATCCCCAGTACCACGGTCAGCATCCCTGCACGGTATATCCATTCGCCCGTGGAAGTTCTTGATACAGAAGATATTGAAGCCGGCGTAAAATTGCTTGTTGCGGCCCTGAAACAAAAACCCGTACTGTAATTCCGATTTCCTATTTTTTTGGACCTGAATACCAATCAACTGGTTTATATGAGGAGAATAAAAAAAATCATCGCCATCTATTCATTCCAGCCGGGATTTGTAAAATAAAACGGACATCTATCAATTTCTCATAACGACTGGCAGAAGATGGGATTTTCGAAAGGGACTTTACATTACATAAAAAAGAATGCGGAGGGGAATAAACAGTTTACTCTGAATAAGCATGTTGGGGGAGAGGTTAGACCAGTGGGATACGTGAAAAACAATTCGAATAGTGATGAATTAGGAAATTCATCTATATTTTTTGATAATTAAGTTCCGAGACATTCAAAGTGGTTTTTGTATCGTTATTCCTCAGTTGCGCCATTAGCAGTGTCAACCATTAAATGTGTTAGTTGTTCGCTATCTTTTAGCCCGCTTTCCGCAGATCTTTTCTCACGCATAATAATTTACACACCTTCCTCCAAGAATCGCGATTATTTTCCTTGCATTCTCGTTTAAATTAGTCAATTGTCGTTCAGGCTCTCCCGGCACATTTAACCTCACTTCAATGACCCCCAAAAAATCCATGAATATCCATTTCAACGTAGGATTCTGAGTCGGTTTATTCACCTGGTTAGGCACAAATTCCTTCCGTTCCTTCAACCGCTTCCGAATCAGCCATTCCGCCACCGAGTAGATGAGGAGGGTGAGAACCATGACCATAGAAAGTGCTTCAATTCTCTCCGGCTTTTTCAAATATACCTCGGAGATCCTGAAACTCTTGTCCTTGAGAAACCGGAATCCCTTCTCCACGGCGCTCTGGTTTTTGTAATAATCCAACATCGTTTCAGGGTTCAGAGAGAGATCATTTGAAGCCAGAATGAACCTCCCCAGCTTCTCCATCTCAGCAAGAATTACCTCGGAATTTCGTGCAATTTCAGCCTGGAGGATATAGACGGTAAGTCGTTCCTCGTCTTTTCTGGGTCTTCCTCGTTTCGACTCGATCTTTCGCGATGTCGGGACAATCGAGAACTGGGTGTACTGGTACCAGGGGTGGTTCTTTGCCCAGTGATCTGCCGCTGCCCGTGCATCCTTCTCACAGGCAAATTCAAGTCCCCGGAGTTTCCTGAACGATTTCGTCGTCTGTATATCCAGTTTTTCCAGGCTCTTCTCAAACGTCTTCTCTTTCCTGGCTTGCATCTCCGTCGAATGTACCAGTACCCATTTTTGGGGAATGCCGCCATATTCTGATGTGGTCTCGTAGAACGAATACCGGGTGTCCGTGCCCTGAATCATCGGAACATCGGCGTGGAGGAGTGTTTTCACTTCAGTAATGGTGGAAGGTACATGGGTGATCCAGTGGACATCCTGACACAAATTCCTGACATTATCTGCGGTATAGAGTGCACTATCAGCGATGAAGTATGCATCTTCAGGAATCTGTACGGCCGCCCGGAATTGTTGAATTGACTCGATCAGGTTCTGTTTATCCGAGGCATTTCCAGAATAGGTCCTGACAAAGAGCGGGATCCCATGCTGGTTGGTGATGGTGCTGAGTACGAACTGTTTGAGATCAGGACGGTTGTCCTTAGTGTGGCCGTAGGTGATCTGGATCGCTGGTGTTCCGTCGATATGTTCATAGTTGCCATGTACACTCACGCTGGTGGTGTCAGCGTGGAGGAGCTGGGTGCCGAACTGGACGTTTTGCATGACCTGGAGAACTATCTTGAGGAAGAGATCAGTTGAATTTGCCTCGTAAATCCGATCCAGAGTTCTGCCGAGGACATCATCGTTGAGATCTTCGGGCAGAACATCAGGTCCTAAAAGTCGTTCGGTCGCAATAGTGCTGAAGAATTTTGGGAA
>DATKYO010000023.1:0-9984 GCA_035528475.1 Methanoregulaceae archaeon | reverse complement strand
AAATCACCTTTTTCAAATCTATTTTCGATAATGTTAATTGACCACTAGTGGGAAGTTATTAGAATATCGAGAGGATTTAAATAAAAAAGAATTTGACATGACCGGAATGGTTGCAATGATGAAATAATTGGGTAGATTTATATGGCTACTGAATCGTTAAGCAATAAGAAAAATTGGGACAAATGCTATCTAATTGAAAATACATTGGAAAATGAATTAAATTTAGAGAGAGAACACCCAGTTTCTAAAACGCAATGGTTTGAGACTTTAAAGTTAAGTCTAACTAATAGATTTGAGTCTCTTAATGCTTTAAAAAGTATCGAATTGGGTAGTGGAACGGGTAAAATTTCTTTGAGTTTTGCTAGACTCGGAGTGGAGACGTTCTTAATTGATTATTCAGAAGAAGCTTTGTCATTGTCAAAGAAGATATTTGAAAAAAATTTAACAAATGAACAAATGAAAAAGGTTCATTTCATTATAGGAGATATTACAGATTTATCTCCTTCTTTCTTCA
This sequence comes from Methanoregulaceae archaeon, assembly GCA_035528475.1. Lineage (GTDB taxonomy): Archaea > Halobacteriota > Methanomicrobia > Methanomicrobiales > Methanospirillaceae > SD8. The sequence continues at coordinate 9,470 of DATKYO010000023.1, read as the reverse complement.
ATCAATTTGATTTTTCTTTTTCATCTGGCGTTGCAGAACATTTTATCGGAGACACTAGAAAGGAAGTAATATTGAATCACTTTAAAGTTTTAAATAATAATGGATTGACTTTCATTGCTGTCCCTAACTATAATTGCCCATTTTATTGGCTTCATCGAAAAATAAGTAAAAATCGGGGGTGGAATGAATATGATGAAATACCATTCTCACGTAGAGAGATAAGATCTCTAATTGAAGTTAATGACTATGAATTTATAAAGATATTTGGACAGAATTTATTCGGAGATTTATTTTGGTTATTTCCCCCTTTATCACTTTCTATAAAACTGATTACAGGTTCCGATAATAAAAATGTGCAGCAATTTGAAAATAATTTAATGTACTTTTTTTTGAGTAAAAAAACAATTTTTGGGCATTATTTTGGATATAGTATCACTTTAATTGCGGGGAAATCTAAGGCAAATGGTTTTAGATAAGTAAGTTACGGAAAACTACCAGCTAGTGTTTTCTTTTTAATATATCACCAAGAAACGGTTCAGGCTTAAATCAACACACGAGTATCTTATCTTCCAATTCTGATAAATGGAGCTAGAGATAATCTCTATCAATGGGCCTTTTTATAGAAATATGCCTCGTATTTTTAACACTTCATCCCGACTCCCTTTATCTGTTACCTTAAATGGATTATACCACTTTGACCAGTTTAGGCTCCTGTAATTTTTGGAATTATGGTATCTCCCGTGGATGGTATAAATAGTCACAACTGTAAGAATTTGAATCGATGGGAGTCATTGATGATATTGAGGTTCACCTTGCTTTTAAATCAATTAAACAACGGCTTCGCAAAAGAGTGATGAAATTGCCGTTTAGACGTAGAATGGGAGGGGTATGGTCCACACTCAGATATGAATTATCAGGGATTTATCGCGATGGCTCAATTTGACGGTAAAAAAGATGAGATTGGCAAAGGGCTCAAGATGAAGGGGATCAGTGCTGGCATCGGAGCAGGATTGGGAGGATCGTGTGCCTTCCCTGCTTCCGGGACTACCAGGAGATTCAGTGGTAAAACACCCGCTAAACTCTATTTCTGTGATATTTCGCAGCGACGGGCATTCTCCTTCCTGAGCCGAATGCCTTGGGAGTCACTTTCAAACCTATGGCTGATTGCCGCCGCTTGTATTCGTTCCTGTCCACCTGCCGGACAACCCACTCATCCGTTGCAGGGTCGAATCCCCGGCCGGTGATCTCCGTGGGTGAATCCCCCGCATCGATGTACGCATTTAAGATTACGTCGAGGATCTCGTAGGGCGGCAGGCTGTCCTGGTCCAGCTGATCGGGTCTCAGCTCTGCAGAAGGCGCTTTCGTGAGGATCGCATCCGGGATAACGGGCGATCTCCGGTTGATTTCCTGTGCCAGCCTGTAGACCATCGTCTTTGGCACGTCGGAGATTACGGCAAGCCCGCCCGACATATCCCCGTAGAGGGTGCAGTAGCCCCCCGCCAACTCGCTCTTGTTGCCGGTCGAGAGGAAAAGGTAGCCGTATTCGTTGGAGAGTGCCATGATCATATTGCCCCTGATTCTTGCCTGGATATTTTTGAGAGTGACATTCACTCCTTTTTCATGATCGATTATGTCCGCAAGCGTGCCCACATACGCATCATAGATATTAATGATAGGAATCTCCAGCATCTCTATCCCGAGATTTTTGGCAAGTGCAACCGAATCCTCAACGCTTCCTGTGGAGGAGTACGGTCCCGGCATCGTTGCCCCGATAACCTTCTCCGGTCCCAGGGCCTCGACTGCGAGGCAGCAGACTACCGCCGAATCGATCCCCCCGGACAAGCTGACAACCACTTTCGAAAATCCGCATTTACTAACGTAATCCCTGAGTCCCAGCACCAGTGCACGGTGGATGCTCTCCACTTCATCCAACGGCCGGTACGACGTGGGTTCACCGGGATGGTCGATATCCACGGTCACTACAGCCTCTTCGAAGGCAGGAAGCACGGCAATTGGCTCTCCCCTGCAATCAAAGCACATCGATCTACCGTCGAAGACGAGCTCGTCGTTCCCGCCAACCTGGTTGACGCTTACAATAGGGATGGCGTGCTTGCGGGCATGGTTTTGGTATATATTAAATCTCACGTGTTCTTTTCCGGCATGGAATGGTGAGGCGGAGATATTTACAAAAAGGTCCGCACCTATCCTGGCGAGGGTCGCCTGCGGATCGGAAGGATAAAACCTCCTCGGCCAGAGCTGCGGGTTCTTTCGCCCGTTTGCGCCCGGTATGTCCGGTGAGGATAACCCGTATCCCACTTTTTGACGTTCCAGCGATCATAACTGCTGAAATCTGAACCAACCTAACCTGGAAGGTATCTATCCTGGTATCACACAGGGCCGCAACTATTGATTACCGGTAAAATATCTTATCCCCTGATCGGAATTTTTATGTGTTTATAGAATCCCGTAGGGGTATGCGATCAAATTGCTTTCAGGTCATGGTCATTTTTTTCATTCTTATTGGTGTGCCGGTCGGTGTAATTGCCAGCGAACCCGGCACGGCAGGTTTTAATTCACCCCTCCTGCCGGACCCTCATCCTTTCGGGATCATCACAGGGTGGAACACACTTCTTTCAGGTCTGCCCGGAACCGGGGGTATCTTCACTGAAAACGATAAGTTTCCGGGTTCTATCACCGTCACATGGGCGGAAAGCCCGCTCGTGGATCAGCTACTCCTGGGGAACCTGGAATTTCGGGAGAATATCTTCAATGCAGATCCCGGGCGATACCAGGATCTGGCCCTGGCTCAGAGTCCTGGCATCCTCTGGATAGGGTGTTCTGATTCGCGATCGGATCCTGAACGAATTACCAGTGCCTCACCCGGTGAATTGTTCGTAACCCGGAATGTTGGAAATATTGTGCCAAACCACGACTGGAACCTTGTTGCGGTTGTTGAATATTCCATCAATTACCTGGAGGTGAAGGAGATCGTTGTCGTCGGCCATTCTGATTGCGGTGCTATAAAAGCGCTGGATTTAGATCTTCAAGACCCCTATATCACGCTCTGGCTCAATGATGCCCGTGAGGCAAAAACACGAGTCGATGCCCGGATTCCAAAGGCACACACTCCCGAAGATGAAAAGGAACGCGGTTACCAGATAGAGCTTGAAAATGTCAGGCTCCAGATAGAGCACCTGATGACGTATCCCTCTGTCCGGCAGGCCGTTGATGATGGACGAATCCAGGTTCATGGTCTTTACTACGACCTGGCAACAGGCACCCTTTCACGGGTGACATGACCGGGGCTCAACAATCGAGTCCACATTGAGCGGGATATATTCAGGGTATGGTCATAAAATAAGAGAGAGAAACCTATTTTTTATTTCTCTCTCGAACACAATCGGGAACGGAATTGCAATAAGATCCCCATGACATACTTCATTTCCACAATTGCCCCCCCCATAAAAAACTCTTTTGTGAATAGGATTTAGGTCTCAATTGAAGTCAAAGGGATTACCAGACTTTCCCACTCTCCCGCTCTCTCGTTGTTCCAGGGGATAGGCCAGTATCCCCTCCATTCTGGTTAGTTTGAGCTGGTGGGACCCTGAAGTGATTCCGGAGAGGGTAGCGGAACGGATACCTGATGATACCCCCTAGATCAGGGCACTCTCCTGTTCCGAGTCGCGGCAGAACAGGCAGGAAGTCCGGGTCTTTACGATGGTCTCCCGGATCTGATCGAAGTCAGGGTCCGCCGGTAGGCTGAAGATCTCGAGGTCGGAGGGAGGGGCTCCCGCAAGTGCGTCGGCAAAGAACCGCTCCTCGACCATAATCTCCCTTACCGGGATACGGGTCTGCTCCACCAGCTCTTTGAGGTTCTCCCGGATCTCTGCCGCCCGCCCAGAGTTTCCCACTGGTGCCAGGATCCTGATCACGGCTTCCCAGTTTATAGCCAGCTTGTAGGCGGTGAGGATGGCGAGGTCGCAATTGGGAAGATTGAGCCCTTCCGTTCGTTCCATGCACTGACCGGCGATCCAGAGGTTAATCCGCCGCCGCCGGCCGAGACCTGCCGCCGGGTGCGGCGCATAGAGCAGGACACCCATCAGGTTCTCTCCGGCCCTGTCGATGATGCTCCGGAGATCACCTTCCCACCGGCGATCATCCGGCAGCCTGAGAAATACGATATTCGGGGAAAAGAACGAGTCCTTCAGTGCCTGGATACTTGAAACCACCCCATCTGCGTAAGTGTCTGTATCCACCACCGTCCACTTGGTGTAGATGCCGTCCTCCTCAAACTCCTGTGCAAGGGTGGGAAGCCGGGTCTCCAGGCGGGAGCGCTCCTCCCCCATGCTGATCCCGAGGATCCGTACGGACCCGCTGGGGTAGGTCACGTCCCGGACAAACTCCGAGACTCCCCGTAGTTCGGCCGGTGCCAGGATAGGGAGGAGGAGATGGGGACGCCAAGCCTTCTCCTGGGCCCGGGGAAGAGCCATGGATTTCTTTGCCGCCCACTCGGCCATGGCCACGAAAAGGCTGCTCCGGACATCCCCGTATGGCGTGGCGCCGGACAGATGGCGGTACATCAGGATGTAGTAGAGAACCGCGACAAAGAAGAGGGCTATGAGGCTGAAGATCGGGTTGATGATGAACATGGCGAAGATGCAGCCGACAGTCCCGATCAGGGGCACCACCCGGGGAATCCGTAACAGCGGCCGGAAACTGACAAGCTGGAGGTTCTGCTCGATCAGGATGACGATGTTGATCATGCCGTAAGTGATCAGAAAGAACATGGTGATAAGCGGGGCGATGATATTGAGGTCCCTGAACATGAGGGATGCGACCACCACGCCGTCAGTCACCAGGAGGGCATTGCGGGGGATGCCCCGCCTGGTGCGGGCGGCAAACCAGGAGCTGCGGGGCATGATGGCGTGTTCCCCCATTGCATGGAGGATCCGTGATGCCCCGACCAGGGAGTTGAGCGCCGATGAGAATGTGGCGGCGAGGAGGCCGGCGAGGACAACGTATGTCCAGCGGGATCCGGAGATCAGGAATGTATAGTCCCCCACCAGCTGATCCGGTGATGCGGAGGCGGCGAGCCACCATGCCAGCGAGAGGTAGATGGCCCCGCTCACCACGATAGCAAGGAGGGTTCCCCGGGGGATGGCCCGCCGGGGGTCCTTCAGATCACCGGACATATTGGCCCCGGCCATAATCCCGGTTGCAGCCGGGAAGAAAACGGCAAAGACCACCCAGAAAGAGATATTCGGCGGGACAGCGACAAAATCATACAGAGGCGAAGACGGCGGGAGTACAGCAAACACAGAGATAAGAGATCCGATAATTACCGCCAGGATGAAGAACTGGATCCTGAATGCCACGTCGGTGCTGAGAAAGACGATCACGAAGAGGAGGGCGAACACGGTAAAATCGATGAGAAGGGAGGAGAGACCGGGTTAGAGGAACTGGAGTCCAGCCCGGAACCCAAAGATATAGAGGGCCACCGACAGGGCGAGTGAGAGGTAGAGCGACACGCCGATGCTGCCCCCGATCTCCAGCCCCATGGACCGGGATATTATAGAGTACGCCCCACCCGCCCCGATTCGGATATTGCTGATGATGGAGGACATGGAGAGCGCGGTGGTGGTGGTGATGGCAAACGCGATCAGAATTATGGTCCATGCCCCGAGGAGCCCCACGTTGCCGACCACCCATCCCAGGCGGAGATACATAATCACACCGAGGATGGTGAGCAGGGTAGGGACAAAGACGCCCTTGAACATCCCGAATTTCACCATCTCCTCTCCGGGCTGATCAGGGGCTTCCAGTACCATGGAATCGTCTCATCCCGTACTCTAACGAAACGAGATAAAAGCCTTGTGAATCCCCTGACCTCACTTCCGGTGATACCTTCCGAACTGATACGGAGAGGGAAAATAATTATTCCCGGGATTTAAATTCCACCATCAAGGTTGATGCGCCTTAATTTAACAATGATATAAAAATCTCTTATTATTCTTGTTTGCCAGCGTTCTCGCCTATCTGCGAAATCCATGGAACACCTTCTGTCCCGGAATGCAAGCTAATGATTACTGCTTTTCCCCCAGGGAAAGGCGGAGACCGTCGCGAACGGTGACGAGCGGAAAAGGGCCGGAAAGCCAGAGGACATGGAGATGCAGGACAGAATACTGGATTCACTCTCAAAAAAAAATTGATTTACTCATACCAACCCTACTGTGAACAGGATGCTACCCAACGAATAAAATGCCAGGGTGCAAATAAGCAGGGCAACTAGTAAAATACCGATCCGTATCTTAATTGATTCCCACTTGGAATAAACCCCGCAGAAAAAGAGAACAATGGCAAAGAGGACCGTGTTCAAGATATAAAAGTCCCCATTCTCATTTGCATCCTTTCCCTTGTTAAATGCCGCTGTGGCCTCTTCTTCCAGGCGAATACTCTCATCATATTTGGATAGGGCATATTCGGGCAGATCAAATGGTGATCCTGCGGGAATCGGGTTCTTCGGATCGTTACTGGGCTGGGCAATCCATGCCTCAAATGCGGGCCTGAACTCTTCTCTGAATCGTTCTTCTATGAATTTTGCCTGGATATGATCATCTTTGCTTACTGCATTCACCCAGCTGGTGTAAAGCTGTACATCGATTATTAATTGAGAATTAGCAGTATTCGTAGCCCTGATTGATTCTGTCCGCAACTTCGCCGATTCGCCAAAATCAACCGCCTGAAGCCCATTCCACCTTGTTGCCTGGTAGACGCAGAAAGCCGTTGAAAGCGTGGCTATAAGAAGAAGGATGGCAAAAAAGGCATCAATCTTCGGGGTGCCTTTTTCTGGAATTTTCAGTTTATTCAAATTGATCATATCGCAGACCTTCAGATTATTTATTGAAGTAAACGAGTTGTTGATATAAATTGTGTGGTCAGGGGTATGGGCCTGTAACGAGGTTTGTTGAGAGTCTTTGAGAAGAGAATGCCGGAAAACGGGACAGGTCCTGGAAAAGAAGAGTGATCCAGGGTCTAGATTGTTAGTTTGGACCTTATGCTAAAATGCGATTGAAACGGAATGAAGGAAAAGTGGACTGAGTGAAGCGAAGACGAACATTCCAGGGCTTTTAAAAATGTGTAATGATGTTCCTATATCCAATTTTTCTGAATTGCCCACATTCATTCATCAAAGCCGGAATAAATCCGAGAGCCTCTGCTGCAGATCTCCAAAATCCGGCAGTTGTGAACTTCTAATGTTGAATGGGGTAAATTCAGGGAGTTCTGATATACCTATACCAGGAAGAGCATACCCGGGAATTTCGGAAATATGGATTTCGCGGAAAGTATAGTCGGGAAGTTCTGATATACCGATCGTGAAAGGAGTATAGTCGGGAAGTTCTGATATACCGATTGCAGGGCGAGTATAATCAGGGAAAAAACAAAAGTTCATCCGGGAGGGAGAAAAGTCGGAAGGAGAAAAATCAACACGGCTCGATTCATTTATCGGATTGGAACTGGCTGCGGCGGCAGGCATCACACACAGGGCAATAATAAGCAGCATTCCTCCCAGACATTTACTGGAAAAATTCATGTCTTTGCACCGTATTAAACCTTTATTGAAAATTCATAATATTCTTTTCTTTTTTTATATTTAAGCCAAATAATATTGATAATAATATTAATTTGTAAATATTTTTAATCTAAAGGACCCGGGGACACTCCGAATTTATCATAGAATGCAGGGTGAGAGGATTAACCACTGGATTTAAGGATTTTTACCTGATTTTCGGATACAATCTCGTTTAATACTCGTGATTGCACCTGTGATCCGAACCCTTGATAATTGTATATCTGTGTTGGATTATAGCCCTAAATGCGAAAATTCCCATTTTACAATCCCTATCTTCACGCACCAGGGAGATCTTTTCGCTGTAAAATTAAGCTATCCTAAATAATTTTCTCCTGGAAAAATGGGTCCTGAATCCATACCCTTTTCCAGCCGCACCTTCATTCCGCAACCCCTCGTTCATAAAGAAAGACCGGGGAAGGCATCCCTCTGACAGATACCTTCATATTTCCTGCTGCAATAAAGGGAAACCATGAAAGACATTATCAGCAGTAAGAAGATGGAGAACGGAATCGTTGTATTCTGGGATGAGGCCAATGAAAAAAGATATGAATCCTTCAATTACGCGGAGATCATCGACATGAAGATCAATGCCCTTGACCTTCTCGATGATCCCACGGCATACGGCGTTGATGTCGAAAGTCACAAACTCATCATCAAAAAATAAAGATATCTGCAGATTTCCTGCAGGTGGTCGGCTACACATCCCTTCTTTTCCCTTACTGTAGCCGGTTATATCTCATCCACCCGTCTATTATCCTTTGGTCAGGGAAATTAAACTGGCAGAAACGGATCAAATCCTCTCAACCCGCAACATCCCCGGCTTCTTTACCTTTCTCAACACAGTCGCATCTCCTGTAATCCGGCCTGCAATATTAACCTCACTGGCAGGGACAGGGCGCTCACCAGAACTCATTGGCGTCGGGCCGAAGAAAATTGCCAGTACCTTTCCCGGAGGCCAGTAACCGATATCGCCGATATTTACCGATATAGTTGAAGTGCTGTCGGGGGGCAAATCCAGGGGCACCGGAAAGTAAAATTCATCGCCCCACTGGTTTGGCACGGCCTCGATTGGCAGGATGCGAGCCACTGACTGCCCGCACGGGGTATCGAGAAGTTCGCCCTCGAGTATGATATCCTGTAGAGAAATTTTTATCCTGGTTGTCATTCGACATTTTCACCTTCTGTAAACACCCTATCAACCCCTCTGCCCAAAAAAGTATGAGTGCCACCTCATGTCGGAATATCAGGAGTAAAGGCTTCATTATTATGAAATTCCAATACTATGCAAAGGAGGATAACCATGTTCTTCAGACCGGATTTTATTCAGACAAATGAAGAATGGGTGATTTGGCTTCTGGGCAGTGAATCGCATATGCACGCTACCTTTGAGGGGCTGATCCAAAGAACCCGACTACTTGGCGATCAGATTGATGAAGCGGTCCGCAACCTCGAACGTATCAAGACGGTCAGGGTTGACCGGAATGCAGAACTGGGAGGAAAGATTATCTCTGTCGCAATGCTCCCTGTAGGAAAAGCATTCTATAATGAACTCGAATCAAGGAGTCGCTCCAGGATTTGATAAGTGGAACACCCTTAAATGAAAAAATGTCCGAAATTCAGCTCACCCTGGCAACATTCGATCCTTCAGGCGAATCCCTCTGCCACGGAAACCCCGGGCTTTCCGGGTTTAACGGTCTCTGTCACCTCTGCCCGAACTCGTTCAGGACAAAAAAAGGTGTGAGATGCAGCCTGAATGACAGGCTCATCAAAAGCCGGAGTAAATACCAGCTCCCGGGGTGGAAAGCCCTCCGACAACAGATTCTGGTCCGTGACCAGGAGA
>DATKYO010000022.1:0-9724 GCA_035528475.1 Methanoregulaceae archaeon | reverse complement strand
CCGTAACTGAGACAGGTACCCCCGCCCCTGCAGGATCGGTAATCACTGCCCGGATCAATGGCCAGGAAAGAGGGAGTATTACCACAACAATTTCAGGCCAGTACGGTGGTGCAGGGGCTTTTGATGCGAGGCTTACAGTCTATGGTTCCACAGGTGAGAGTGTAACATTCTGGTTAAATGACAGACCGGCCGATCAGGATGCTGTATACATGCCGGGGAGCCAGAACGTTGATCTTACATTTACGGTTATCCCTCCCACTACGACCCCAACAACAGTTCCCACAACTACCCTGACCACCTTACCAACAACGACCCCAACAACAGTTCCCACAACTACCCCGACCACCTTACCAACAACGACCTCAACAACAGTTCCCACAACTACCCCGACCACCTTACCAACAACAACCCCAACAACAGTTCCCACAACTATCCCGACCACCTCCCCAACTTCGGTTCCCACAACTACGCCGCCAGAACCACCTGATATGTACGTGCCTTTTTACTCGGGCTGGAATTTCATTTCAATTCCTCTTGCTCTTGCCCAGGGACATGATACTGGCGACATTTTTTCCGGAATCGACACCCAGGGTCGAAGTACATGGAAATACAACGCGTCATCAGTCCTGTGGGAAATGGTTATGAAGGATACCCGACTCGAGCAGACGGAGGGCTTATGGATATATTCAGCCCAGTTCACCCAGTTTGGCCTTTATTTTGAAAAACAACAGGGAACGGTCAACAAGACACTCTACAAGGGTTGGAATGGCTGGGGCATTCCCGGATCACAGGATAAATCGGCGAGGGACGCTCTGTCGCCAATCCTGAATTCTTGGAGCTATGCCATCGGATTTAATGGAGCCTCACAGGAATATGATATAGCAATAATCAATGGCGGGTCTGGCGACAGAAGTGATTTGAGACATATGTTTCCCGCCAGGGGGTACTGGGTATTTTTAAATGAGAATGCTACATTCCAGGCATCTCCGCCATTTTATTAATACTTGAAACTCCCTCATAGATGTCAGGACCCGGCCGGATATGAGGTATTGCATATTAAAATTGCCAAAAAATCGAATAAAATTTGAAGCACGGAATATGCTTCTCACATTCTTTTAACGACTACGGGGAGTTTTCCTGTATACCATGCCCTGGAAAATAGCAATCTTCTCCTCGCTTTCGTTTGTCACCTGAACCGTATAGGTGGCAATTTTCGGGTTGAGCGAAAATTCTTGAGCTTCGGCATAGAGTGTTCCCGAACTTGCGGCTTTCATATATGAGATATGGGCATTTATTGCAGCCGCAGGGATTCCATGAGAATTGGATGCCAATGCGAACGCAGTATCGGCAAGTGTAAAGATGGCTCCGCCATGCACAGTTCCATGGCTGTTTAAATGCTTCTCTGAAATATCCATCTTTACCCTTGCCCTGCCTGGAGCAGTCTCAAGAAACTCGATTCCGGCTCCTCGTGCAAAGGCATCATCTTCGAAGAAACGGGTTGTATCATCCATAACCATATATCATCCATGACATGCTGAAAGATATTTCGGATATGAATTCAGGTAATTCATATGCCGGGGGAAACCTCGCCATGCAATTAAATGCCGAAATATTTTCCCATCAATCGGCTTTAAAAAGCACATTCCTGCCAGAACAGTATCCGGGATATCGTGCGTCCGGATCATCTCCGATTCCCGTCAATCAATCTGCGGGAATATTGAGATGAAAAATTTAATATAGGGAGAATGCTCTTCCCCATTTTACTGCTTAATCAATTCAGCTACTTCTTTTGCGGTAACTGCTACCAGCGTCTCCGTCCTTAACGTACCGAGTTGCGCAATCTCCATCATAGCCTTAAGCATTGATTTTTCATCAGGTGCATCTATAAATGCCACAAAATCATATGCGCCTAACGTGTAGTAGATATCTGCGACTTTCCCTCCCACGGCCTGGATAAGAACTTTCAGTTCCAGGATATTTTCTGTAACGTTCCTGACTTTCTCTACACCCTGCTGGGTGAAATGCCCGAATATGATAAATGTCATCATTCTGTCATTTTCTCCTTTTATAATGAATCATGAATGATACTAATGTTGTTTAAATTCACTTAAATGTCATTATTGACATTAATACCTGACCTGCCATTGAATAATAACGCCAGCCCATGACAGGGCAATGGGTAAACCGGAAGAATGGGGAATTATTTTATCTCGTGTTGAAATTCGAGAGGAGATTCCCGTCGTACCTGATTAATATTCATCCTGTGGTTTTGCAGTGACCGTCTCCTCCACCTGTGGTTCAAGGAGCCAGAGCGCTTCCCGTACTTTTTTCTGTATGAAAGGATTGTTATGCTCCCTCATTGTATAGAGACGGGCAATCAGGCCGGCATTAATGAGTGATTCCTCTTCTCCGGATGCCGCTACTGCGATAAGAATATCGAGGGCCGATCCAACAATATGGAGATTTCCATCTGAAAGGAGGTCTATAATAATGGCGATGCCTCCCTGGCGGATCAGTTCGTTCGGTCTCCAGTCTTCATCGCTTGTACTTATGGCCAGGGCTTCTATAGCGGCCTCCCTGACACTTTCATTAGGGTGTGCGAGACTTTCGAGCAGGTCTTTTACCAGATCTTCTGTGATTGTTAAATCGGGTGTCATAAGTCCTCCATTACGGAATTAACCACGCGGGGCCCCAGGGACAGAACTAAAATGTTGTTCTTAATCGAGTGGGAACAGCGAAACTCTTTTTCAATTAGGATCGATCCGCGTTCGGAGTATAAAATATTGAGGTTGATGAAAATTATTTCACAATCTTTTTCACATGAAAATGCCAGAATCTATAGTTTGACCTCGGTCCATCCTGATAAATCTGTTTCGCCGGTATTAGCCGAGATACTCATGATAGCCATCATACTGATCCTGGCAGTTCTTGTCCTTCTCCTCTTCCATTTGCCTTCATTTGAATTTGGTACTTCAAAACCCCCGACATTCCTGCAGATTAAGAGCGTGTATCACGTGAATGAATATGGGTACCTCAATTATGACTCGCGGGTAATCCTTATCCATAATGGCACGGAAAGTTACGAGAATAACAATCTTTTTGCAGTTTTTTACCGAAACGGGGAGGAAGTATCGTGCAATATTGAAACCATGAATGGCTATGACTTTATTTCATCTCCCCATTATGGCGTTCAGACAATGGGAGGTACAGGGTGTTCCGGATCATGTTGGAGCCCGCATGAAAAGATTGCCCTGGATTTTACTGACTCGACATACCACCCCGGAGATCTTATAAAAGTAGAAATATTCCAGCGACCATTGAACAAACTCATTTCGAGCCATTCGTATACCGCATAACGCCCCGGGCGCAGATCCGGGCTACCCGCAGGGGTTCAGGGATCTTTCCATCATACGTAAATTCCCGACACAGGCGACCTGCATCATGTTCAGACAGTCCCCATGTCCGAATATATATTGTATAGCCTGTGGGAAGATCTATACTCGCCCTGGATCCCAGTTTTCTGTACATTTCCAGACGGGTTGTATCGCCGGGAAAATGGCGCATGATATCCTCCTCCAATCCTTCTGAATCCTCATAAGTGACAGCAATGACCGGCCTTTTCACCCTTGTGGCAACTTCCCCGGGATCAATGATATTATACCATGAAATCACGCATCCGCTGATCATGATCACGTTTATATCATTCCTGTCGAGGGAATGGTACAGTTTCACAATGGTGTCGGTGGCGTCCATCCCTCCTACTGTGGCGGTTCCATAGGCTGCACCGTCAATTCGCAAATCCTTTCGCATCACTATGCCGGCAAGAACGGACTCTTTCCTTGAGGAGAAGCTTTCGGCGATTCCGAGGACCCGAAGCCCTTTCTTGGCAATGTGCATGGAAGGACTTATGAGGATAGATTAAAAATAGTATCCCAATGAGTATTGAGAAGGACAAAGTCTGCGTCCTCATTCCCACACTTAACGAGGCCCCGACAATTGGCGGATTAATCAAGGATTTTATGGACAGGGGTTTTTCCCACATCCTTGTTATCGATGGCCATAGTACGGATGAAACACGTAAAATTTCTGAGAAAGCCGGAGCCCGGGTTGTTTTGCAGTCCCAGAAAGGAAAAGGCAATGCCATGATCGAAGCCTTTCAGAAGATCGAAGAACCATATATCCTTCTTATAGATGGCGACGGAACATATTCGCCGGCCGATGCAGACAAGCTGCTTGATAAACTTTCCAAAGGGTGCGATCATGTCATCGGCGACAGGCTGACAGAAGAGAACAGGAAAGCGTTTTCAAGACTGAATTTTTTCGGAAACCAGGTATTAAACCGGTTATTCAAGGTCGCTCATGGACAATACCTGAATGATATTTTGTCAGGCTACCGGGCTTTTAACAGGGATTCAATACTTGCCATGAACTTAAAAGAGACAGGTTTCGGTATCGAAACCGAAATATCAGCAGAATCTGCACGGAGACGACAAAAGATTGGAACTGTGGCTATCTCCTATAAGGAGAGGGAAGGCACACCAACAAAGCTCAACCCGTTTCATGACGGGTTAAAGATCACCACAACGATTTACAAGCTTGCAAAAATAAGCAATCCCCTGTTCTATTTCGGTTTAATTGGCATTATCATTACACTTGCGGGTATTGCTATCGGAATATATATTCTCACAGAATGGTTTAAGCGAATTGAGCATCTTCCGCTGACCATCTTCACCGTGCTTCTCATCGTGGTAGGATTCCAGATATTCATGTTTGGGGTGCTGAGCGATATGATGCTTGCATATCACCGGGAAATGATCCGGGAAATTCATTCAGCCAAATCAGTGGAAAGACCTCCGGAATAATTGCTTTTATTTCAGCAATGAACGAAAACAATTATGATTGAATGCCTTCAATAATGTAGTGGTAAATGGGCGATAGTAGTCTAGCGGCAGGACAGTGGCTTCCCAAGCCTCTAACCCGGGTTCGATCCCCGGCTATCGCATTCTCATATGATCGATCAGGATAATGGCATTTTTGCCTTTCGGATCATTGCTGAAAATCAAAAAGGCGTTTTAAGAGATATTTCTACCATTGTCGCACAGCATGATACGAACATTCTTATGATCCACCAGGAGGTCCTTGATTCCGGCCCCCTTAAAGGGCTGGCCGAACTCTATATGGAATACGCTGAATGTGAAAATCTTGATGCACTAATAGACGCTCTCAAAAAAATGCCATCTGTGAAGCAGGTACAGCCTTCTGAGCCTTTCAGCCATATTTACGGGACACGGGTTATCATTATTGGTGGTGGTGCCCAGGTTGCCCAGGTGGCGATGGGAGCTGTGAATGAGGCCGACCGTCACAACATAAGGGGTGAACGGATTTCTGTTGACACGATACCCCTTGTTGGCGAAAAAAACGTGGCACAGGCTGTAGAGGCTGTAATAAGACTGCCCCGGGCAGCAATATTGGTTCTGGCCGGCTCCCTGATGGGGGGCGAGATTTCAAAGGCCGTGGACAAGGTGAGGGAAGTGGGAATTCCTGTCATAGCCCTGAAGATGGCAGGGAGCGTTCCCCAGCATGCCGATATGGTTGTCACGGATCCCATTCAGGCAGGGGTCTTTGCGGTAATGCATGTCAGTGAAAAAGCAATATTCGATATAACCCGGGTACAAGGCAGGGAATTCTAAATGGATCCGGTCGAAAAGGCAGTCCAGATAATCCGACAGGATGGGATCGTAGTATATCCCACTGATACTATTTATGGCCTGGGAGGTGACGCATTTTCCGAAGAGGCCATCATCAAGGTCTACGAGGCGAAAAGGCGACCTCTTTCCATGCCAATTTCAATCGCCGTATGCAGCATCGATATGATTCATGGTGTAGCCAGGGTGGATGAAGATGCATCCATGTTTATTGATAGGTTCCTTCCCGGTCCAGTGACCGTTGTGCTGCCTGCCAGGAAGTCACTCCCTGATATGCTTACGGGTGGAATGGGTATGATAGGTATACGGTTCCCTGCGCATCCAATTGCAATCAGGCTTATCCAGTTGCTCGATTGTCCAATTACTGCCACCAGCGCAAATATATCCGGTGCAAGGGATCCGGTTACTCCAGGTGAATGTCATGTTCGCCATGATTTCCTCATAGATGCCGGAAGGCTTCCAGGGGCACCAAGTACTGTTGTGGATTTAAAAACACGTTCAATTCTTCGCCGCGGTGTTATGGCAGAAGCAGTGGAAGACTGCTTAAATTCTTTACAATGAATAAAAAAGTCAGGAAACCAATACGTCTACGTGATTTCATCGCAGACAGGGAAGGATGGATTTATGCCGTCTCTACCTATGATAACACTCCCAAAGCAGGATGTGTTTTACGGTACATCCCCGATCCCGAAGGCGAACGGAAAACCCCGGATGGCAGGCATTATCATAAGCTGGAATTTGAAGAGGCTTATGAGAGAATATCCAGTGAAAAACCAGAATACAGTGATTTCATCCAGAGAATTCCCTCACGGGATATTACCCGTGTATGGAAGCCGGAAGAGGAGCTGGATAAGATCTGCCGTCGAAACTTTACAGTGAAGAAACTGGTGGAATTATTCGACCTGCCCGGAGGAACAATAGGCTGCACAGGGTCTTTTCTCTGCGAACTCGAAAACAGCGGGTCCGATATTGACCTTGTGATTTATGGGAGGACCTGGTTTCATGCCCAGAAGATCCTGCAGTATGCAACGAACCGGGGCATACTGGAATCCATTGACGATGATATGTGGATGAGGATTTATCGTAAGCGCAACCCTGAGATCAGCTTTTCAGAATTTATGCTCCATGAAAAGAGAAAATGCAACAGGGGACAGATTGACGGGACCTATTTCGATCTTTTATATACGCGTCCTTATGAAAAATTAAATCCCATTCCAGCAGGTAAGGGCCGCACTCTCGGAATGGTGACTATAGAAGCGGAGGTAGTGGATGCATCATTATCCCATGACAACCCTGCTGTCTATGAAGTTGATCATGAGAAAATTTCCCGGGTTCTTTCCTTTACCCACACGTACAGTGGACAAGCCCTGGCAGGGGAGATCATCCAGGCACGGGGAATGTGTGAGCAGCACGGCGATGAATACTGGTTGGTAGTAGGGACAACGAGGGAAGCAAAAGGCGAATTTATCAGATCGCTGACGCTCATCGAATCCGATGGCCGGGCCTGATAATTCGGCAATTTTCCCGGTTTGAATTTTTGGATGGAAGAGACTCCTGTATCATGAGTTGGATGCACATGGCGATTCGTGTTGGATCAAAACAGGTCTGAAAGTCTCTTCCCACCAGGTATGCACCGCCCTGCCACGCGGCAGTTATCACACGGCGGCGATATAGGTTTTTTTGGAATTTTTCCATTCGAAACTTCACGGGCTTGATCAAGGGCCCGTAAAAACCTCCGTTTATCAATAGGCTGCGGGATGCAGGGCCTCGATATCCCGCTCGGGATGTATTCCACAGCTCCGCCCTGTATATCTTCACCGGTCATCTCCTGAAGGCAGAGTATATATCCAAACACCCGCAGGCGGTCCTGCACATAGATCCCTGCGGGGGGAGCTCGAACCGATCTGACAATGGAAAACCGTGGAGAGTCTTCAAAAACCTTATCCACCACACCATAGATTCCGAATTTATTTGATTTGACAGCCAGATCGGTCTCAATGATTGACCTCCAGCCTTTGTAATCCCTGCACATATCCAGGCACTGCTCCAGATAAGGGAGATTGGAATCATCCATGTCGGGATGTACTGCCTTCAGTTCCTCCCATATGACAGCGGTATCAAGGCGATCCCCCAGGTGATACGAGATCTGTTTGCATATCTCATACCTGCTTGAATTCATCTGCTCGTCTTTATGGTCCAGGTAAAAAAGGAGGGGACATATGGATGCAGTGACCACCGACGAGATGGATAATTCCGGACGCATAACATACTCCCCATTCATGACCGGCAGACCCATGAACGAACGGTGGGTATCAGGAGCCTTCCTGTGTTAAGGATCAGGAATGATTATTCTATGAATAGTTTTTGCGACTTGAGAGTTAACCCTGCCGGAATTATTTTCAGGAATATAAATTGAACGAATTTCCAGCCTTTTTCCTGGCAATATCCGGCCGTATTATAAATATTTCAACGCATTCCCTGCATGCAAATCCACTTACAATTATTTTTCCGATATGCCGCCCTTAAATCGTCCCATTTTTCCCTGCAGTTAGTTCCCAACCGTTTTTCATTTGCGCCGTTAATGGATGTAATTGCCTTCAGACGACCGCTGATCAGCCAAATATACTGTACCCTGGCTGTCCATCTTTGAATTGCAAATGAAATGATTACTACTTTGGATGAAATGGCAACTTAATATGCATTTCCGGAAGAATTAATCGGCCTGAAGTCGCATTATGCAACATGGCACAGGAAATAGCCGTAAATATCCCACAGAGCCTGGATCCGGTATATAGCAACATGATTCAAATCGCCTATAAGAATGATGAATTCACCTTCGTGTTCCTGCACCAGATCCCGGGGATCAACCAGGCCAAGGCCAAAGCTATCGTGAGCATCACCCCTCAGCATGCCAAAACACTGCTTGGAGTCTTCACCAAGACCATGGCCGACTTTGAGAGTAAATTCGGAAAAATTGAACCGTCAAAAGGCAAACAGGGTGAGAGTATCACAACCATCAGGGGATATTCATAGAATATCATCGTTCATTTTGTGAATATTAATAATCTCAAACGCTGATATAATGAGATACCGTGCCGCTGTGGCTTAGAGGTATAGCGGCTGATTCGTAATCAGCAGGTCGGGGGTTCGACTCCCTCCAGCGGCTTTTAGACAAAAAGTTAGAATCCGACGATACTTTTTTCTTTAATTGAATGCTATTTTGACTCATGCAATCTCCCCAAATATCAATACAAAAGACTCAATCTTTTCATAAAGTCGATAAACAATATGCCTTGAACTCAATCGAGAAAGCTCTCAATGGAAACATCGTAACTGAACGGGATGTTGCCCTGATTCGTGAATTTATTAACGAAAAAAGATCCTGCAGCAATATCAGCACCGGAAGAGCAAACAAGATTGCATATACCCTGGTGGGGTGGCGTAAAATAATCGGACCATTTGAGTCCAATACCGTTTCTGACATATATGAAGGTAAAGAAGCACTCAATTCTTTCACCAATAGCCGGGGGGTGTTATTCAAACAAAATACCATTCACGACTGGGTGAGAATCCTAAAACAGTTCTACCTGTGGATGATTGAGAACGAATACTCACAGGTTCCCGAAAAAAAGGTGTTGAAAATGAAGACACCTCCAAAGGACACCATGACCAAGGTGGCTTCGGATCTCCTCACCCCGGAAGAGATCACTGCCCTGATGAAGGCCTGTAAGCAGAATCTGGACCGGGCAATCATCATGATGCTCTATGAGGGAGGTTTCCGAATCGGGGAGATCGGGGTGATGAAATGGGGGGACCTCACCTTCGATAAGTACGGCGTGGTAGTGAATGTGAATTTCAAGACAGGCAAACCCAGGTATATCCGGCTTATTATGGCCACCGAATACATTGCAGCGTGGCGGGCGGAGTATCCCTTCAAACCTGAAGAAGATGCCCTGGTCTTTGTGAACACCAAACTTCAGCCCCTGACTCATGCTACCATATCCAAGCGACTTAGAAGG
>DATKYO010000021.1:0-4784 GCA_035528475.1 Methanoregulaceae archaeon | reverse complement strand
GTTCTCCTGCACTGCAGAAATCTCAATTGTGCCTTGTTTTCGTCCTTTGAATGCATGTTTATATGCGTTCGAGAGGATTTCATTTACGACGAGTGCACAGGGTATGGCCTGGTCTACCGGGAGAAATACTTCCTGGGAATTAATTTCGCAGCTGATCTCGTGCCCCTTATGAGAATAAATATTTGATAATGCCATTATCTGGTCCCTGAACTGGCCTGTTATACTGATTTTCCCAAACTGTTTGCTTTCATAGAGCCGGGTATGGATCTGTGCCATGGTCTGGATTTTTAGCATCATATCGGTCAGTATGCTGTTTGTTGATTCATCCACCGTCCGCATCCGGGTCATATCCAGCAGACCGGATATCAGCTGGAGATTGTTCTTGACCCGGTGATGGATCTCACGGAGCAGTATTTCCTTTTCCTCCAGGGACGCGACAAGGTTTTCCTCTGCATGCTTGCGATCGGTAACGTCACGGAAACTCCATACTCTGCCGATTATACCATCCCTTACCCGCTGTGGCTTTGAATGCCGTTCGAAGATCCTGCCATCAGATAATTCTATCATATCAAAACTTTCCCGTTCCGGGTGTTTGTAGATCTCATTGACACGCGTAAAGAATGCTTTTGGATCTTTTACACGGGACTGCATGTACTCCGATACGGCCCGGCCGTCTTCTCTTATAAGTACGGCTTTATCTATATCCCAGAGGGTGACAAAATTCTGGTTATAGGTAGTTATCTTTCGCCCGGTATCTGTTACATAGACACCTTCATCCATCGATTCAAGGGCTGCATTCAGAAGCGACAGGGTCTCCCGCAATTTCTTTTCCGTCTCCTTGCGTTCGGTTATGTCCTGTCCCTGTGCGATGACCGAAACAATGGTCTTTCCGTCAGGTCCCAGGATAGAAGCTGAATTCCAGAGTACTGTCCTGACCTTTCCGTCCTTGCGTAGGATAGGAATTTCCACACTTTCCCACCGTTCGCCGATAGAAGTTTTCCTGATGAGATCCATTGCCTCGTCAAGGTACGTTGGGGGCAGGAGAATATCGAACGGCTGTCCGAGGACATCTTTTGAACTCCTGCCGGTGAGATGTTCGAATGCATGGTTGAACCTGGTAATCCGGAATTTCTGGTCCCAGACAATAATGGGGGCATTGGCATAATCGATGAGGCTGGTGAGGTACTGGGAGGTCTCCCGCAGGGTCTCTTCCACCTTTACCTGTGATGTGACATCGTAGGCAACCTCCCCCGCTCCCGTGATAGCGCCTTTTTCATCGCGCATGGGGACGTGGAGAACATTGTAGATTTTTTTTCCCAAGGTCTGGTCGCCAAACTCGATGAGCTTGTTCACGCTCTCCCCCTGGATGACCCTGTTCCACTCGTTCAGTTCAGATCTCTGCTCTTTAGGAAGGTCAGAAAACAGGTCAATCATGTTCATTCCAATTGCGAGTTCTTTTGCGGTCAGCCTGAAGATTTCCGCGGCGTACGTCTTGTTGAAGTAGGTGTACCGGAAGTTCGTATCTTCTGCAGCGATGATCACCTGCGCACCATCCGTGACTGATTCCAGCAGGTGAGCGGCTTCCCGCAACCGTTTCTCATTGTCTATTAAGGCCTGTTCAGCATTTTTCAGTTCGGTCAGGTCCACAGTAGCAATCCCGATTCCTGTGATCTGTCCTGTGTTGTCCCGTAATGGTTCCAGGTACAGGTCGAGATATAACCGTTTTTTGTTCACGGTGAGCCAGATCTGCTCATGAACTTCCTTTCCCGTCCCGATTACCCGACGCTTGAGTTCGATCATCTGTGCAGCGTCTTCCGGCATGAAGAGATCGCTGTCAGTCTTTCCCAAGATATCTTCCTGATCCACGGTACACTGGTTGTATGCCCAACGGAAGACCAGGTCCAGGTCCTGGATTGCAACTGAGACCGGTGCATTCCTGAGTGCAAGGCGGAAACGCTGCTCGCTCTCCCGGAGCGCCCGTTCGGTTCGCTTGTGCTCTTCTATCTCCGTTTTGAGAAGAACATTGGATTCGGCGAGTTCTCTTGTCCGCATGGCAACCTGGGCTTCAAGGACATACTGCGCGTCAAGAAGCCCCTTTTCCGCAATCATGCGGTCGGTAATATCGATACCCATCTCAAGAATGAGGAAGGAACCATCACTGTCGATGAAAGGAAAATCGTAAATATCATAATCCCGCCCGTTCGGTCCCGTCCAGTACCAGTGATGAGAGGCACGCGTCCAGATGACTTTATATGTCTCGCAGTTGTCGCAGGGATCATTTCGGTCGAAAAGAAATTCATAACAGCAGCGCCCGCGCGATTCGCCAAACGTATCACGGAAGTATTTGTTGGCAAATGGCATGCGGTAGTCTTCATCGAGCAGACAGACATAGACCGGCAGGGTTTCAAGGACATCGTAGAGCCTGTGGCGCTCTGCTCCCAGTGCGTCAAATGCATTTTTCAGATCTGCCGTCCTCTCCCGGACCCGCATTTCCAGTTCATCGTATGCCTTCTTCCGCACCTCTTCTGCCTGTATTCGCGGGGTGATATCAATGCAGATACCTGTCAAACGCACCGGCTGTCCTGATTCATCATAGGTTCCCTTTCCCTGTGCATTGATCCAGTGCACCTCACCACCAGGCCGGATAATCCGGTATACACTGTCAAGATTAGTGTGCTCCTGTAATGCCCGCCCGATTCGGGAATGTGCTACTGTTAAGTCATCCGGGTGCAGGACGGTATTCCATGTCTCAGATGAAGCTGTGTCTTTTTCCTTATCCAGCCCAAAGAGCCTGAACATGTTCGAATCCCACGTGAGAGTTCCGCTCCTGACATTCCAGTCCCAGATTCCGGCCCCGGAGGCATCCTGCGCCAGCTGCAACCGCTCATTGCTCTCCACCAGTTCTCTCTCTTTTCTGGTAACCTGCTCAACATTCTGCCGCAGTTCTTCTTCAATTGCCATCAGATCATCGTTCAGGGCACTAAGATCGTCATTTTTCAGCTTCAGCGCCTGCTCGGCGAGTTCGAGTAAACGACCCAGTCCCCCGGATATCCGGGCGACCAGTAATGTTGTGATAAAGATAAAAAGAACCAGGCTTGCTGAAAGCCGAAGGGCATCAGAAAAAGCAAAGAGTGGTGAAATTGCGGCGAAGATAAGATTTTCACAAAGGATAATGATGACTATAAGCGGGATAAAGGTCCTAAAGAGGCGGGACCGGATCGAATCTCCTGTAACATATCGTACCGGAACGGCAGACGGTCCTGCTGCTGCAATCAGGCCGGCCCCGGTAAAAAATGCGGCGAGTGCGGATACCGCTGCAATGGGAATAAACTGTGTCCCGTACAGGAGGGGATCGCCATACATGTAACTCAGGACAAACGTGAGACTGACAAGGCTGATGAATATCCCGGTAATACCAACAGCGTCCTTTGTCCGGTTATGTTCCGGCGCCGGTGCTGAACCGTTTATAAGGAAAAACATGGCCGCTGCAGCAGCAGTGATGAGGCCTGCTGCAACCGGGGAGTTGGGTGAGGAGAATGACCCGAAAAGCACTGTTCCAGCCTGGACAGACAAGGTTTCAACAATAAAATGATCTCCCAGGAGATTGAATGGGATTTCGATCGCTTCCACTATGGCGATAGCTGCAAGAATGGTCATGATGACAAGCCCTGATCCTCTCCGAGGTGATAGAACCGGGTTGATCACCAGTACTGAACCAAGAGTTATCCAAACCAGCGCTGCGCTGAGGGATATTGTCTTATATCCGGGGTATACGCTGGCAATCAGGGTTATCCCAAACACCATGCCGGCAATACCCAGAACAGCAGCTGCTATCGCAAGGAGACCAAAAGCAATGGAAAGTTGGTTCAGGAAATGTTTTTCTGAAAAATCCTGACCTTGTACTTGCTTTCCGAAAGGTGCCGCTTCTGGCTCTGCATTAACAGGAACACCCGTATCTTTCATGGATAAAACCATCCGCTGGTACCTGCTGATCTCATGGGGGAAGCCTGCCGAAAATATGTACTACTAAGTCCTTCCTGAAGGAACTTAAAAAAGGCTGCTCCCAGTTTTCAAATTTTGAAACAACAGGAAAAGACGATAGGAAACGGCATATTTCTCTCATTAAAACGGGTGAAATGATCCGTGCATTATGTTCCTTTTTTTAAAATCTGGAACATACCCAAATTATTATGAGATCAATTTTCCTTCAGGGCCGTGCATGATACAGGATCACAGGATTAAAAGCTGTTTTTAAGGGAAAAATGGTTTTCAAACCATGTCACATATTTTGAAAACTGGACATAAGAATATCGTCTCTACCCGCAAGAAAGGATAACCGTCCGGCCAGCCGGACAAAAACAGGTGATAGAGAGATGATGCACGAACATGGGATGCAGCCCGGTATGATGCAGCAGAAGGATATGCTCATGATGGAGATGTGGGAGACACTGACTGATGACCAGAAAAAAACACTACTGAAACGCATGCTTGATTCTAAGATCATGATGAAAGAGGGAATGATCAAGCATTTCCAGTTCAAGATCGAGACCATGAGAATGATCAAGAGTATGCTTGACGCATGCTGACCCAAGAAGTATGAAAAAACCACCATTCGTCAAAAACGGGAAAGAAACCCTTTTTAACTTCGATATCTATTTGTTTCTGCTGTTTTTTTTAGGAACAAACAGATGAATTTTTAAGACCGGTTTTTTTGGTCTAATCATGAAATTTTTTGGTGCCCATAATGTATATTCATACCCTTCTGCAGTCCGGCTCACCGTTTA
>DATKYO010000020.1:0-6575 GCA_035528475.1 Methanoregulaceae archaeon | reverse complement strand
TTGCCAACTGCATCGATGGTGGTAGATGTGACAATGCCCTGGGTTTCGGGAACCGGTGGGATGCCACGGTCCGCAATGGCAAACCCGGTGAGGAGAGCCAGGGTTAAGAGTATAATTACAATTTTTTTCATACGATCCTCCCACATTCTTTGCCGCTCCTGGCGGCACACGTGGGTTGTAAGATATCGTTTTATTTATATTTAGCTATTAATTATAAAAAATAGATTAAAGATAGCATTCACCCTTTTTCGCACCTTTAGATCACTGACTCGTTGCGGATCAATTTTTTCGAAGAGTGTAATATTGGCATCAACAGAAGTTATTTTACCAATATCGATAGGCTAAACGGCGAAAAAACACTGTTGCGACACAAACGTACCGCCCACAATGGAGTGAACATCTGGTATAAAGCGAGATAAAGAGAGATAAGGCATCCCAGAGCGTGTTTCCAGTTTATGCAGAGCCTCTCGTGAGAAAAATCTTTAAATCGGTAAAAAAACCCGGGGATTTTCTCCCCTGGGCTTATCCATCGTTTTTTCTGATTCAATACTATTTTATTATCAGGGAGCAGAAACAGGCCCCGGGCTCGTGAGCATGGATTCGTAGTGCATCAGTTTCTCGAAGAGTGTGATGTCACCATCTGCGGTGGTCACTTCGGAAAACTCGATCCTCTCCCCAAGTGTTACTGGAGTCGGACCTTGGAATCCGTAATCCTCCTGGATTAGCACTTCCATGTAGGCAGATGCGGATCCGATCGATGGCAGATCAGTCACGAGTTCGCTGACGCGAATATCGTGATTCAGCTCCACCGGGTGATCAGCCGACGGCATAACGAACCTGTCATTTGAAGTGGTGCGGACGTTTGCCACGGTCATGTCGATTGTACTTCCAGCTCCGGCACGGTTGCAGAACGATGGGAATACATTATTCTCAGGGCTCGCAAACGGACATATTATCATATTTTGGGCAAATCCGTCATAGGCTGCACCATCGATGAAGATATTGTCCGTGGAGACAACACGTGCTCCGTCGACGCCGACAAAGGATATTTCCTTTAAAGCATCGATGTTCCATTGTCCAGAGATCTGACCTGATGTCTCGACATCAAACTCCTTGTCGTAGGCAATCAGGCCTATGCCTGAAGATACCGTGTCTTCAGTATACGATGATTCATAGATAACTGCTCCACGCCTACCGTCGAGACCACTCTGACCCAGAGGCGGAACTTCAGTCAATCCAAATCGATCATCAGTAATCCTCCACTGCAATTCACTTGCAGTTGCAAAGTTGCCAACCGCATCAATGGTAGTAGAGGTGACTATCCCCTGCGTCTCAGGAACCGGGGGAATTCCACTGTCTGCCAGAGCAATCCCAGTGAGAAGAGCCAGAGTAACAACTATAATTATAATTTCTTTCATGCATTCCTCCACATCTCATGCCGATTCTTCAGCATAGTTGAAAAATAAATACTATCCTATATATCTTTTTTTTTATTAATTAATTTTAAAAAAAGATTCCGGGGGAATACCCGGATTTTCCCTACCTTACCATTCCTGACTCGTAATGTATCAGTTTCTCGAAGAGTGTGATGTCGCCATCAATAGAAGTCGCTTCGTTAAACTCAATACGCTCACATAGCAATTCAAACATATACGGCGGGTCAGGGAACGGTGGATTGAGGGGAAGATCCTGACCATATGCTTCCTGGATAAGGACATCCATGTATGCGGAGGCCATACCCATGGATGGCAGATCAGTAACCAGTTCACTGACCCGGATATCGTGGTTGAGCTCGACCGTATGGTCAGCGGAAGGCATGACGAATCTGTCAGTTGATGTTGTCCTGACATTGGCCACCGTCATGTCGATTGTGCTTCCGGCCTCGGCCCTGTTGCAGTATCTCGGGAAAGCAGGCGTTACGTCAGTCACTTGAGTTCCAAATGGACAAATCACCCAGACTTCCGCTAACATCTGCCATGATGCTCCATCAAGGAATATATTGTCATCGGAAACTACGCGAGCTCCGTCAATGCCTGCGAAGGTTAGTTCTTTCACAGCCTCGATGTTCCACTGGCCGCTGATCTGGCCGGAGGTTTCAACGTCGAGCTCCTTATCGTAGCCGATCAGGCCCACGCCGTTGGACAGGGTGTCCTCGGAGTAGGTGGACTCATAAATACTCCCTGCACCCAACGGGGGAATGCCTTCAAGCCCGTAATACTCTCCAAAAGGAGTCGCCCCATAGCCAATTCTCCACTGGATCTCGCTTGCAGAGGCAAAATTCCCAATCGCATCAATGGTGGTGGATGTAGCTATCCCCTGTGTTTCAGGTACGGGATCCATCCCATGGTCGGCCACGGCAAACCCGGTGAAGAGTGCCAATGCGATAATCAGAATTATGAGTTTTTTCATTACATTCCTCCTGCATTTCAATGCCGATACGCTCAGCATCAGTTCTTAATACATTGTATAAAATAATAAATTTATTGCCAAAATTCATCGTTTTAATAAAATGATAAATTACGGATTTAATAAAGAAATGCAGAAAGAACCACCCGATTTCCTGTGACGTGATGAGGTATTGAACCATCTGTGCCTAAATTCCGGGCTGAGGCATAAATTCGAAAAATAACAATAATTTTCCCTTATTTTTGGAATTGAAGTGATTATAAAAGAAATACCAGGATGTTATCCTGGTTGTTCGATTTACCTGACCATTCCGGACTCATAGTGCATCAGTTTCTCGAACAGGGTAATATCCCCGTCGACCGCAGTCTCTTCGGAAAACTCGATACGCTCGGATAGTGTCGGGCCTTCATCTTCGTATTCGTCATAGTTCTCCTGTATCAGGACATCCATGTAGGCGGAGGCGGATCCGATTGATGGCAGATCTGTTACCACCTCGCTGACGCGGATGTCATGATTCAGCTCTACCGGATGATCGGCAGACGGCATGACAAACCTGTCCGTGGATCTCGTCCTGACATTGGCAACCGTCATATCAATACCACTTCCGGCTTCGGCACGGTTGCAGTAAGATCCGGGGAACCAGAATTCATCGCTACCAGCGAAGGGACAGATGTACTGTTCGGGAATAGAATCGGATGCATAGGATGCTCCGTCGACAAAGATTGTATCGAATGAAACGATACGGCTGCCGTCAACACCGTAGAATTCGAGTTCCTTGGTTGCCTCGATGTTCCACTGGCCGCTGATCTGGCCGGAGGTCTCGACGTCGAGCTCCTTGTCGTAGGCGATCAGGCCTACGCCGTTGGACACGGTGTCTTCGGTGTAAACCGATTCATAAATATCACCCCAAAGACCATCTTCAGGATCCTCAACCGGCAGACCGTCAAGACCGTAAGGATCGTCAGTTATCCTCCACTGGAGTTCACTTGCCGAGGCAAAATTGCCTTCTGCGAAAATTGTGGTGGAAATTACAATTCCCTGGGTTTCCGGGACGGGTTCAATCCCCGTATCTGCCATGGAAAAACCGGTGAGCAGGGCAAGTGCAACGGCCATAATCACTACTTTTTTCATGAATTCCTCCATCATTTCATGCTGATTTGATCAACATTAAAGAAATTGCGGATGAATTATTTTAAACTTTTTTATTATATGAATCAAATAACGGCCATAACGTGATACTTAACAATTGAAATCAGGATAAACTAAAAAACACGAAAAAGATGCTGCGGACGGGACCCGAACCCGTGACCTCCAGATATCTCAGATGATGGCGCTTTGATGCTCTCAATACCCTATGAGTCTGGCGCCCTACCAACTAGGCCACCGCAGCACACACAAAAGTGCATAATTAAAACGCTTTGTGCCATATTAAAGGTTCTGATGTGCCATTCGCCTTCGCTCTGATTTGAAACCGGAAACGTTGTAGAACAGGATTTCCAGGTTCTACAATCCTAAAAATGTGAGAACGGAAGGTATATTATTGAGCGTTTTTCTGGCTCTGAATGTAGACGTTGACGGCCCCGGTAATGGCCGCGATCTCCTTGCCCTGGCGGAGTGATGCAGCCAGAGTCTGGATCCGGGTCTCCTCTTCGCGTGTGTACCTGGTCAGTGTCCTAATAATATGCTCTTCCTGCAGGAAATGAGTGTGCGTATCGCCGGCGATAAAGTGATTATTGTGCATGATGGCATGGTGGAGAGGAAGTGTGGTCTTGACACCTATGATGACATACTCGTAGATAGCCCGTCGCATCCGGTCAATCGCCTCGCTGCGGTTCATGCCCCAGGCACAGAGCTTGGCGATCATAGAGTCGTATGCGGCCGGGATGGTATAACCCATATGAATACCCGAGTCCACCCGCATTCCCGGCCCACCCGGAGAACGATATCGGACAATCTTGCCTGGATCGGCGGCAAAATTGTTCAGCGGATCTTCAGCATTGATCCTGCATTCTATGGCATGTCCCCGAATGGAGATATCCTCCTGCCCGAAGGGTAGCGAATCGCCAGCAGCAATTGATAACTGTTTTTTTACGAGGTCAATTCCTGTAATGAGTTCCGTGACCGTATGTTCCACCTGCAGACGGGTATTCATCTCCATAAAATAGTAGTTCCCATCGGAGTACAGGAATTCTACCGTACCTGCATTGGTGTAGTTCGATGCCCTGGCCACGGCAATAGCCGATTCGGACATCCGCTCCTGGAGTTTTGGAGTCATAATAGGAGAAGGCGCTTCCTCCACCAGTTTCTGGTGGCGACGCTGGATGGAGCATTCACGGTCGAAAAGGTGAACGATGTTGCCGTGTTCATCGGCCAGTATCTGGAACTCAATATGCCGGGGCTTTACAAGATATTTCTCCACGAAGACAGTTGCATCCCCGAAGGCCGACTCTGCAATTCTCATCCCTGCCAAAATGGCCTCCTCGAGACCATTCTCATCATCGACGATCTGCATTCCTATTCCACCGCCCCCGGCACTGGCCTTCACAATCACAGGGTAGCCTATCTCTGCAGCCATGGATTTGACAGCTTCGGGATCTCTCACCCCATCGGTCCCCGGGATCACCGGGACACCGGCATCCAACATCATCTGCTTGCTCTCAATCTTGGAGCCCATGGCCTGGATAGTCTTCCATGAGGGGCCGATGAAGATGATCCCTTCATCCTGGCAGAGTTTTGCAAAATGATGGTTCTCAGCCAGAAACCCGTAACCCGGGTGGATGGCCTCGCTCCCTGATTTCTTGGCGATGTCGATGATTCGCTCCATATTCAGGTAGCTTTTCGAGGGAGGAGCCTCGCCAACAAGGAAGGCCTCGTCTGCATATTTTACATGCAGTGCATCCTTGTCTACAGTGGAATAGATAGCGACCGATTCGATATTCATCTCCCGGCAAGCCCTCATCACCCGGATGGCGATCTCGCCCCTGTTCGCAATGAGGATCTTCTCAAAATATTTCATTCCACCACCATCAGGACATCGCCATTCTGGACTGTATCTCCTGTGTCAACAAAAATTTCCTTAACCTTGCCGTCAACCGGGGAATGGATGGGGTTTTCCATCTTCATTGCTTCCAGTACAATGAGAAGATCGCCTTTTTTCACCTCGGCGCCCTGCCCCACTTTCACTTCGAGCACCATGCCCTGCATATTGGACTTGATTCCTCCCTGGATATCGCCACGGGGGATCTTTTCTGTGGCAGTGGCGGAGGTGGCGACGGCACTTCCGCCCACCGATACAATCCTTACATTGAATATTTCCCCGTCCACCTCCACTTCCATGTTATTGTATATATCTGCCGGCATGACGGACTGCTGCTGCCTGGTTGGGAGCGTTTCCGGCGTTCTTTCACCTCTCAAAAATGAAGGGGCTATGGCAGGATAGAGAATGTAGGTGAGAACATCTTCCTCTTTTGTCACCAGGCCTTCGGCTGTTGCCTGCTCCTTCATCTTTAAGTATATCGGCTCCAGCAAATCAGCTGGACGGACGGTAATTATCTGCTCGTCTCCGATGATCAGTGTTCGCATCTTTTCATTGATAGGTGCGGGAGGTTTTCCGTAAAGGCCTTTCACATAGTCCTTGACTTCCTTTGTCACATTCTTGTACCGCTCCCCGCCAAGAATAATATTCAGAACAGCCTGCGTACCCACGATCTGCGATGTGGGGGTGACAAGAGGAGGATAGCCCAGGTCTTCCCTCACGCGGGGGATCTCATCCAGTACGGCATTCATTTTATCCAGAGCGTCCTGTTCTTTGAGCTGGGAGACCAGGTTTGAGATCATTCCTCCCGGGAGCTGGTAGATGAGGACATCACTATCAACCCGCTCGGAGATGGGATCCAGGATCCCCAGGTATTTTTCCCTCATCTTGAGACAGAGGTTTCGAACCTCCCTTAAGGCCAGAAGATCGATACCCGTATCCCTGGGAGTTCCCTGCAGGGAGGCGATTACGCTCTCGGTGGGTGGCTGGGAAGTGCCAAGTGAAAACGGGGACATTGCGGTGTCAAGGATATCGACACCTGCCTCTATTGCGGCCTGGTAGCTCATGGGCGCGATACCGCTGGTAGAATGACAGTGGAGATCGACAATAGTGTCTATCTCATCCTTTATTCCGG
>DATKYO010000019.1:0-4623 GCA_035528475.1 Methanoregulaceae archaeon | reverse complement strand
CTGCGAGAGGCCGAGATGGGTGTCGGCGATGTGGATGAGCTTCATTCTTAGATTTTTATTTGGATTATATGAGATATAAGAGGGTGGGGGTGCGGGGGGAAAATGTTGGAGGGGATTGTTGAGAAGCGACCAGGTCCGGGTTCGCAATATAGGATACGTCGAAGAGTGAGAACTTGACCGCCCCTCCGTGAGACCTCACATCATGTTCACAAAAAGTGAACAAACATTAAATAGTGAACATAGCATACAGGATAATTATGTTCACAAAAAGTGAACGAGAATTAAATAGTGAACATAGCAAGGACCGGTTAACAAATCTGTTTGCGAAAAAAGCGGCCGATATCATACGGGTCCTTTTGGTCCACTACCCGAAAACCTGGACGATGCGCGATCTGGCTAAAGAATCCGGTGCATCTCTTGGGTATACCTCACGGGTTTCAAAAACTTTGATCAGGCAGCGGTTGGCCCTCCGTGCGTCTGCCCGATCGGAGCTGAAGGTCATGGCTCCGGAAGATCTACTGAAAAGATGGGCATCGTTTTCCAACTTTGCTGCAAATACCACGTTTATCGAATACTATTCCCATGAAAAGGAAATTGGTAAATTTCTGGAGAGGTTCAAAGACATGGAACGCAGGGAATATGCATTGACCGGACTTGCTGGCGCACTGCTTGTCGAACCATTTGTCAGGCCCACAAATACCCATATTTACATCAGGAATAGATCAGATGCTATCGAATGGGCAAATGAGCTAGGTCTCATGCCTATTGAAGAGAACGGGAATGTAAAATTCGCCATCGCTGCCAGTGACGGAGTTTTTTACGGGGTACAGGAGATCGACGGGATCCGGATTGTATCAGATATCCAGCTCTACGTGGATTTATTTAACTACCCCGCCAGGGGCAGGGAAGCAGCGGATGAATTGTTTAGGAAAATTGAAAAACGCTGGGATAACCCCCAGGATTAAATACCATGTATGCCCGCGAGATAACAGAAACATCAAAATCCGCATTGCTCGAACTCGGCCTCTCATTACAGATTTACCGGAACGATATGGTTCTCTCGGGAGGATGGGCTCCATACTTTATTACGGAAAATTACTTTGAGCATTGCGGAAGTATCGATATCGATCTTGTCCTTAAGACCACCATCATGCAAAAATATGATAGTATCAGTAATATTGTCACCGATCTCGGATATGTTGAGGAAAACCATTTCAGATTCATCAGAAAAGTAAAATCTCCGGTCGATGGAAAATATTATCCGATCCATATCGATTTCCTGTGCGATAAATGCGACCTGGGATACCATTTCAGAGTCCAGCCCGATCTGGAAGCTTTCATGTTTGAGGGTGCCGATATCGCCTTTGATTTTAGCTTTGAGAAGGAGATAGAGACAACCCTGCCGGATAACGGGATCGATTCAATGGTCTTCAGAGTTCTCGATTTAACAGGATCAATAATTTTGAAGGGCCAGGCATTGCAGGGCCGAAAAAATCTAAAGGATGCATACGATATTTTTGCACTCACCCACTATATGGGAGGACCAAAACAGGCCGCTCAATTTTTTAACCGTACTTTTGCAGATAAGGCAGTCTCCCGGGAAAAAAGAGGATTTGCAAGGAATTCACTGGCAGTGATACGTCGAAAATTCCGGGATGAAACAAGTTCAGGACCTTTTGATGTTGAGACCTTTACTGAAATGAAATACCGGAGAAATATCGTCGCTGCCCAGGTGAACAAATTCCTGGAAAATCTTGAGGATTTATAGAAAATATTTTTACTCATGGACAATTGAGGAAATTTTCGGGAGTGGGGAAATTAAAAGAAAGATCTCCCCCTCACCCCAGCCTCACGTCATTAATATAGCTCACGCCATTCCCGAGGTCGCTCATGTAGATCACCCTCGGCGATATCGTATACAGGGTATCCTCGATGTAGAGCGCCCTTTTAACCTGTGCCTGGTCCGCGGAATGCTCATCGTAGTGCTTCACCTTACCTTTCAGCGAGAATCCCCGGGACGGATAGACCGAGAAGACGTATACCCCGCCCCAGACCCTCCGCATACTCGTATACCCCCCTTCTGCGTAGTAGAGGATATCATTCCCCTTTATCCCAATCCCCTGATAATCCCTATGACTTCTTCAATGTCCGGGACGCTGTGCACCGGGTATACCTTTACCCAGACCACCCTCTGCTTCTCATCGATGATGACGTTCGCCCGCTCGGAGAATCCGTTCGTATCCCTGAAAAGGCCATACATCTGCGCTACCTTTCCATGTGGCCAGAAATCTGCAAGCAGCGGTGTATCGGCAACGCCTATCTGGCCTGACCATGCTTTCTTGCATACTGTAGAATCGACGCTAATCCCGACGGTCACTGTATTGAGGGATTCAAACATATCCCTGTTCATTTCAAGCGACTTCATCTGCGCTGCACAGTACTCTGTCCAGGCAAGGGGGTGGAAAGAGAGCA
Source organism: Methanoregulaceae archaeon (assembly GCA_035528475.1). GTDB lineage: Archaea > Halobacteriota > Methanomicrobia > Methanomicrobiales > Methanospirillaceae > SD8. The sequence goes on along the minus strand of DATKYO010000019.1, from coordinate 2,151 downwards.
GCACCCTCTTTTCCATGTGTTCCAACAGATCAAATGTACTGTTGTGCTGGTCCTTGAGAGAGAAATTTTTGGCAACATCCCCGGGTCGCACTATACTCCGGTCCGCATCCGTCATAATCATCTTTCGTATCTCTTATGAGATATACTTCTCACTGGAATGAATGAGATGAACACCTGATGAATTCAATTTCATCTCCACTCCGATCCATTGCAAAAGCAGACAAAGCGCGGGCAATACCCTGTAATTTCGACAGGATCTTTTCGGAGAATTGACTCATTTGTATCTGATTCTAAATTGCTCTAAAAAGAATAAGAAATGGATAAAATCTGCAAAATACTCACGGAATATTCTATCTTTCCCTGACAACCCCTACTCTCCCCTTTTCAATGGAGAGGGAAAAACCAAGACTCTCCAGGTATTCCCTGCTCTTTCCCCTTCCATGAATGAGAAGTTCCACAAGGTCCTCTTTTTCGTCCACATCGGTATGGAGGCGGAAAGAATCGATTATCCTGCAGGAGAGCCCGCGGTCCCTGGCTATCTTTGCATGCTTCAAAAAACTGGCTCCATAGTAATCCACCCTGAATCGTGAACCCCTGGAAAGATAGATGGCATTTGTCCCTCCGCCTCGTCCCGGGACAATGGCCATATCAGTACCGGGAGACGTCAGCCTCTCCACCGCCTCCCCGGTAGCCAGTGGAAGATCGGCCATAATAATCAGAGTGGGAGAGTCTTTTCCGGCAAGGTATGAGTTAAGGGCCTCGTTTAAGCCTGCGGCACTGGCAAACACCGGTACATCGCCGAAACTATACGGTTCCGTAGACAGTATACACGGTTCACACCCTCCCTCCCTGACCGCGGCAATCACATCGGAAAGCATCATCTCGGCAAACATTTCCCTTTCATGCGATTCAAGAACGCAGGAAAGGCGGGATTTGGGGTTTTTCGGTTTGAAGGGAATGACTGCGGGAACAGACATTTCTTTTAGGTATCACTCTCACCCCCAAAAATCCATCGGAACAGACACCCGCACCGGGTTCATTCGGGGGCCATTATATTGGATTACGTGCATTCATTCTTAGAACATGGAGCCCCGCATCATTACCTTCTCCAAAAATGTCTTCCTCCCCCTGACGACAGTATGCCATAACCGGTGCGGATACTGCTGTTTTCGGACACCGGTCCGCGACGGGTGCATAATAACGCCCGAAGACGTAAGGCATGTACTGCAGCATGGCGCCAGGCTGGGGTGTACCGAAGCACTTTTTACATTCGGAGAACGTCCCGGTCTTGAGCCGGGTTTCAACGACATGCTTGCCGGAATGGGCTATGATAATATTCTGGACTATTGTTACGAGATGTGCAGGACAAGTATTGCCACCGGCCTTCTGCCCCACACCAACGCGGGTGTGCTCACTTATCACGAACTTGAACGCCTGAAGGAAGTGAACGCCAGCATGGGCCTCATGCTGGAAACCACGGCAGAAGTGCCTGCGCATGCCCAATCCCCGGGAAAAGAGCCTTCGGTTCGCATCGAAACAATCGAGAATGCCGGAAAACTCAGGATTCCATTCACCACCGGGCTTCTTCTCGGGATAGGGGAGACAATGGAAGACAGGGAAGAGTCCCTCATGGTGATCAAGGGACTTCACCGCCGTTATGGTCACATACAGGAAGTGATCATCCAGAATTTCTGCCCGAAGGCGGGAACACCGATGGGGGATCAAAAACCCGTTTCGTCGGAGGAGATCTGCCTGACAATCAGGATGGCCAGGGAGATCCTCCCGGATGATATCGCCATCCAGATTCCGCCTAACCTGGCAGACGCCGGCAGGCTGCTCTCCTGCGGGGTGGACGACCTGGGGGGTGTATCACCACTTACTGTCGATTACGTGAATCCCGAGCATCCATGGCCCCAGATAGATGAATTACGGGGACTCGTTGGAGATTCCACGCTCAGGGAACGGCTCTGCCTCTACCCTCAGTATATAAAGAAAGGCTGGTATCCGCCCTCGCTGGAATCACTTATTAGGAGACTCGAACAACAACTAATAGAAGGAGAAGGAATATCGTGAAATCCGGTGAACTGCTCTATTCCGGGAAGGCGAAGTCGGTATACAGGACCGGCAGCAAAAACGAAGTGATCATGGTGT
>DATKYO010000018.1:0-18866 GCA_035528475.1 Methanoregulaceae archaeon | reverse complement strand
ACATGGAGAAGATAAGCGCCGGAAAGAACGTGTTCACCTACCCCATGCCGGTTACCCTGCTCGGGTCCGAGATGATGGGAAAACCAAACTTCATGGCCCTGGGCTGGGTTACCCGTGTAAATGCCAGCCCACCCCTGATCGGGTGCGGGGTGGGCACTCATCATTACACGCAGTTCGCGATAAAGCAGAGCAAGACGTTCTCCATCAACGTTCCATCCGCCTCCATGATGGATAAGGTGGATTACTGCGGCCTGGTCTCGGGCGAGACCCACGACAAGTCCGGGCTTTTTGATGTATTCTACGGGGAATTAAAGACAGCCCCCATGATCAGGGAGTGCCCCCTCTGCCTGGAATGCCGGCTGGTAAGTTACCTGCACCACCCCACCAACGAATTCTTCGTCGGGGAGATCGTGGCCTCGCACACGGAAGAACAATACATGACCGACGGAAAACCGGACATAAAAAAGATTAACCCGCTGCTGCTCACCATGCCCGACAACCGGTACTGGACAGTGGGGGAACAGGCAGGAGATGCCTGGGGTGCGGGGAAGAATCTGAAGGACAAGAAAGTGGAATAGAGATCCTCGCTCTGCTACCTGTTTTTTCCCGGCTTATCCTGTTTTTCACCGGACCCCTATGAAAAATTCCCGCATTCTATCTCGAAACCCCCTGCAATCACCGAGGCACCGAGCAGCGGTGCATCGCCCTTGAGCCCGGTCAGGATAATTTCGGGCAATTCAAGGTACCGGTCGACGGCATCGATCATCGGTTGGAGCAGAAGATCCGCATTGGCGAGCATCACTCCCCCGTCAAGGATGATTAGCTCAGGGTCGTAGGCGACGATCACGTCAGACACCCCCCTGGCGTTGATCCGTGCCAGCTCCTCGATGAAGCGGAGCACATCGTCATCCCCTCCGCGTGCCGAGAGAAAAATGTCCTCTACCTTGCACGGGCCCCAGTGTGCCCGTCCATGATAGTGGCACCACTCCGAAAAGAACCAGGGGAGATACCGGCCCGAGGAATATCCTTCCCAGTGGCCGGAATGTCCGCATCCGCAGGTAAGGTCGTAGGTGCTGTCGACATGAAAATGACCGATTTCCGCGGCATTTCCGGCCCGGCCGAGAAGGATCCTGCCGTTTGACACCACGCCGCTGCCGATTCCCGTAGATATCGTGATATAGACCACGTCCTGCCTGCATTTCGCCTTCCCAAACAAGAGTTCCCCGAGAATGCCGGCATGGCAGTCGTTGAGCATATGCACCGGGACTCCAAACTCACGGGAGAGGGGGGCGGTGAGGGGGACATCCCGAAACTGCATGTTCGGCGGATTGAGCAGTACGCCGTGGCGGATGTCGACCGGCCCTGCGACCGAGAGCCCGATACCGGCTATATCATCCGGCAGTTTCCCGCCCGAAAGGCGGCTGATAAGCCCGGACAGGAACCCGATGATGATGGCGGGATCCCCTCCCCCCACAGGAGTACGCCCCTCGATCTTCTCTGTTATCCGGCCGTCCTTATCGATGAAAGCCGCCCTTGTATTCGTTGCTCCGATATCGACGGCAACTACCCGCACCATGCAAGCGGTGTTTGACCGGAAGAGGGATTAAGCTTCACGGTCCCCGGGACACGTGACCCGGGCCTGCCTTTCCTTATACGAAAATACACCTGCCGGTTTAATACGGGAGATCGGAACCGCTCCTCCGGTTGATGAATTTAAATACCTCCATCACCCCCAGGATGGATGCCGCCGCCAGGAGGAGAATCCCCCAGTCCGCGAAGGAGACCGGGGCAATCTGGAGGACATCCTGCAGGGCAGGAATGTGCATGGAAAGGATGTGAATGCCCTGTGCAGCCAGTACCCCACCGATGAGAAGGATATTGCTCCGGACAGGTATCGCAAAGAACGACCGGGACTCGGAACGGCAGTTTAACACATGGAAGTTTTCCAGGAGGACCATGAGCAGGACAATGATATTTCTAGCCGCATCTTCATCCCATCCATTGTTGATCAGCATGTACCATGCCAGAAACGCCACCAGGCCTATAGCTACGCCTGAAACGAGGGTTTCCCTGACCATAAGCGAGTTGAAAATCCCTTCTTTCGGGGGCCTGGGCTTTTTGTTCATTGTACCGGGCTCTCCTGCCTCAAACGCGAGAGTCACGTCCTGGATGCCATTTGTCACCAGATTCAGCCAGAGGAGCTGGACAGCCAGAAGAGGGAGTGGCAGGCCGGCCAGCAGGGCCAGGGTAAAGAGTACTACCTCGGCAAAGCCAGTAGAGACAAGAAGATAGGTCACCTTCCTGATATTATCATATGCGAACCGGCCTTCCTCCACACCGGCAACGATAGAGGAGAAGTTGTCATCGGTGATAATCATCGATGCCGTCTCCTTAGTGACATCGGTCCCCGAACCCATTGCCACCCCGATGTTGGCCCGCTTCAGGGCAGGGGCATCGTTCACTCCGTCGCCGGTTACCGCCACGTAATCGCCCATCCTGACAAGGGCGTCAACAATTTTGAGTTTCTGGACGGGTGTCACCCGGGCAAAGACACTGGCACTCGCGATCTCCTCATAATACCGGGGAACATCCGGAGAACCAAGAGCTTCGAAATCCACGCCGTTCATCACTTCATCTTCCGTGCTGGCTATTTTTAGTTTCCTGGCAATAGACAGGGCCGTTGCCGGATGATCCCCGGTTATCATTACCACCCGGATTCCCGCCTGCCCGCATTTCCGGATGGCATCCGGTACATCAGGACGAATGGGATCGATAAATCCCACCAGGCCCAGAAAACGAAGCCGAGGCCTGGATGATTCCAGTTCGAAAAGGGTCGGCATTTCCTCCACTTCCCCTTCCGCCACCGCCAGCACACGAAACCCCTGTCCGGTGAGATCATCAAGCATGACCGCAAAATTGGCGGGTACGGCATCAGAGCAGAATGGCAGGACCGTCTCGGCGGCACCTTTCACCGCAATCCGGATGTGGCCGCTTTCCTTGTAATACACCGCCGCATACCGGCGTTCCGGCTCATATGGAACCTCTTCCAGCACCACAACCTCATTCTTCACATGATCGGGATTCAGGCCGGCCTTATAGGCAAGACCCAGCAGGGCCACGTCCATGGAATCTCCCTGATATACCCAATTACCATCAGGTTCCGAAAACAGCCCGCCTTCATTGCAGATCGCCGCTGCACGGGCCAGTGCTATTGTAGATAATCGATCCGATTCACCCGGCACCTCGCCCTTCACGTCCAGAACACTCCCCTCCCCGTTGTAACCGGTTCCGGTTACGTTTAGAGATCTGCCTGAGGGGAGACGAATTTCCCTGGCTGTCTGCTGGTTTACCGTGAGGGTGCCTGTCTTATCGGTAGCAATAGTGGTGCAGCTCCCAAGGCTTTCCACCGCCGATAACTTTCTCACAATTACATTCCTGCCGGCCATCCGGGATGCCGCAATAGAGAGGGCCACGGTTACACCTACGGGAAGTCCCTCGGGGATGGCCGAGACCGAGAGAGCCACTGCAAGGAAGAAGACCTCTAACAGGGGAATTCCCTGGTAGAGTAAAATAATGCCAAGCATCACGCTGGCGACAACTACAAAAAGACCGATAAGCCGGGAAAAACTCTCCATACGGATGAGGAGCGGGGGCTTGGCAGGTTCGGTGACCGACACCGCCCGGGCTATTGTACCAACTTCTGTCCGTAGCCCGGTGGCTACCGCAATCCCGATTCCCCTCCCGCTCAGGGCGGTGGTACCGGCAAATGCCATGTTCCGACGGAGATTTATGGGGATCTTTTGCGGTAAAAGGATCACCTGTTTTTCCACACCTGCAGATTCCCCGGTCAAAAGCGATTCGTCGGCAACGAGCCGGGCCGCGTGGAGAAGCCGTATGTCGGCAGGGATCCTGGAACCGGAGTCCAGAAAAACGATGTCTCCCGGGACTATCTCGCCTGCAGGAATATTTACCTCCGTTTTATCCCTTCTGACCATGGCCCGGATCTCAAGGATCTTCTGGAGCTGGCTTGCACTCTGTTCGGCCTTCCATTCCTGGACCGTGCCGATAAGGGCGTTTAAGATCACCACTGCAGAGATGAAGATGGCATCCCGGGCATCCCCTATAAGGACGGATATGAGGGCGGCGATAATAAGGATATAAATCAGCGGACTTTTGAACTGGCGGAGGAAGACCAGTGCGATCCCCGGTGGCTCCCTTACAGGGAGGGTGTTTGGTCCGAACTCGGAAAGTCGTAACACAGCCTCTACAGATGACAGTCCCTCCGCTGACGACTCAAGCATGTCAAAGAGATCTTCTTCTTCCAGGGAATACCAGGCAACACCGTTTCCGTGGTCCTGGTAGCCGAATTCAGATACTTCGGAAATTTCCAGCATTAAAGATCATCCACAAGGCAGGGGAGGCGGTCATGTCAGTTATCCGAAAAATCATTCACGGAAAAGACAATATATCCTTTTGTTCCGGTGCAGTGAAAAATCATACCCTGTTGTGCACACTTTTTCACCTGTCGGCATTCATTTATATCCTTTACAAACCCGTGTGGGTATATGCAACCCGTTGATGAAAAGGACGAAGTGATGGTCTGCGGCATGATATGCCGCGAATGCGACCATTACCAGGTGGAATGCCAGGGATGCCGGGCGGTGAAGGGGGTTCCGTTCTGGGTGGCTTTCGTGGGAATTGACCGCTGCCCGGTCTACGAGTGCTGCGTGGAGGAGAAGAAGATCGCCAACTGCGGTCAATGTGAGGAACTTCCCTGCGACAGGTTTACCCGGTACAAGGATCCTTCAGTCAGCGGTGAGAATGCAGCCAGGACACTGGAAAGCATGGTTGCCCGCTTAAAAGAGCTGCAACAGGCAGCCGAATGAGTGGAGAGAACCCCATACCCTCTTTGTGCTAAAACTCTTTTAGTATAATGCATTGTATGCAGGACATGGAGATCTGATCAATGATGACTATCCGGGGTTGGGTGGAATGCGAAGGGACCGTACTCGCATCACAGCAGGTTGAAGATCTGGTGAGCCGCAACCCCGGCGAGATCTCCCGGTTGGGTGGAGAGTTTCTCATCTCGTGGGACAACTGCATAGCCCGCGATCTTTATGGGATCATGCCCGGGGAGTGCAATCCCGGGACCGTTGCCTGCGATGGCCGCATTGTCGGCAAAATACATCCCGAACCACCGGACATGGATCTTGAGGCGTCCATTATCACCGCCGTACGGCTCCGGTCCGGTGATGATGCCGCCTGCGCCCTCTCCGGCGGGGTGGACTCAGCTCTGGTGGCCAAACTGGCCGGAAGGCCCTGCGTGGCCATGGGGATGGAAGGATGTCACGACCTCGCCCGGGCACGGCACGCAGCCGGCCTGATGGAGCTCCCGTGCGAGTACGTGGTCGTCAGGGAGCGGGATGTGGAGGAAGCGCTGGCAGAAGTGGTGCCGGTGATACCTGTTGTCAATCCGGTTGAGGTCTCAATCGCCGCATCCCAGTACTTCATCACCCGGTGGGCAGGTGAACAGGGTTTTCGGCAGGTGCTTACCGGCCAGGGCGCCGACGAACTCTTCGGCGGCTATGCCCGCTACCTGGATGTTGCAGATCCCGGAGCACTTCGGGCAAGGGACTTTGCATCGCTTCGGCGGCAGGGTGACCGGGACCAAGCTGTGGCCGCCCTTCATGGAATCTACTTCTCACTCCCGTACCTGGATGTGCGGGTAGTGCGCGCTGCCCGGGCAATACCGGCAGGGGACCTGGTGCGATCAGGGGTGCGCAAGTACCCCCTTCGCGAGGTAGCCGAACGCCATATCCCCCCTGAAATCGCATGGTACGACAAAAAAGCCATGCAATACGGAAGCGGGATATGGAAGATCATCCGGAAGCTGGCACGTCACAATGGTTATAAAAAAGCGGTACAAGACTACATAAATCAGTTTGGTTGGCGAAAAATATGATATCAGAGAGGGACGTTAAACATATCGCAGAACTTGCCGACATCGGGATTTCCGGGGAAGAACTGGACGAATTCACCGTCCAGTTCAACGATATCCTGGACTATTTTGATATACTTGACCAGGTCGAGGCAGAGGCAACCAAAGAGACAGATCTTTATAATGTGTTCCGTGAAGACGTTGTAACACCGTCGCTGCCCCAGGAAGAAGTGCTTTGTAACGCCGGGGAAAAAGAAGACGGTTTTTTCAGGGCGCCGAGGGTGATGTAGTGGGAAGACTGCACTTTTCTGCGCCTGACCCTTACCACGCCTTTATAACCCGCATCCCTGATGCTGAATACGGAGAAGGCAGGCTCTCCGGGGAAGCCGTGGCAGTCAAGGACAATATCTCCACCAGGGGAATCCCCACCACGTGCGGGTCCAGAATACTGGAAGGGTATATCCCCCCCTATGATGCCCATGTAGTCGAGCTCCTGAAGGCCGATGGAGCGGCTATTGTGGGAAAAACCAACATGGATGAGTTCGGTATGGGCACAACAACCGAGAATTCCGCGTTCGGGCCCACCCTCAACCCGGCAGATACAGGCAGGGTTCCCGGGGGATCATCAGGAGGAAGTGCCGCAGCGGTTGCCTCGGGCATGGTGCGTATGGCGCTTGGCACCGATACCGGCGGCTCTATTCGCTGCCCCTCTGCATTCTGTGGAATTGTTGGAATGAAACCAACCTATGGCAGGATCTCCCGCTACGGACTTGTGGCCTATGCCAATTCACTGGAACAGATCGGACCCATGGCCAGGAATGTCTCTGATATCTCGCTTTTGATGGAGATCCTCACCGCCCATGATCCCCGGGACTCCACATCAATCAACTGCCCTTACTGCCACAAACCCGACCCTGATATCCATGGCCTCAAGATCGGCGTGCCAGAGGAATACTTTGGCGAGGGAGTGGACGCCCGGGTGGCATCCACGGTATGGGAAGCCATCTCCCTCCTGGAGCGACGGGGTGCCGAGATCATTACCTGCCGGATGCCCAGCATGACCTATGCCCTGGCAGCATACTATGTCACCTGTACCAGTGAGGCCAGCTCCAACCTGGCCCGTTTCGACGGGGTCAGGTATGGACCCCCTGCCGAACCAAAAAAGCAGTGGCACGACTCGTTCCAGGAGCGGAGGCGCGAGGGGTTCGGTAAAGAGGTAAGGAGAAGGATAATGCTCGGCACATTCGCCCTATCCTCCGGCTATTACGGAAAATATTATGCCAAGGCCCAGACCGCCCGCCAGAACGTCAGAAACGATTTCCACCGGCTTTTTTGCGAGGTCGACGTCCTGGCCGGCCCCACTATGCCAACCATCGCCTTCCTCCTTGGGGAGAAGAGCGATCCCCTCTCCATGTATCTTTCCGACATCCTCACCGTACCTGCCAACCTGGCAGGCGTCCCTGCCATCTCCGTGCCCTGCGGGACTGTGGATGGTATGCCGGCAGGCCTCCAGATCATGGGCCGCTGGTGCGGCGACGAGCAGGTGATCGATGTAGCGTATGCATATGAACAGGGGGTGTCGGCATGAGCCCTGCATCCCTGCATAAAACGGCAGGTAAAATCCCTGATCCGGATATCCCCTCCGAAGAAGACGAGGTCATTATAGGCCTCGAAGTCCATTGCCAGCTGGACACCCGCACAAAGCTCTTCTGCGGATGCTCCACCGACTACCGTGATGATGACCCCAACACCCATGTCTGCCCGATCTGCATGGGACTGCCCGGCTCTCTTCCACGTGTCAATAAGAAAGCTGTGGAATACGCATTAAAGGTGGCAAAAGCCCTCAACTGCCGTGTACTGGAAGAATCGGAATTTTCCCGTAAAAACTATTTCTATCCTGACCTGGACAAGGGATTCCAGATCACCCAATATGACAAGCCCCTGGCCGTAGAGGGCGTGCTTGAGATAGAAGGCGACGAGGGGGACAAGAAGGTCAGGATCACCAGGGTGCACATGGAGGAGGACCCGGGAAGGCTGGTGCACAAGGGTGGAACCGACCGGCCCAAATACACCCTTGTGGACTACAACAGGGCTGGGATCCCCTTAATCGAGATGGTGACAGAGCCAGACCTCCGATCCCCGAAAGAGGCCAGGAGATTCTTAAACAAACTCCGGGCAACACTGGAATACCTGGGGGTCTTTGACAGCGAGAAAGAGGGGTCGCTCCGGGTTGACGCAAACATCTCGATCCAGCCGAAGGGCTGGTTTGAAAAACATGGAAAGGGCCTGGAAGAACGGGGAAGAGTTGAGATAAAAAATATTTCATCATACAAGGGTGTTGAAAAGGCCCTTACGTTTGAAATCACCCGCCAGAAGAATCTGATACGGAGAAAACAAAAACTCGAATCAACGACCCGCCATTTCGTGGAGACAAGGGGGATCACCACCTCATCCAGAAGCAAGGAGATGGAGCAGGACTATCGCTATTTCCCGGAACCTGATCTCAAGCCTCTCCGGGTTTGTGAGTGGTGTGACCACATCGAACTTCCCGAGCTTCCGGACGCTCGAAGGGCACGATTCATGGACCAGTACGGATGTTCTCCCAACCATGCCCGCACGCTCACCGGGGATCTCCGCCTGGCAGTGTTTTATGAAAAAGTGGCGGATGTGGACAACCAGCTGGCGGCCACGTGGGTGGCAGATACGCTTCTCGGGGAGCTCAATTACAGGGATATCAGCATTGTGGATATGTCGCCATCGCATTTTATCGAACTCCTGGAACTGCTCCGGGAGAACGTAATCACCGACAAGAGCGGGGTGGAGGTTCTCCGGTTTATTTTGGACCAGTTAAAAGAAGGCTGTACATGTGAAGCGCCGTCTGCCTGTGTGACCCGCCTCAACCTGGCCAAAGCAGGCGATGAAGGCCTGGATGCGGTGATTAACGAAGTAATCGGAGAACAGCCGCAGGCAGTGGAAGACTATCGCTGCGGCCGGAAAGAGGCATTGAATTTCCTTGTAGGCCAGGTGATGAGGAAAACCCGCGGCAGGGTGGATCCGGGCGACGTGAACAGACGCCTGCGGGAGATGCTCCCAAAAGGGGGTACGTGAACGCCTATGCACCTGATTGTTGCTGAAAAGAACATATCGGCACAGAGAATAGCCGGTATCCTGGCCGGGAAAGAGAAAGTGAGGGTAGCCCGTGATGGGGGCATCTCCAGTTATCATTTTGACGAAAAGGCAGTTGTAGGCCTGCGGGGCCACGTGGTTGAGGTAGATTTTGTCAAGGGCTATTCAAACTGGAGGAGCGAGGAGCGACCTCCCCGAAGCCTCATCGATGCCGACATGGTGAAGATCCCGACCGAAAGAAAAATCGTCAACCTCATCCAGAAACTGGCAAAGAAGTCTGACCGGGTCACGATCGCTACCGATTTTGATGCAGAGGGGGAACTTATCGCAAAAGAGGCCTATGAGCTCATCCATGCAGTAAACCGCAAAGTGAATATCGACAGGGCCCGGTTTTCAGCCATCACACCCGAAGAAATTACGAATGCATTTGCCCGTCCCACCGGGATCGATTTTGACCTGGCAGCGGCAGGCGAGACCCGTCAGGTGATTGACCTGATGTGGGGGGCGTCGCTGACCAGGTTCATCAGCCTTGCAGCCCGCAGGGGCGGAGGGAATATCCTCTCGGTAGGCAGGGTGCAGAGCCCCACGCTGGCCATGATCGTGGATCGGGAAAAAGATATCGAGGCCTTCGTCCCGGAGAAGTACTGGCAGCTGTCCCTGGAGACCGAAAAGGACACAGAAATCATAGAAGCCAGGCATACGACTTCCAGGTTTACCAGCCAAAAAGAGGCACTTACTGCCAGGGACAATACAAAAGAGCCCCTGGTGGTCACCGAAGTAAAAGAGGGCAGTAAAGTCGACAGGGCTCCCACCCCGTTCGACACCACTGCGTTCATCGTGGCCGTGGCAAGGCTCGGTTTCCCGGCAGCCAGGGCCATGCGGCTGGCAGAAGACCTGTATATGAACGGGTACATCTCCTACCCCCGGACAGACAATACGGTCTATCCTCCAAGCCTGAACTTATCAGGTCTGCTGCAATCGCTGAAAAAATCGGAATTCAGGGAAGATGTGGAATGGGTAATGGCAAATCGCAGGAAGGTTCCCACCAGAGGCAAGAAATCGAGCACCGATCACCCCCCAATCCACCCTGCCTCTGCCGCCAGCCGCCAGGAGCTTGGAGAGGAACGATGGAAGATCTATGAACTTGTAGTGAGACGATTTCTTGCCACCTTAAGCCCCGATGCCCGCTGGCTGACCATGAAAGTCAACTTCGATGCCGGTGGCGAACCATATACCGCAACAGGGGGCCGCCTGACCGAGCCCGGCTGGCGCAGGGTCTATCCATACAGCAAGGTTACCGAATACATGCTCCCGGGAATGAAGGCAGGGGAACGTCTTCCCCTGAATGATGTGACACTCGAAGAGAAAGAGACCCAGCCTCCGCCACGGTACAGCCAGAGCAAACTCATCCAGAAGATGGAGGAGCTCGGGCTTGGCACCAAGAGCACCAGACATGAAGTAATCCAGAAACTTATCTCCCGCAAATACGTGGAAGGGACTCCCCTTCGCCCTACACTTGTAGGAAGGTCGGTCATCGATTCCCTGGAGAACCATGCCGATACCATTACCAGGCCTATCATGACCCAGACCCTGGAATCCCATATGCAGCAGATCAGGGAAAAAGAGAGGGGCAGTGATGATGTGGTCACCGAGTCCAGGGAAATGCTGCATACAATTTTTGACCAGCTGGAGCAGCACGAACAGGAGATCGGGGCCGAGATAATGGAGCAGACTGCCGAGGAACTGACACTCGGCCCCTGCCCTGTATGCGGCCATGACCTGCGTATCAGGCACATGCGGGGACAGACCCAGTTCATCGGCTGCACCAGCTACCCCGACTGCGGATTCAATATCAGTCTCCCCATGACCGCGTGGGGGTTTGCGGTCCGTGTCGGGAATGTATGCGAAATACACAATCTCCACCATGTCCGGTTGGTGAAGAAGGGCGCCAGGCCCTGGGATCTGGGCTGTCCGCTCTGCCACCATATTGCCTCCAACAGGGAGACCCTGAAACTGATTCCCTCTCTCTCTGAGGCCATGATGTCCCGGCTTATCGAGCGGCACATCTATACCGTGTACGAACTGGTCCACACCCCGACGGAGGAAATCTCCTCAGTCCTTGGAATAACGCCTGAATCTGCCCGAAAACTTGTAGACGAAGCCGAGGACGTGCTCGACCTGCTGCGCAGGAGATCAGACTGCCGGAAGTTCGTGAGAAAGTATCTCCCCCCGCGGAGAGGCAGAAGTCCGGCCTCGGTTATCCGGAAAATGCATGAGGTCGGGATTAATGATGTCACGGACCTCTCCCACACTGATGAAAAAATCTTAAAAACCATGGGTGTAGGCGAGAAGGAAGCCAGTATTCTCCTATCCGAAGCCAGGAAGCTCTCTGCTGAGCGGGAATTGAGAGAGATCGGTATACCTGCAGTGAGCCTGAAAAAATACCAGAAGGCAGGGATTATCGGGCCCTCGGATTTTCTTGACAATCCGTACGTCTATATCTCAGCCATTTCCGGGGTGAGCCCGGATACAGTGTACCGCCATGTGGAGATGGTGGCAAAAGCCCTGAACAGACCGGCAGGACCGAAATATTCCAGAACCCGGGTGGAGAAGGGCAATGCAGGCCTCCTGGCCATCCGGGGCGTGGGCGAAGCAATCGTGGTAAGACTCTCACAGGCAGGCATTATCGAGCCTTCACAACTGGCAGAATCGGATCCAGAGAAAATTGCCCGCCTGTCGGGGATCCCGGCAGAGAAGGTGAGAGAGTACCAGCGAACCTACCGGGAAAATGAAAATAGCACCCGGTGACAAATACTATAGAATATCGGGAGGGGAGGATGCAGACCAAATGGAGAAACTGGGTTCATGTTACCAAACTGGACCCTGACAAAAACCTTTCAGCAGATGAGATCGTAGACGTGGTAACCAGCGGCACCGATGCCCTGATGCTCTCGGGCACCCTGAATGTGACCCAGGAGAACATGGAGCAGTTGCTTCACCAGGTGAAAGCCTACGGGTTGCCACTGGTAGTCGAGCCGGCAGGACCGGAGGCCGTAATCTTTGACGGTGTGGACCTCCTCTTTGTCCCCAGCGTGCTCAACACCTCTGATGTCCGATGGATCGTCGGCAAACACAGGGACTGGGTGATGCAGCAGGACGTGGAGTGGGACAAAGTTGTGCCGGAGGCCTACATCGTCTTAAACCCCGAATCCGCTGTCGCAAAGGTCACCCGGGCGGAATGCAGCCTCTCGCCGGACGAGGTGGCGGCCTATTCCCGTATTGCCGAGCAGTACTTCCACTTTCCTATCATCTACATCGAGTATAGCGGCACATATGGCGATCCTGCTATTGTGGAATCTGCTTCGCGGGCTCTGGACTCTGCCGTCCTCTACTATGGCGGCGGCATTAATTCCCCCGAAAAAGCGGCAGAGATGGCACGCTATGCCGACACCATCGTGGTGGGCAATGCCATCTATGAGCAGGGAATCGATGTCCTGAAGGCCACCGTCAGAGCGGTGCAGTATTAACCGTTTATGCCTTATGCCCCGGATTGATATCGTCCTTGTAAGCCCTCTTTACGATGGAAACGTGGGATTTACCGCACGGGTTATGAAGAACTTCGGGTTCTCCCGGCTCGTGCTGGTGGATCCATGCAAGATTGGGGAAGAAGGCGAGGCCCGGGCGGCCCATGCCCAGGATGTACTCCGTAACGCCGAGCGGACCAGCCTGGATGAGATTTTTTCACGAAGCGACATGGTCATTGCCACCACGGGGGAAGTGAGCAAGTCGGTCTGCCACTCGATGCGGATGCCCTATTACACCCCTGAAGAGATCCGGGACCTTGTATGCGACATCAACGGGAGGATATCCATCCTGTTCGGGAGAGAGAACTGGGGCCTGAACAACAAGGAAGTCCGGCGAAGCGATGTGATCTGCACCATTCCCACTGCGCCAGAATATCCTATCCTGAACCTTTCCCATGCCGTGGCAATTGTCTGTTATGCACTCGCCCGCCTGCCACGCGGTGAATATCTTCTGGCCTCCAGGGAGGAGATGGATTACCTTTACCGCCATATCGACAGTTACCTGGACCAGATCAACCACCCCGACTTTAAAAGGGAGAATACCCTGCTGATGATGCGGAGAATACTCGGGCGGGCCCGGTTGACAGCGCGGGAGGCCAGCACACTGCATGGCCTGATGCGGCGGTCAGAATGGCACATCAACCCGGAAAACTTTTCCCGCGAGGATATTCCTGATGAAAGCGGGGACAAGTGAAGAACTCGTATTTTCCCGACGCATAAGAGGCCGGAAGAGAATTATTTTCGCATATATCGTTGCATTTATGTAATTTATTCCCGAACCTGACACTATGCAAAAATTGCAGACCTTAGGTGTATGCGGAATTTTTCTCCTTATTGCACTCCTTTTTTCCGGGTGCAGCACACCTTCTCCGGTGGAGAGCCGGCCAGAGACTGTAAATCCAGGCGATCTTGCAGATTTTGTCCAGGCGGGCGCGGCCTATGCGGAAGTTGCCGGAGAGGAAGCGGCGCTTGAAGAGTTTTCAGATAAATCCGGGCTGTTTTCACGCGGTGATCTCTACATTTATGCATATGATTTCAACGGTACGCTCCTCGCTCACCCGTATGAAGCGGACAAGATGGGTACTGACCGGATGAACTGGACTGATATACGCGGTCTTCCGGTGATCCGGATTGCCTCATATGCTGCATCGGAAGGGGGAGGGTATTCTGCCTACCTGTATCCGGAACCGACAAGCGGTGTTATCGACGAGAAGGCCAGGGATTCCTATGTGCCCAAGATCGGGTATTCATACTCTGTAAACGAGAGGTGGTGGATCGGGTCCGGGATCTACTTCTCCGACCTTCCCGCTGATGGCACGGGCACCTACCCTGTGCCGGTCACCGAGATGATTGCGCTGGTGGAGGAGGGTGTGGAATTCGGCCGTTCCTCGGGAAGTGAAGTTGCATTTGCAGAGATATCGAACCGTTCAGGGAAATTTATCGATTCCGTCGGGCACTACCTTTATGCCTATAGATATGACGGGACCCTTCTCGCCCACCCCTACCTGCCGGACTCAATAGGAAAGAACCTGATCGATAAGAGAGGCCCGTTCGGGATGGACATTATCAGGGCACTATCAGAGACGGCGGATGCCGGCGGCGGGTTCGTGGTCTTTGTATGGCCAAACCCTGATAAGGAGAACCGACTGGAGCAGAAGATCGGCTATGTTCTCCCGGTCGACGAGGAGTGGTGGGTCGGTTCCGGCGTATACTTAAGCGAGATCACCGGTGTTGATACCTCTCTCCCTTCCCCTTCTGCATAAATCAACAAGTTCCCCCTCCCGAAAATACAATACATAATGCCACGATACGTTCATACACCGTCCGGACAGTGGTCATTATCTCCCTCACTCCTATCCCCTACCGAATCGTCGCGCTGACGCAGGAACGAAATGCCCTTTTTGAGTATCCGGCAAAACGCCTCGCCGGTGTGATCAGGGAGGTTGGGTTCCGGTGCGACCACTGTGCGAAATGCTGCACACGTTCGTTCAACGGGCACGTATTCCTTCTCGATCGTGATGTGGACACGTTAAAATCAATTGATCCCACTGCACTTGAACCGGCTCCGGATCCTGAGTTCTGCGACCAGAACGGCACGTTCTATGTCTCCGGCTATTCATTGCGGACGAAGGACGACGACGCAGGGTCGTGCTGGTTTCTGGAGGAGGGCCGTTGCCGGATCTATGAAAGGAGATTTTCGATCTGCCGCATTTACCCTTACATGCTCCACAGGGAATCCGATGAGGACGGGAAAGTGGACTGGCGGCAGATCTCCGGCCTCGGCGAACATGGGGATTATCATCATGAAATTCCCGATGACGAATGTCTTGCGCTGGCCCGGGAGACAAAGGAGTATGAAAATGCGTTTCTTACCCACGAAATCTCCTTCCTCGAATGTATACAGCAGTATTTTACAAAACATGGCCTCAAACACGTGCAGAAAGTGTATGACCGCCAGATGCGGAGGTTTTTGCGGGGAGAGCCGGTCATGGTAATGGTGTACCATGCAGGGAAGCTTGAAAAGCACCGGATGGCTAAATCGCGCTGACTATTCGCCATCTTTAAGATTCCGGAATGTAAAATTCAGGTATATTCTATTGAGTGGATTCACGATCCGAAAACTGGTAGAAAGAACTTTCCACCATCTTAGGAGAAGTCCTAATACCATCCCTTTCCCATTATTATCGTAATGATCCTCGTTGACTGGCAGATACTGGACAGGGTGGAAAGGGGGTATTTACGAATTGAGCCCTTTGATCCGGCGCTGGTGCAGCCCAACTCGCTGGACATACGCCTGGGCAACCATTTTCTCTGGTATGAGGAAGGGGATGAGGTCATCGACCCCTATAACCAGGAGACCGTATCTGCAAAGACCCGTGACATGCATGCCGAATCCGTGGTCCTGAAACCCGGACAGTTCATGCTGGCCGAGACCCTGGAAGTCGTGGAGCTTCCTGACAACATCGTGGCCAGCATCGAGGGAAAGAGCAGCATCGCCAGGCTGGGGATTGAACTCCACCAGACCGGGGGATGGATCGATGCCGGCTTCCGGGGGTCCATCACGCTGGAGATGTGCAATGTGAACCAGCGGCCGGTGAAGATGTATGCCGGGATGCCGGTAGGGCAGCTGGTCTTCTACACCACCGAGCGAGTGGAGAAGCCCTACAACAAAAAGGCCGATGCCAAGTATATGGACCAGCGACAGGCCACGCTGTCCCGCTACCACGAAAATCCCCGGGAAATTTAAATGGATATATACCCGATGAACGCACAATTTATGCGAACGGACGCACGGATACGGAGATGAAAAATGCGACTTTTACTCATTCATTCTGATTTTATTGAATACGAGGCCAAGAAAAAGACCGGCATGGCCGAGGAGACTGAGGCTCTCAAAGACTCGGCCCAGGAGGCCCTGACAGTCTTCTGTGCCGTGGAATCAGTGGACGAAGACGACCTGGACGGCGTAGTGGCCCAGGCGGTGGCGGAGATCAAGAAAACCGCCGACCAACTTTCCATTGAAAATATCGTGGTGTATCCTTACGCCCACCTTTCAAGTGACCTGGCCCGGCCCGATGCCGCGGTGCGGGCGTTGAAAGCAATGGAATCTGCCCTGAAAGAGGAGCGATACACCGTGAAAAGGGCCCCCTTCGGCTGGTACAAGGCATTCCGCCTCTCCTGCAAGGGCCACCCCTTATCCGAGCTCTCCAAGACAATCGTCCCCTCCGAAGAGGGAGGAAAGCCGGAGAAGAAGGTAGTTGAGCACCAGTTCTTCGTGATGACCCCGGACGGGAAAGAGCACCCCGTATCGGAGTACATGGACGACTCCCCGTTCGGGCGGCTGGTGAGAAAGGAAATGGGTGAAGCGGGTTCGGCGGGCGGAGAGCCCATCCACGTGAACCTGATGCGGTCCAAGGAACTGGTCGACTACGAGCCGGTATCCGACGTGGGCCACCTCCGCTGGATGCCAAGGGGGAAACTGATACGAGACCTCCTGGCAGACTACGTGCTCACGCTGGTCCTCCCCTATGGCGCCACGCCGGTGGAGACCCCGGTTATGTACGACCTTGGCGACCAGGCGATCTTTGAGCATGCCGACAAGTTCGGCGAGCGCCAGTACCGGTTCAAGAGCGGCAACCGGAACATGATGCTCCGGTTTGCAGCATGCTTCGGCATGTTCTCGATCATGCGGGACATGCACATCTCGCCAAATACGCTCCCCATGAAGATGTACGAACTCTCCACCTACTCCTTCCGCCACGAGCAGAAAGGGGAAGTCATCGGCCTCAAGCGGCTGCGGGCCTTCACCATGCCGGACATGCACACCCTGTGCACAGATATGCCCGAGGCATTGCAATCCTTCGAGGAGCAGCTGGCAATGGGATGGGAAACCGGCAGGGACTTCGGCACCCACCTGGTGGGCGTGTTCCGCTCCACCCGGGACTTCTATGAAGAGCACGAAGACTGGGTGAAGAAGATGGTGGCAGACTCCGCCGTCCCCATGTTAATCGAGATCCTCTCCGACCGTGTGCATTACTGGGTGGCAAAAGTCGATCTTGCAGCAATCGACGGGCAGGGGCGACCCATAGAAAATCCCACTGTGCAGATCGACGTGGAGAGCTCGAAGAGGTTCGATATCAAGTACCACAAGGACGGCGAAGAAGTCTTCCCGCCAATCCTGCACTGCTCACCTACCGGGAGCGTGGAGCGGGTCATCTGTGCAATCCTCGAAAATACTGCCAACCAGGACGTCGCCCACTTCCCAACCTGGCTTTCCCCTACCCAAGTGCGGATCATCCCGGTGGCAGAACGGCATGTCGAGTTTGCGGCAAAAATCTCCCACCTCCTGAACATTGCCCAGATCCGGACAGACCTCGATGACCGCGACGAGAGTGTCGGGAAGAAAGTCAGGGAAGCTGGCATGGACTGGGTGCCGTACGTGGTGGTCATCGGTGACGAAGAAGTGGAAGCTGGGACGCTCACCGTCACCATCCGGGCGAAGTCTGCACCCAAAAAGCCGTACAAGGAGAAGTTCACCCCCACAGGCCTTATCTCGGTGGTAAAAGAGGAGACAAAGGGCATGCCGTTCCGTCCGCTGTATACGCCGGAGAAGCTGTCGAAGAAGGCGAGGTATATCTGATTTTTAAACTTTTTTTCCTTCTGGCGGTTACCCGGGAATGGATCTTTCGGCCCCGTTATGGTTCGGCTATACCAACTAAAAAAAATCTGTTGTTAAGTATGATATGAAATTTTGTTTCCGCGAGTTTCTTTGAAATAAATTCTCATTATCATCATTTTCCATCACACAATGCTTTTTACCACAGAGTGCAATTCCGACATACACCGGTAACAAAGGAGGGATTACTATTCCAGGAATGGATGATGAACTCGCACAAAAGAAGGCTGAATTTGAACTGGAGAAAAAGAAACTGGAACTTGAAAAAGAACGTGCCACACTGCAATTAGAAATTGAGAAACAGAAGGCCGAAACTGAACGCGATAAGATCAAGGCAACACAGGAACTGGAAAGGCTTCGTAAAAATGAACTCCTGGAGCAGATGAAAGCCCAGAGCGAACTTATTACAAAAATTGTTCCGAAACCCGAGACTAAACCCCTCGAAGGCAAAACAGATATCGGTGAATCGTCGGGATACGTCGCCGAGCTCGTGGGATATCACTCACTGAAACAGGCATCATCACACATTACAGAGCGATTGGGGGTAATTGAGGATTTGGCAGACGATACACGGATCCTGATCGTGAACCAGTTGAACTATGCCGTTGATGATGTCCCCTTGATCGAAGTCTCAACACAGTGTAAGCTGTTCGATACATGGATCAATGCACAAATCAACACCAACAATAAAATTCTGGGCGAGATCCCCCCGATATCCGAAAAATACGAAATTTCTGAACTGGCAAAGGAACGTGTCGCTATGCTTGCTGCCTTTCCACTGCTATTACCCCTCATGGGAACCGCTATATCAGCATTACCCGCGGTAGCGGGACTTGTAGGTGCAACTGCTGACATCGCAGGCTATTTCAAAACCGACTATGTAATGAAAGGCAGGGAATTCTCGTTAAAAGACGAAGCACTGATTGCTGCAGTGGCAGGATCACTCAGATCTGATGGAAGACACGTCTACATCTACAACTTCTATTCGCTGGATATCTCTCCAACCCATTCAGCACTTGTTCAATGTTTTACGCAGTTGCAT
>DATKYO010000017.1:0-19176 GCA_035528475.1 Methanoregulaceae archaeon | reverse complement strand
TGTTTTTACCTGCGAAATCGCGGCAGTTTTCGATGAATTTATCTATGCCGTAACTCTCGATATCTTTTTTTGAGGCAAACCCAAGCTGCTGCTCTACCTGTACCTCAATGGGGAGGCCATGCATGTCATATCCTGCCCGGGCGATGACATTTCTCCCGCACATACGGGTATAGCGGAGCACGGAATCCTTGATGATCTTGTTCCATGCAGTCCCCAGGTGGATATGCCCGGTCGTATAGGGAGGGCCATCTACGAAAAAGTAATCTTCGCCCTCTTTATGGAGTTCTTTTGTTTTTTCATAGATCCGCTCTTTATTCCAGAAACGCTGGATAGATTCCTCAATCTCTTTGGAACTGTAACTGCTGGTGACTTCTTTCACCCAAATCCCCCGTTGATGGTACACCCGAACGCGGGCATGTACGTATTTCAATATTATTGTCCCGCCGTGACAAAGTAGTTTTTGACGGAAGAGGCTCGTCAGTTCCTGCCCAGTGAAAATATCAGCGCTGAAGCCGAAAGGGTATAATAGGAACGGAAGGGAAGAGAAAAAAGGAGGAGTCGATGAAGGATCATGAATTCTTAGTTGGCGGGAACTGGCGACGGAGTAATGAGCGTGTCGATATAATATTTCCCCATACCGGGGAAGTCGCAGGCAGGATATACCAGGCCGGCCGGGAAGACCTGGAAGAGGCGCTCGTTTGTGCCGTCCGTGGGTTTGAAATCACGCGGGAACTCTCCGGATACCGGAAGGCCGATATCCTGACCCGTCTGGCCGATGAGGTTAAGGAGAGATCCGACGAGCTTGCGGAGACCATGGTGCTGGAAGGAGGCAAGACCTGTTCATTTGCATCGAGCGAGGTCCTGCGGGCCATCTCAACGCTCCGCGTATCGGCGGAGGAGGCGAAACGGATCGGAGGAGAAGTCATCCCCCTGGACTGGTCTGCTGAAAGCGAGGGCAGGATAGCTGTTACCAGGCGCTTCCCCCTGGGACCAGTCCTGGGAATTATCCCTTTTAATTTTCCCCTCAACCTGGCCTGCCATAAACTGGGTCCGGCAATAGCGGCAGGGAATTCCATCATAATCAAACCTGCATCTTCAACGCCGCTCACTACACTGATGCTCGGCGAGATGGCGCTCGCTGCGGGTTTTCCCGGGGAAGCGCTAAGCGTTGTGCCGTGTCCCGGGCCCAGGATTGAGCCGCTGGTGTCTGATGACCGTATTGCCCTCCTATCATTTACCGGGAGCCCCGAAGTGGGATGGCGCCTGAAACAACTGGCAGGCAGAAAAAGAGTCTGCCTCGAACTGGGTGGCAATGCCGCCACGGTCGTCCACGATGATGCACATCTCCCTTATGCCGCAGGACGTATCGTAACCGGGGGATTTGCCAATGCCGGGCAGGTGTGTATATCTGTCCAGCGGGTCTTTCTCCACCGCGATATCTATGACCGGGCGCTGGACATGATCCTGGAGGGGGTAAAGCGGCTTTCCGTGGGGGATCCGCGGTATGGTGAGACTGATGTCGGTCCCATGATTGATCCCGTCGCAGCAGAGCGGGCTTTTCGGAAAGTGCAGGAAGCACTGGATTCCGGAGCCGTTGCACTGGCCGGGGGAGAGAAACCAGAGGGAGCGCTGTTTAAGCCCACGGTCCTCGCGAATACAACCCCTGGGATGCGGGTGTGCCGGGAGGAAATCTTTGCGCCGGTTATCACCGTCACACCGTACGAGGAGTTCAGGGAAGCGATAAAAATGGCCAATGAAAGCCGTTTCGGTCTCCAGATAGGAATATTCACACAGAATATCGGAAGGGCAATGTATGCATTTGAGCATGCGGAGGCCGGTGGAATTCAGGTGAATGATATCCCGACATTCAGGATGGACCATATGCCATACGGGGGTGTGAAATGGTCGGGTATTGGAAAGGAAGGTCCGAAATATGCCATTGAAGAGATGACCGAATTGAAACTGTTGTCGGTGAACAGGGCAGGCGGGTTGGAGTGATGAAGAGTATGGATCCTGTTTTGCACGCACCTGCTGTGCAGGTTGGGGTAATCGGTCCCGCTGACTGCACTTCAGATGAATATAATGCTGCGGAGACGATCGGGAGGATAATTGCAGGGCAGAAAGGCATTATATGCTGCGGAGGGCTTGGCGGAGTTATGGAGGCCGCATGCAGGGGTGCCAGGTCAGCGGGGGGACTCACGGTGGGAATTGTCCCTGATACAGGAGACGGCAACGACTACCTTGACGTGGTGATTCGAACCAATCTCGGGCATGCCCGGAACGTGGTGGTGGCCCAGACAGCCGATGCCCTCGTCGCCGTGGGCGGGGCATACGGGACACTGAGCGAACTTGCTATCGCCCGAAAAACAGGGAGGTCGGTTTTTGGCTATTTGAGCTGGGAGATTCCAGGCGTGGTGGCCTGCCAGACCCCTGCCGATGCAGCGGTCAGGGCAATTGACGCAGCACGCCGGTTTCGGTCGAATCGTAACCGCCGAGTTTTTCAAGGATAGCACGGAACCCGTCTGAACGAATGGCTTTTACCAGCACCTCAATGCGGGGATCGGCCAGGTTCTCTTCCGGCAGTGCCAGTTCGTATCTTTCGCTGGCAACCGGCACGAATTCCAGGCCAAGCGCTCGTGCGGCGCTGTACACACACATCCCGGCATCGGCCTCCCCGCTCTTCACTGCAAGGGCCACACCGAGGTGAGTGGTGACCTCGCGGTCGTATCCTGCTATCTTATCAGGGGAAACCCCGTGAATCCCGAGTTCGTGGTCAAACAGGATCCTTGTACCTGATCCTTTTTGCCGGTTGATAAACCGGATATTGGGCAGATCCTCAAATCCGAATCCTTTCCGGGAGACAATACCCTGCTCTCTTTTGGCGATGCAGAGCAATGCCAACCTTTCTCCTGGGAGGTATTTCTCCAGATAATGAGTGTTATAATCTCCATCTGGCGAGAGGAGATGCATCGGGGCTGCATGGCAGTCCCTGCGCTTCAGGGCGATCAGCCCACCCATGCTACCGACGTGGGTGGAATGCACCTCCACCCCTCCTTTCTGGGCAAGTTCGGCCAGGTAATCAAGTACAGGATCATGGCTTCCCGTGACAAGGACTGAAGAGTCTGCCTGGGCAGGCGGTACCATCAGGGTGACGGCGACATCTTCCCCGATCTCGTATCCTTCAAGCGCAGATTGAATTTTAAGATACGCATTGGCCCTGATCGCACTCATCTGCACTCCCGAACCGCGCGACTGCGGGGTTACCACATACTTATTCCCGATCTTTCCAATGGAGAGGAGTACGAATTCGTCAGTGCCAAGGTCCGAGTGAATGGTGGCTGTGAGGCGGGCCAGTGCCATATCAGGGATTGGTACCAAAAGCCCGTGACGGGCAACGAACGCTGTCAGGATCTCTCGTATGATAGTCAGGGCGGAGAGGGGGTACCCCGGCATGCCTATCACAGGTTTTCCATCAATCTTTCCGATTATTACCGGTTTTCCGGGTTTTATTGCAACCCCATGGACCAGTACCTCCCCGAGTTGGGCTATCACCCCTGCGGTGAAATCGCGGGTTCCTGCTGATGATCCGGCAGATACAATTACCAGGTCATTTTCGGCAACCGCAAGTTCCAGTGCCTGCCGGATAAGTTCCGGCTGGTCCGCAGTTATAGGGTACCGCTTGCAGGTGGCACCATATGACCGGAGCCAGGAAGCAGCCATGACGGTATTGCTTTCCACCACCTGGCCAGGCGCCGGACGGTTCCCGTGAGCAATCAGCTCGCTGCCGGTGGGTATCAATCCCACACGCAGCGTGAGTACAGACAGTTCTGTCACCCCATAGGTGGCAAGGGCGCCCACTTCGTGAGGTCGGATGCAGTGCATGGACGGGATAACCATTTCTGATTCGGCGATATCCTCCCCTGCAGGGCGGACATGTTGCCATGGAGGGGCGGCCTTCCGTATTGTATATCTGCCGTTCTCCTCCCAGACGTCCTCAATCATGATAACCGCATCATATTCGGCAGGCACAACATTTCCGGTATTCACCCTTTGCGTAGATGCCAGGGTGACCGGGTTGAGTTCGCTGGCCCCAGCAGTCTCTTCGCTCCGTACTGCGATCCCATCCATGGCAGAGAGATGAACCTCGGGAACCGAGTACCGGGTAAAGATCGGTGCAGCGGTCACCCTTCCGACTGCATCTTCCACGGGAATGGTCTCTGTTACCCGGACAGGGGAAAATTCGTTCTCAATAATCTCAAGGGCCTGGTCCAGTGAGACAAGAGTGAGGTAGCGTTTCACCACAGGATCACCTCTACATCCTCCCCTGTTTCGATGCCCTCACTCCCGGCAGGGACACGAATCATGCCATCACTCCTGACAAGAGTATTAAGAAGACCTGATTTGCCAAAAAGTGGATATGCCATTCCCTCTTTGCAGCGAACACGGACATAATCCTCTCTTCCTTTTGAAGAAGGGATGTTCTGGGCCAATACAGCACAATTTGTTACAATTCTCCCGTTTTCCTCCCCGGTCATGCCGGAAATGAGTGCTCTCCCTATGATCAAAAGGACAACAAATGCCGATGCGGGATGCCCCGGAAGACCGAGGATTGGGACCTCGCCTGAACGGCCGATAATTGTAGGCTTACCGGGTGAGATGGCTATCCCGTGGGCCATCACTTCTCCTATTTCACCGATCAGGTCGGCACTCATATCGCGATCGTCCTTGGAGCTGCCGCCTGAAATTATGACTCCGTCACACTCTTCCGTTGCTGTCCGAAGAGCGGCCCTGAGCAAGTCGCGATCATCTTTCACGATTCCGTACAGCGTATGTTCACATCCAAGGGAGAGAAGAAACGAGCTGCACAGGTAACTGTTCACATCCCGCACCTGCCCCCCTGTGGGTATGGTCGATACCTCTACCAGTTCATTACCTGTCGAAATGACGCCGATTCTGGGTTTCTTTCGGACCGGAACCTCATTAATACCCACTGCAGCAAGAACTCCCACGTCCTGGACGGAAAGGCGCCTTCCCTTTGGGAGGACATTTTCCCCGGAAGCAAAATCTTCTCCCCGGCACACTACATTTTCACCCGGGGCCATGGCTTTCTTGATGAGTACCTGGTCTCCAAGCGAGTCACAATATTCAACCATTGCCGCTGCATCCGCGCCTCCCGGAAGTTCTGCCCCCGTGGGAATATATGCACATTCGCCTCTCCGGATTTCCAGGCCGGCTTCGGTACCCATTGTGATCATTCCTGTGAGATGGAGCATGGCAGGAACAGATTCGCCTGCGCCTGCAGTGTCGGAAGATTTCACTGCGTATCCGTCAACAACAGAACGATTGAACCCCGGTATATCGATGTCGGCAGGGATATCCCTGGCCAGCACCCGGTCGTAGGACCTCTCGATCGGGACCATTTCTTCCGGCATTGGAGATGATATTTCTCGAACGATGCGCACCGCAGAATCGACAGGTATGGCTTTTAAGAAAAGGCTCATTTAAAGCAGCCCAACTGGCAGCCCCTGATCTTTACTCCGTGCATATTGCAGTATGTGGAGATGTCCATTTTCGGAATTTCGTATTTTTCAGAGATGATAAACGCCTGCGGGCATTTAATCTCGTTTACAATCCCTTCTTTTTCAAAAGCGCTTCGAATCTTTTCTTCATCCATAGTAACTATAATTGGTGTACAAAAAGATAGAGTTTATTCTACATACAAGAAACCGGACAGATAACAGGAGACAGACCGAATGAAGATATCGCTCATCAGCTCCCTTCAGGACCCCGGAGGGACGACCATAAGCTGCCAGCTCAAAGAGCTTCTCAACGAACCGCGGAATTTTACCTATCCCCTGGAGAATCACGAACTTGACCTCCTTGAAGTGAAGGATCGGCTTATCTGGCAGGATCATATCGATGAGAATCTTGATGCCGATCTTCTCATTTTCCTCTCCCGGCATACCAGCGAAAATCCCGTGCCGGTCCTCACCGTTCATGTCACGGGAAACATCACAACTGCGGATTTCGGGGGATTACCACGCTCGCTTGCAGTTGCATCCCCGGCCTGGATGCATGCCATTCTTCGCAAAATGTCCGGAAACGCCCCTGCCGGTTACCGCGTGTCGTATGAGATTACACACCATGGCCCGTCAGAGGTGTCTGTCCCCTCTCTTTTTGTGGAAGTGGGCAGTACCGAAAAAGAATGGAATGATCCCGTTGCAGGGAGGGCGGTGGCAAAAAGCGTCCTTGAAGCCTCGCCTGTGGATGTCATTCCACTGGTAGGGTTCGGGGGAACACATTATGCACGCCGCCAGACCGAGATCGCCCTCAATTCCAGGGGGGCATTCGGGCATATTGCACATTCGCGAGATATATCTTCCCTGGACCGGACCATGGTACGGCTGATGACCGAAAAAAGCGGTGCTGTGGCGGCATTTATTGACAGGAAGGCAATACGAAGCGGGGATATCCGGACAATGGAGGATTTCCTCTCATCTTGTGGGTTGATCAGGCTCACGGAGAGTGATCTGATGAGTTTCGGCGATCTCTCCTGGAAAACGTATCTGGCCATAAGAGGACTGGCGGCAGCGGTAAATCCCGAGTGCAGGCTCCATCTTCATAATCCGGGAGAAGGCACCCCCGCCCTGCTCCACATTTCCCCCCAACTCATTGAAATGGCAGTAAAGGCGGATGAGAGAGAATTCTTTGATAGCCTTTCCGGCATGTCTCTCGTCCGTCTCTCGATGCCAAAGAAATCAATCCTGCCCGTTTTCATCATCATGGAGGAAAATCGTCCGGTAATACTCAATGCTTTAATAAGATTATGCGTTACACTCATACGTAGAGAAGAGGACATTGCAATTGAAGGCGATCACCTCATCATTCGGAAAATCAGGTTCGACCCAGGGAACGCGCGTGAACTGGGGGTACCGAAGGGGCCACTTTATGGGGAACTGATGAATGGCCGCACGATTACGGTTGGTGAGCGGGTGATCACTCCTGAAATGGTCCAGGTCAGCAGTGTAAAAAAGATCCACATCCCGGGATTGGAGAGGTATACATGAGATCAATTGTGGAAGAGGCATTGACAAGGGTAAAAGACGAATCATTGGATGTCTCGCATAATAATGAGGATTTAGACCAGGTTCTGAAGGAACTGAAGACCGAGATCGCAGTGATCGGCTGCGGGGGGAGCGGGTCAAACACTATTACCCGCATGATGGAGGAAGGTATCCATGGGGCAAGGCTCATCGCACTCAATACCGATGCCCAGCACCTGATCCATACCCAGGCCGATAAACGGATCCTGATAGGGCGACAGCGCACCCGTGGTCTTGGAGCCGGGTCCATCCCCCAGATCGGGGAGGAAGCGGCCCTGGAAAATGAACAGGATATCAGGAATATGATCGCAGGGTGTGATATGGTCTTCATCACTGTTGGGCTCGGAGGAGGCACAGGGACAGGAGCTGCGCCCATAGTTGCCAAAGCCGCCAGGGACGAAGGAGCACTTACTATTGCCATTGTCACGCTCCCCTTTACCGCGGAAGGAGCCATCCGGATGGAGAATGCGGAAGCCGGCCTGGAAAGACTCCGTGATGTAGCGGATACGGTCATAGTCGTTCCCAATGACCGTCTCCTGGAAGTGGTTCCCAAACTGCCCCTTTACGCCGCATTCAAGGTTGCTGACGAGGTTCTCATGAGAGCGGTCAAGGGAATCACCGAACTGATCACCATGCCGGCCCTGGTCAACCTTGATTTTGCTGATGTTCGCACTGTCATGGAGCGTGGGGGCGTGGCCATGATCGGGATGGGAGAGAGTGACAGCGAGGACAAGGCTGCCGATTCCGTGAAGAAAGCAATACGTTCACCACTACTCGATGTGGATATATCAGGCGCATCGGCGGCACTGGTCAATGTTATAGGCGGGCCTGATATGACAATGGAGGAGGCTGCCGGGGTCATCCAGGAGGTCTATGACCGTATAGACCCCAATGCCCGGATTATCTGGGGTGCGCAGGTCGACCAGGACATGCAGAACAAGATGCGGACCATGCTGGTTGTGACAGGTGTACGGTCGCCACAAATATATGGTAGGAACGAAAAAATAACCCCCAAAGTTCAGAGACAGTTTGAAATAGATTTTCTGAAGTGATGTCTGATGGAAATATCAAAACCAAATCTAAAATTCAATATTAATGAAGAGCTTTTCCGCAAATACTGGCGCATATTGAAGCTTGCAAGAACTCCCAAAAGAGAAGAGTTCACAAAAATTGCGCTGGTGGCTGCGGTGGGCGTCATCATAGTCGGCGTTATCGGATTTCTGATATACGAGGGCATGCTCGTACTGCCATGATGAATATGGAACAAGAATATTCTAATCGTATTTTTGCTATTAAAACAACTTCGAAACAGGAACGCACCGTAGCCGATAACATCAAGAAGGCCATCGATACGCGGGCCACGGATGTGAAAGTAACGGCAATAATTGTCCCGAATGAGCTGAAGGGGTATGTACTGGTGGAGACGCCGGAGAACCTTGCCCGCATTGAGCAGCTGGTCGAGAAAGTAGCACATGCGCGCACAGTAGTCAAAGGTGATACCACGCTTGGCGAGGTGGGTCATTTTCTCGTGCCCAAGCCTGTGGTCAGCGGAATATCCGAGGGGACAATAGTCGAGCTTATCGCCGGACCGTTTAAAGGCGAAAAAGCAGTGGTGAAGAGGATAGATGCGGGGAAGGAAGAGATTACGGTGGAGCTCTACGAGAGTGTACTCCCCATCCCCATCACGGTCCGTGGCGACAACGTCAGAGTTGTGGACAAGGGCGACGATACCTATTAATTTTTTTTCGACAGCCTGCGGGTATACATTTAAGTCTGGGCACGTCTACCTAACTTAACCCACGCTAAGTACCCTTTTACGGGACGGCATGGTGATACTATGGCAGAAGTGGTCGAGGTTTTGGTACCTGGAGGCAAGGCGACCGCTGGTCCGCCTATTGGACCGGCACTAGGACCCCTCGGTATTAACGTGAAGGCAGTTGTTGACGAGATCAACAAACAGACCGAGTCCTTCAACGGCATGCAGGTGCCGGTAAGGATCGAAGTCGATGGAAAAAAGAACTTCACTGTCACAGTGGGCGTTCCGCCTACGACGGCACTCATCAAAAAAGAGGTAAATATCGAGAAAGGGTCTCCGGAGCCCAATATGCAGATAGTGGGAGACTTGCCTATGGAGGCCGCTGTCAGGATAGCTCGTATGAAACAGAACGATATGCTTTCTTATGACCTGAAAAACGCGGTCAAAGAGGTTATCGGCACCTGTGTAAGTATGGGTGTCAACATTGATGGAAAACGGCCGAAAGAGGTCTTCGTATCCGTCGATGCTGGCGAATATGACAAGCTTCTCGCAGAATAGAATGTAGGAAACCATAGAAGATCGAAAAGGTCGAGTACTATGGAGGAACCAGATGGTTGAAAGGGCCAAGATTTTACAAGCCGTATCTACGGCAATTGAAAAAGCGCCTGAACGCAAATTCTCTGAGAGCGTAGATATTACCGTCAATCTCAAGAATATCGATATGGCGCAGCCCAAAAATCGTATTGACGAGACAATTCTTCTTCCCCATGGAACAGGGAAAAAGGTTGGTATCGCGGTTCTTGGAAAAGGCGATATCACCACACAGGCCAAGGAAGCGGGTGTGGATCTTATTATCAGTCCCGAAGAGATCGAGCGACTGGGCGGAGAACCGCGTGAAGCACGTGCTGTTGCAAGAACGTACCGTTTCTTCCTGGCAGAGACCGGTGTAATGCCCCTGGTGGGCAGGTGGCTTGGGCCAAGGCTTGGTCCGCGTGGACGCATGCCAATACCTGTTCCCAGTGGGACTGATATCCGGCCGATGGTGGAGCGCCTGCGGAATTCGGTAAAGATCAGGACCAAGGACAAAAAAACGTTCCACGTCAAGGTGGGATCCGCCGAGATGACTCCTGATCAGATTGCCGATAATATCGATGCGATATTGAAGAGGGTGGAATCAGTCCTCGAACAGGGTTCAATGAACATCCATTCGGTCTATGTAAAGACCACGATGGGACCTGCAGAGAGGGTGATGTAGATGGTTCTGTATACTCAGCATCTCCCGGCATGGAAAAGAAAAGAAGTCGAGGAGATCAAAGAGGATTCAGGCAAGTATACGCTGGTCGGGTTGGTGGATATGTACGGCATTCCGGCTGCCCAACTCCAGCAGATACGCCGTAACCTTAGGGGTATGGCTATACTCAAAATGACCCGGAATACCCTGATTACGCATGCCTTCCAGGAAATGGGGGGCGATATATCGGGGCTTCTTGAGCATATGTCCGGACAGTCCGCATTGATCTTCACCAATGACAACCCGTTCAAACTCTTCAAGACGCTGGAGAAGACCAAAACAAAAATGGCAGCAAAGCCTGGTGAAATTGCGCCCGAAGATATTATCGTGGAGAAAGGGCCGACAAGTTTCAAGCCGGGGCCAATTGTGGGTGAACTTCAGCAGGCAGGTATCCCTGCCGCGATCGAAGCCGGCAAGGTGAAGATCCGCGAGACGAAGACGGTCGTGAAGAAAGGGCAGGTAATCAATCCGAAGCTGGCCGATGTCCTGTCTAAGCTTGACATCAAGCCCATGGATATAGGTCTTATCCTTCAGATTGCTTACTTTGAAGGCAGTATCTATGAACCGTCCGTGCTATCTATCGATGAAAAGGCAATCTATGCCCAGATCACCCTTGCGGCACAGCAGGCGTTCAACCTCTCGGTCAATGCAACAATATTAACCCACGAAACAGCCGAGGCAATTATTACCCGGGCTGTAAGAGAGGCACGCGGACTTGGCGTAGAAGCGGACATCTATGAAAAAGATGTGATCGATGCGATTATTGGCAAAGCCTATAGAGAAAGTGCAGCCCTCCAGGATATGGTGGAAGGGAAATAAGAATTACCTGAAATGAGGTGAAAAGAGATGGAATATATCTATGCAGCCCTTATCCTGCACAAGGCAGGTAAGGAAATCAAGGAAGAGAATGTAAAGGCCGTTCTGACCGCTGCCGGTGTTGATGTGGATGAATCCCGTGTCAAGGCACTTATCGCTGCCCTTGACGGACTCGACATTGACGAGGCCATCAGCAAAGCAGCAGCTGCCCCGGTTGCCGTAGCAGGACCTGCAGCCGCAGCACCCGCCGAGGCTGCTGCGCCGGCCGCTGAAGAGGAACCCGAAGAGGATAAAAAAGAGGAGGAAGAGAGCGGTATGGCAGGGCTTGGTGCCCTGTTCGGCTAATCTCTCCATTTTTCCCGTATAGAAGAGTTATTGAACTATTTTCATTCCAGGATCGTCACGTTCCTGGCCGTTTTTCCCTGAAGGAATTTTTCGAATCACGTCTTTTTGCGTTTCACCCTGGTACGATCCGCGAACTTCCGGGTAGATTAATTGAACCCTGGTGATCCAAAGAATTCAAATAGCCCCTTCCCGGAAATGAATGAATTTGTATGGAACCTGTTGGATGGGCATTTATGCTCCTTTGCGGGGTGCTGCTCTTTATTAACCATCTCACAGCCCTCGGGTAGGGGAGAAGGACTGACCTTGGGAGAGTGTGGGGGCAATATATCCCCCTGATACGCTTCATCGGGTATATGCAGTTGTAAGGCTTTCGTGTACGATATCGCGAGGGTTTCGGAGGGAAGGGTGGAAGGACACCACCTTCATATTGGGTTCCGGAGACCTACTCCACAAATATTTAGGAAACGGCTTCTATTATATTAAGATGAATTTTCACAATGCGGAAACAGTATTTGAATATCGAATACGAGGTGACGATCACGCCGGCAATTGAGGTTTCCTCTCTTTCTAAGGATTTTGCCGGTAGAACTGTTGTGGATAGTATCAGCTTCTCGGTTATAAAGGGGGAGATTTTCGGATACCTGGGGCCGAACGGTGCAGGCAAGACCACTACTATGAGAATCCTGCTCGGTCTCCTTGCCCCCACGTCGGGGAGAGTGCGAGTGCTGGATGCAGATCTCGCACGGGATGATGCTGCCAGGAAAAAGGTAGGCGTACTCCTGGAGAACAACGGCTTATATGAAAGGCTCACTGCAGAGGAAAACCTGCGATATTTTGCCCGTCTCTACGGGATTGAAAATCCTAAAACCCGGGTAGAAGAACTCCTGGACTTTTCAGGGCTTCTTGAGCGGAGCAAAGAGCCAGTCGGCAATTTTTCGACTGGAATGAAACGTAAACTGGGTATTGCCCGTGCGATTCTTCACAACCCCGAAATCGTATTCCTGGATGAACCGACGAAAGGACTGGATCCGGAAGCCCAGCATATGGTGCGGGAGCTTATCCTCCGTCTCTCAGGAAGCGGTGCTATGACGGTTTTTCTCAATTCTCACAACCTTGATGAAGTGCAAAGAATATGTTCCCGGGTTGCCATCCTTCATCAAGGGAAGATCCAGGCACTGGACAGTGTCCGGCATCTTACCGCAGGGAGCGGCAGGATACATTTCACTGTCACGCTGGCCGATCCAGGGAAGGGGTCGATGGCCCGCGATATTCTTTCCGGGTTGGATGGAATATCAGATGTCTCGCTTGATGGCGATAAGATTTCCATGGAACTCGTATCTGCACGCCCCCATAGTGTCGTTTCCGTGCTGGTCCGGGGCGGAATTGAAGTGGATGAGGCGAGGAAAGAGGGGCAGTCCCTGGAAGAGATCTACCTTGCCGTGATGCGTCAGGGGCAGGGTGATGCCGCATGAACGCGGTCATGGTGGTCGCGGAAAAGGAGATCCGCCAGCTTGCAAAGTCCCGAAATGTCCTGATCTCCGCAGTGATGTTCATAATCATTTTCGGGGCCATGACCGGTCCGGCGGTGCTGGCAGGAGAGTCCACGCCGGGCCAGACAATGGACCAGTTATCTTTCTATCTCATACTTACTCTTGGGATATTTGCCGGGTATCTTTTCACTGCACAGGTATTTCTCCGTGAGAAACAGGACGGTGTGGTTGAAACCCTCCTCTGTACTCCGCTCTCCCTGCGGCAGATATGGCTTGGGAAAGTATTGGGAATAGTCATCCCGGCATCCCTCCTCTCCTATCTGGCAGCAGTAATGGTCATATCTGTGGGGTCATTGGCAATCGGGATAACTGTCCTCCCGTCCCCTCCTGTGCTGTTTCATATCATATTCGTAATACCGGCATTCATTGCCGCTGCATCCGGCCTTATGGGCTTTGCGCAGCTTCTACTGGGAATGCGGGAGAACCAGATCCTGAATTTTGCAATCATTTTCGGGCTTATCTTCCTGATAAGTTTCACCCGGGAACTTATCGGCCCTTCTTTCCGTGTTACGTGGGAGGTTGTCGGGGCTGCCCTGGCGCTGGCGGTAATCATCCTATTCATTACTTCCCGGTTCACACGTTTCCTCTCAAGGGAAAGGATCGTAACCACCCTTCCGGATTGAGTGAGAATGGGCGAGGGGGTGAGCGGAGCATGAAGATTGGAGAAGTCTGTGTGTGTTGGGATCCAAGCGAATAGCACATGCATATACATGCATATGGGGGCGGGATTCATCCCGCTTTTTCTGAAGCCCGTCCTGCGTCCTTACCTGCCCTCCACTGAGTGCGATAGGGACGGTTCTCCCAATTGAACAGATATATCTCAATAATCCCATAATAGTCTCTATCGTGCTTTGAGGTTCGCCGCAGTGGTAGGGATGAGCGGTGCGTTACCCCTGGGAGCGTCTTTGTGTTGGAATCTTGCCGTAAAATTACCCGAGGTTATCCCGAATACCTATCCAGATTTTTTTCAAGTTGTTTTTTGCAGTCCTGACAGTAAAACCTTCTTTTCCTGCTCAAATCGTCCAGCGTGATGGGGTTGTGCATAATGCAATCCGGCTTTTTGCAATGATCGAGGCCGAAAAGATGACCCAGCTCATGGGCACTTTCCTTGGATATCCTGTCCAGGAGTTCATCCTCATCGCGTCTCAGGCCATAATAGTCATTATCCAGCCTGGCGCAGGAGACGACGGCAGAACCGGTGGATGGGCGGGCAAGACCAAAGAGAAATTCGGCACCTTCCATGAAGATGTCTCTGGAAATTACGAGGAGGACCGGGTTATG
This sequence comes from Methanoregulaceae archaeon, assembly GCA_035528475.1. Classification (GTDB taxonomy): domain Archaea; phylum Halobacteriota; class Methanomicrobia; order Methanomicrobiales; family Methanospirillaceae; genus SD8. Next base: position 5,034 of record DATKYO010000017.1, on the reverse strand, counting down.
TATGTCCATGCGCCTTTTGTAAACATCTATACCGTCAAGGACAACTCTCGCATCATTCTGGCGGCGTGATCCGATATATCCGTTGAGGATCAGGGGATTATCCTCTACTGTCACCATCATATCCAGGATCTCTGATATGGCCCTGGAGATTGGGAGCTGGAATCCGGGCGGGGCGCTGGCATCCCAAAAAATAAGGATTTCCATTACATTATGTATGTTGCAATGGGCTGGCATAAACATATTGAACATTTTTTCGGGGATTACATCGCCAGGAACTACCGGAAGGTTGCCGAGATTGGGATCGGGAAAAATATTACCGCCGCCCTGATCATCAGGGAGGAAGGTCTTGATATCTTCTGTACCGATATCAGGACGGAGTTTTGCAGGGAAGATATCCCTGTCATCATGGACGATATATTCTCCCCCAGAATCATGTTATATAGCGGTCTGGAACTGATCTATTCAATCCGCCCGGCAGTTGAGATGATACCCCCCATGATTGCCCTGGCCCGCAGGGTTGGAGCCGATCTCCTTGTCTATCATCTTGGTTTTGAGGGATATGGGGATGGCGGGGAACTAATCGACTGCGGGGTCATCCTGCACCGTTATCATGCCAGTCAGAACCCTTCAAAAAGGGTTTTCTGAGATTTGGGAGGAGTTATATCCTCTTCCTTGTCGCGGGAGCCTGATAAACTCTGTACATCCCGTTCGGCCGTTTTTGATTTCTCCTGTTTCTCCTTATCTTTCTTCATTGTCCCGTGAAAAAATTCGGATTTTTTCTTTTTCTCGTTTTCGGCCTCCCGCTCTTCTTTTCTGATTGCTTTTATCACTTCCTGGCTAAGTCCGCGGTCCTGCAGAAACAGGTTCAATTCATCGGCATCAAGGGAAAATTCACGGGCATACAGGTGCGGGTCATGTTCAACAATCATGGACAGGGGACTCATATATTCGTCCCTGATGGTGTGCCGGGGGATATGAAGCGTGTTTGAAAGCTTTTGAAACAGGCCTAATCGAAGTGATTTCTGTTTTTTATAGGTCCCCATCTTCTTCCATCGCGTGGGAGGCATAATTCGTGCGTGAAGTCCCCTCCCTTCTGCCGTACTTGAGACTCCAAGGACCATCATTGCAGTTGCATACCTCCATAACCGGTAATACTGCTGTCGGTAGGTATAACCAATGTATTCGTCTGCGCTGGACAGAAACTGGTATCCCTGTGCAATTTTGTCCGGGTTCTTGAGGTGATGGAGATTTGACTCGATCCATTGTTCAACAGTTTCGGGAGTCTCGTCAACCTCATAGGATATCTGTAGTAGTTTTTCGCCGGAAGGAGACCCGAATATTGCACTCACAAGGTCAAAAATGGTGGCACGCCCATCCTTTCCTGATGTATACAATTCATCCTCAGTAAGTCGATTTTTACCTGCGGCCGATGCATACAGCATCGTAATAGCAGCCCTCATATCTCCACCGGCTGATACTGCGATCTCTTTGAGTACCTCCTCGCTGCACTCGATACATTCGGCCGAACAGATATGGCGCAGCCGGGGGACGATTGATCTTGCCGGGAGAGCGCGAAACAGCACCCCTTCGCAGCGGGATCGGAGTTCGGGGGATAACTCATACATTTCGTTGGCGATGAGGATTATCGGCTGGCGGGTGTTGCGGATAACATCCAGTATTGCTCTGGCACCGCCTCGATCTGCCGTCCCCTGCAGATTATCGGCTTCATCGAGGAGAATGAGTTTCCGCGATGCTCCGGAAAGGCTCCTGGTCATGCTGCTGGTTCCAGCAATTTTTTCGATGACAGCTTTCGTCCGCTGATCACTGGCATTGAGTTCGACAACTTCCCAGTTCATCTGATTTGCCAGCGCGAGTGCACTGGAGGTTTTACCGGTGCCGGGCTTCCCATACAGGATGAGCGGCTTGCTCTCCCTGGTCCAGGATTGTGCCCACTCTGCCATCCGCCGGATTGCGGTGGTGTTTCCGACCAGATCCTCCAACCGGCGGGGCCTGTATTTCTCAGCCCAGTCCATGCCAATATTTCGACCGTATATCAAATAAATTATGTCAGATGATGGTCTATGCATAGTGAGAGAACCATTTCCATGAGTGTTATTGAGAAAAACGGTTGCTCCACCGCAAAGATTGCAATGGCGGTTAGGGAGTATGAAGGGGTGATTCGCAAGCATGCCATTGGTGAAATGGTAAAAGCGATACGAATCGACGCCCCTGGTATCATCGCATCATTCGGTGAAGATGCAGCCGTTATTGAGCACGGCAATGAGTCCCTTCTATTGGCAGCAGATGGTATATGGAGCAAGCTGATGGAAGCAGATCCCTACTGGGCAGGGTATTGCTCCGTACTGGTTAATATTCATGATATTGCGGCTATGGGCGGAAAGCCCATTGCTATGGTAGATATCTTCTCTATTGCCGATCCTAAGATACAGAAAATGGTGATCACCGGTATGCATGATGCGTCACTCCAGTTCGGGGTGCCGATCGTGGGAGGCCACCTCCATCCGGATACTCCCTACAGCGTGATAGATGTGGCAATACTTGGTGTAGCCCGAAAGAATGCGGTCATCTTTTCCCATACGGCGCAGGTCGGTGACAGGGTGATGATTGCAGTGGATATTACTGGAAGAGTGCACCCTTCCTGTATTCTGAACTGGGACTCTGTGACAATGAAGTCCCCCGAACAGGTAAGGGCACAGGTTCAGGTGATGGAATCGCTGGCCGTGGACGGGCTGGTTACTGCCGGGAAGGATATCAGTAATCCCGGGGTCATCGGGACGCTCGGCATGCTCCTGGAAGTGAGTGGAAAAGGAGCCACCATTGATCTCGATGCAATTCCGAAGCCTGATCTGAAATCCAACAACATGACATTTGAGCAATGGATCCGAATATATCCGGGTATGGGTTTTGTTCTTACCGTGAAAGATGAACATATCAGCGAGGTTGAATCGCGGTTTTCCGATGTTGGAATGACAGCCGGGATCATCGGAACCGTGGATGCCACACGTGAGCTAAGGGTGGCCTTCGAGAAAGAAAGCTCATCGGTATTTGATTTTAGTCATAACGGGATAATGAGACTCTTTTCGGACGACGGTTCGTCAGCATGACAACAATCGGCATCGGATTGGGCTCTGATAAAGATAAAGTCCTGGAAAGCATCAGGAATGCAGGGATTTCGTCAGAGATTGTCTGCTATGCGTATGAACCCCAGTCAGTCCCTGCCGGAGAGACCTTCAGGATGGAGGTGTCCGACCACCCGTGTCTTTCAATGGTTTCTGACCTTGTATCGGGTCGTATCAGTGCTGCGGTACGAGGAACTCTCCCTGCAAATGAAACTCTTTCTGCCCTGAAATCGGCTGCAGGTGTCGATTCCCTGGAAAGAGCAGCCCTCCTGGAAACATCCCGTGGAAAGAAGTTTCTTTTAGCCCCCGTAGGAATAGACGAGGGCTGGACAGTTTCCCAGAAGGTGGATCTCATACAAAAGATCCAGAAAATCGCTTCAAGGTTAGGGATCTCAGAAAAGGTCGCCGTTCTTTCGGGAGGCAGGTTCGGCGATCTTGGCAGGCACAATGCCGTCGACAGGAGCATGGCTGACGCAGAACTCGTAGCCCGGTTCACTGGGGCGGGTCACTATCAGATTCTCATCGAAGAGGCTATTGATGAATGCGGAGTGATTATTGCTCCTGACGGGATATCTGGAAATTTGATCTTCCGTACATTGACCTTTCTTGGATCGGGTCACGGTCATGGCGCACCTGTGCTAAATATCAATTATATCTTTGTTGATACTTCGCGCGCCTCATCGGATTATGCAAATGCGCTTAGGCTCGCGGAATCTCTCCTAAAATGATAATTAAAGAAAATATGATTTTATTATCAATAAATAACGATTATTTGAAGTTTTTAACATTAAGATGCCATCAAAATTACTGCAGGGAATGGATAGGTTCACAGAGTTCTCCGATGGAACAATTGGGGAAAAATTGGTCTGGAATCACGAAATGTTTAAATATCTCCTGATACACCTTTGATTTGAGGTAAAATACAATGGCAGATTTACCTATTGCTGCAGTTGTGAGAATTGCAAAGAAAAATGGTGCTGAGAGAGTTGGAAGCGATGCTGCTGCCGCCCTTGTGGGAAAGGCAGAAGACTATATCGCGAACCTTACAAAAGAAGCCAACAGGCTTGCTCTCCATGCGGGCAGAAAGACGATCAAGGAAGAGGATGTCGAGCTTGCGGCAAAGTCCGCATAAACTCATTCCTTTCCCATCAAGTCATTCACAATTCAAATAGGGAATACAAATCAAGGTGGCATCAAACTCATTTTATCATGGCATACGAGTACTATGAGGTTTGTTCAGAGATTCTATTTTAGTTATTAAGAAATCTGCTTTCCAGTAGTGTCGTTGCTGGTCTTCCAGGGGAAGAGATGTTCCCTCTAAAAAACATATGCCATGCAAAGGTGACTGGCGCATCATTATTATCAGATAGACGATATTCTTGCCTGCCCTACGAAAGAAGGGTATGGGGTGTCGACGGAAGGTAACTTTGCCGGCTGCGACAGGAAAAACCAGGTCGGATATTATCGGATCAATACAATGTATGGCAAAGATTGGTCAACCGGCGGTTGACTACATTATCTTTGCTTTTGAGGATAGGGGTGCACAGGACAGGATTGCCGCGGTGCGGCCCCTGGCAGAGATTTCACCTCCCGGGTCATCATTCCTGTTATGTAACTATTGTTGGACCATTACAGGAGTATCAGGTGTCACACGGATGAAAACTGTTTTGTAAGAATTGCAGTGATGGATCCACTTGCCCGCCTTATGCAGACCCAAAAAAAGAAAAATTAGTGATTATCTATAGCGTACCTTTTGTGCTGGGAACCTCGTCGGGATCTCCAGTGAGACTCAGGGCGTCTCCAAGCGCTATTCCAAACGCTTTGAAGACTGCTTCGCACTGGTGGTGATCATTTTTCCCGTGAAAAAGGATATGGGCGTTCAATCCGCCCCTGG
>DATKYO010000016.1:0-7393 GCA_035528475.1 Methanoregulaceae archaeon | reverse complement strand
GCGTGCGTTCAGGATTGACTGCCTCACATCCCGCTTGGTGATGGGATCCATTGTCCCTGTCGGTTCATCGAGAATAACCATTCTCGGCTCACGGATCAGGACCTGTGCCAGGGCTACCCTATGGCGTTCACCTTCAGAGAGCTCGCCCGGATACTGTCTGAGAATCTTATCGCATTTGTCTGAACTGAATCCGGCCATTCTCAAGGTAATCAGAGCCTTGTACATGGCAAGTTCTTTTGGAAATTCAAGTCCTATCGCATCGGTAAGATTATCAAGGACATTCCTGTGGGGATAGAGATCATATTCCTGGTGAAGAAGGCCGATATAGCATTTTGCACGTCCCCTCTCGTCGATACCGGGTTTTGTCATATCAACCCACTCCTCACCTATTCTGATATTCATCTCTCCATCGGTTGGCTCTATTATGCCTGCGATAATTCGCGAAAGGGTTGTTTTTCCGGCACCGCTCTTCCCGATAATTCCGAATATCTCGCCAGCTTTGACATTGAATGTCACCCCGTTCACCGCCCTGATAAGCCCCCTGTCCGGTGACATATAACGCTTGGCAACCTCCCTGGCTATCAGGATGTTTTCACCGGTTGAACATTCGATTTTCTCTTCTCCGTTTTCATAATCCTGCATAAAATGGCTCACTATTTCATGCGGATCTCCCAGTCTCTCTATCCTGCCGTCATTAAGAAGGAGGGCCTGGTCTGCGATGTCTTCTATCACACTGGAGAAGTGAGAAGTGACAATCATCCCCATGCCTGACTCTTCCGCGGAACCCATCAGCATCTGATGGACTATACGGGCTGTTTCGGGGTCCAGGGTTCCGGTTGGTTCATCGGCGAAAAGCAGAAACGGTTCCTTTGCCAATTGTCTGGCCAGCACTACACGTTGTTTCTCACCACCGGAAAGGTCACGGGCGATATGCATCATCCGGTGCGAAAGTCTTACCTGGTCTATCAATTCTACGGCACGGTTGATGGCATTTTCCTGCGGATACTCGATATCATCCAGCGCATGAAGTACATTTTCGATGACCCTGTCGTCACCGTAAAGGGCAAAAGTACGCTGGAACATAATCGCCGTATGTCGCATAATCCTGGTCTTTATGGATTCGTTCTCCGGATCCCAGAGATCGATGTCCCTCGGTTCAAGAGCTGATCCGCACACCGGGCATGGGTTCTTGCGTGCACTTCCCAAAGAAAGATATTCGCATCGTGGACAGACTGCCAGGTGATATATAATCGATCCCGAGGTCGGGGGCTGCTCAATACCTCTCATCAGGTGCATAAGTACTGTTTTTCCGGCACCGCTCCGCCCGATTATTCCCAGTATATTCCCTTCAGGTAGCTGGAAAGATATATTATCGAGCACCTTTGTGCCATCAAACTCCATGGAGAGGTTTTTCACTGTGATGAACGGATCTGTCATGGTATCGTTTTCCAAAAATATTTGTTACTGCTCCAAATCCCGTACCATGTGTGATGATGGGACGTGCGACCATGTCATGAAAGGTGCAGGCTGCGACATGTTCACCTGTATCTTCCATGAAAGGTATAGTGGTAAATGTGATACATTTCCAATGCATCGGGATTTGGGCATCTGCTGACAGCCCGTGGAATGTCCGTCTCCAGGAAACTGATACATGGAGGGCATGAAGTCAGCGCCAGACGCCATAATTACTCATAGGAGCATAAATATATAAAATTATTGAAGTTCCCAATATTGACAAATTGTCTGTTGAATAATTTATTTTTGAAATCTTCGGCAATTTCTTGGGCACAATCCTTCTGCTGCCCTCCGGCATCCGGCAATTTCAATTACTTTCCCTGATACAATTGCATCCGCAACCTTTTTACGGGCATTGTGCAGATCGCGCCATACGGTTCTTCTTGAAACGCCCAGAACTGTTGCGGCTTCCTCCTGTTCCAGCCCCTCAATATCGATCAGTTTTAGGAGTTCGACTTCTTCCGGCAGGAGAGTTATTATCACCCCTGATTCGTGGGGGCAGCAGTCGGGAGAGTAACATCGCGAGGGAACAGTATGAGCGATTTGCCTGGGTATTCTCGGTCTTCCCCGTCGCTGGCGGCTTACAGTTTCCTCTTTTATATGACTCATGGCTATTCTATAATTGATCCCGGGTGATAATGAGGTTTCTGATTATTTTAAAAGAAGTGAATTTTTTATTATCTGAAGAAACGACCTCTTTCCCTGTAAAAAGATCATATTGGTTTCATGTTCGCCAGGTTGGCCGTTTGAGTGATATTTTTGTGTGAAATGCCTTGAAGATCTTTTAAAAATTGAAGAAATTGATAGTTTAGGTCAGGGTATGGGTATGGTTACCCAAGCCGCCCGGTTTGGCAAGGTTCTCCTCCTCGTTGATACCATGTGTATGGCAAACACCGGCAGCAGTGCATAATTCCAGGGTGTTATTCGCCCCTTCGCACCAGGTATGTACGTGATTAGGTGCTTCCGGAGAGGTGGATGTGGTTTGATAACAGTTGGATGGAGGTAGTATTACGGCATCAATAACATGGATGACTCCGTTTGATGTTTCAATATCGGTAATAATCACTGTAGCCCCGTCGACCATTACCTTTCCGTCCATTACGGTTACCTGAATTGAATTGCCCTGTACTGTAGGTATGGAAGACATTGCGATCACGTCAGATGCCATCAACTCACCTGGTGCCACGTGGTACAGGAGAATCTGTGTAAGTGCCCCGTCGGGGTTCTCAAGAAGGCTTTCTACTGTTCCTTCGGGTAATGCTGCAAAGGCATCGTCAGTTGGCGCAAATACTGTGAAGGGTCCCGGACTAATCAGGGTATCTGCCAGGTTCGCTGCCTGGACCGCGGCGACGAGTGTCGTAAACCTCCCATCAGATATCGCAGTCTCCACGATGTTTGCCGCCGGAGGAGCCATGGTGGGGGCAGGAGTCTCGGTACTACTCGGGGGTGTACCTGGCTGCGTACATCCCGCGAGAAGAATAAAGACCGTCACAGCTATTATAATCAATAAGAATCTTTTTTTAATGTCCATTTTATCTCCTCAACCCAGTGAAGGGATAAAGGGGGATAGATGGGCGAGCATATATATTTTTTGCACAATAATTATAGGAGTTTTGAAAAAAGTTATATTATCAATCAATCATAAAAATAGCGGTAAATACTCTGTATTTTATTCATTTTTTCTATTTCATATCACTGAATGCAAAACGCGATACTTATTTGAAGTTATCTTGATAAAATTGAGGCAGGCATTTTGCCATGCTGACAATGATTTCCTTGCTGGTAGTTGACGATGAAGCGGCGTTTCTCGATCTCTGCAAGCTATACCTCGAACGTTCGGGCCAGTTCACCGTGACTACCATGGTCTCGGCGAGGCAGGCACTGCGTATCATGGAGGACCGCCAGTTCGACGCAATAGTGTCTGATTACCTCATGCCGGAAATGGACGGAATCGAATTTCTTTCCCATATACGAGAAAAACATGGGCATATCCCTTTCATCATTCTCACCGGCCGGGGAAACGAAGATGTCGCAATCGGGGCCATGAACAAGGGTGCAGATTATTACCTGCAGAAAACCGGGCATTTCAGGGAGCAGTTTGCCGAGCTCGAGTTCAAGATACGAGAGGCGGTAAGAAGGAGCAGGGCGGAGGAAGGATACAGGGAGAGTTCCTCGATTTTAGCTGCGGTCATGGAGTCTTCACCGGATGGAATCCTGGTAACGGGAATTGACGGGAGTATACTTGATTACAACAGTAAAATCAAAGAGATCTGGAATATTCCGGAAAATATCCTCGAACTTGGAGAGGAGAATGCATTTCTGGCATTTGTCTTTAAAAAGGTAAAAGATCCTTCCGGAATGCTTCAGATGGTGAGAGATCTTACGGAGGACCCACTCAGGGAGAGTGCCGATATCCTGGAATGTAAGGATGGGAAAATTCTGGAACGATACAGTTGTCCTTTCCTTGCAGGGGATATAGTATTAGGAAGGGTATGGCGTTTCAGCGATTATGCAGGACAGCTCACGGTTCGGAAGTCAATGGCAGGGGAGGAGAATCCTGCAACTCGTAAAGCGGTGTACGGCAACCCTGGTAAAAAACCCGGTCGAAAGGATAATCAGGGAGGTTCACGATAGACAGGGCCTTTTCCCTGTCCATTCACTTTCCGGGAGGATGAGGAATGAACATAAACACTATCAGTAAAGCAGGACTGATTGGGGGAATATGGCTTCTGGGCATGAATTTTATCGCTGAATTTCTGACCGGGTTCATTGCACCATATGATATTTTCAAAATTGGCGGCATGAGGCCGCCCGATGATCCGATAATGTGGATATTTTTCCTCTCTCCGTTTGTGTTTGCATTTCTTGCGGCAGTCGTCTATGACCTTGTGAAAGGGAGCTTTACCGGATCTTCTTTGCAGAAAGGTGTCACATATGGCGGGATTTTGATAGCGCTTGTTCTCGTTCCATCCATTTTTATAATTTTTAGTTCAATGACGTATCCGGCAGGGTTCTACATTTCAAATATCCTCTTCGCGATTATCGGCTATCCGGTACTGGGTATACTCTTTGCGATAATCTGGGAAAAAAACCGCAATTCGTTGAACATAGGATAAAAAAGTAATTCCTCTTTTTTTAATAATCGAAAATAAATATATAGATGCCAGAATCAGGCCTTTTTCTCATCCTTTTCAAAGACGGTTATGGTGGAAGTTTCAGAGGCAATGGTAATATTTTCCGCCTCTTCCACTGCCTCCAGAATGAGCCTGGATATCTTGCTTTTCCTAATCCTTCGGGTGCGGGCATCAGTAACATACCTGGCTTCGAGATTTATCCAGTTGTCAGTAAGTGACATGTATACTGCCGCTTCAGTCTCCTTTCTGGGCAGGTAATATCTCTCTCCAAGCCTTTCAATCTCATCCTGGGCCTGAGTGGTCAGCGATTCGGTCTCTTTTTTAAGGATATCTTTTATGAGAGAGATCGCCAATCGCCAGTCGCTGTCATAGGTGATGGGGATGAAGAGTTCGTCCCAGATGAAAGAGTGGTCCTTGGTATAGTTGAAGGTCACTTTGTTCAGCACATATCCGTTGGGGAGAGACAGAAGCCTCCCGCTGGCCTGGTCTCCCTGAACCCAGCCCCTGATCTCCATCATGGTGGTGTTCATGATGCCGATATCCATCACATCACCATAATATTCATCAATCTCTATCCGGTCCCCTACCTTGAACAGGCCGCTTCCTATGATGTACATGCCCCCCACAAAATTTTTGAACACGTCCTGCAAAGCAAAGGCAATACCGGCCCCGATGATGCTAAAGGTGACAAGGAGTGATGTAGGGTCCTCCACCCAGATGCTGATAGTGATGGCGATGAACAGGACAATGGAGAGGATATATAATACCTTGTTCAGAGTATAGCGGGTCTTTTTATCAGTGATGCGGGAGGAAAATATTTTCTGGACCAGGATCTCGAATACCAGGTAGATTGCCGCCAGGCTGACAAGTGTCAGGAACAGTTTCTGAAAATTGGGATTGGGATATGTGTAGTTGACAAGCCAGGCAACCGCCGCTCCTGCCGTGATGAGAATCATCGCCGAATATTCCCTGATCATCGGACTACTCTACCCTGAAAATATTTCTCCTGAATTGATGTGTGGACGACTACAGATAAATATCTTTTTTCTCCAATTCTGCAAATATATGGTGCCCGCCGGAATTCAGCGTACAATGACCGTAGATATCTGGCTGTTCTGGACGATGAACGAGCTTACACTTCCAAGGAGCACTTTCTTGAGGCCTCCCTGCCCCCTGGAACCGATCACGATAAGGTCTGCATGGATGGTCCGGGCAAGTTCAAGTATCTCCTCCCTCGGGTCGCCGATTTTTTTATGAATGCGAACAGGCATGCTGTATTCCGCTGCAATGGCGGCAATCTCCCTCTCCCTTACCATGCCCTCCTTTGCCATATGTTCGGATATGAGTTGGGTTATCCTGTCACTCTTTTCAAACGGTCCGGCATGCCCGGAGAATCTCATAAAATCCGCGGTTTTTACCACATATACTGCATGGATATCGGCGTCAAGAGCCCTGCCCATCTCAAGGCTCATCCGCAGGGCACGTATACTTATCTCGGATCCGTCGAATGCCACGAGTATCCTGGAGAGTTTCATATCGTTCCTGACAAGGATGTGAACGGCGTTAAAGATATTGCAGGAGAGAAACCCGCATCGATGTTCATGGAGAATATTCTGTATTTGTCGAAGTCTTCGTATTCATGACCCGATCTGCATCCAATATTGAAGATCTGGTCCTTTTTTATTCAATTATTCCATAATTTTTTTGTTTTCATGTCAATCACGTAAACCAGCGGACTCAGATATGTTTAATTAAACAACTGACTTTCACTTTCTTACAGTGCCCATTCCCAAAAACCTCCATGCATGTGCGGAGCAGGAGATCCTTTCTTCACTGGAGACATCCGAATCCGGTCTGCGGGACGAAGAAGCAGAGAAGCGAATTCTCGAGTACGGACCAAACGAGATTGGAAGAAGGGAAAAGAAGAATTATTTCAGGCAGTATGTCATCCAGTATACCCAGTTTTTTGCGATCCTCCTTGAGGTTGCCGCGGCTCTTTCCTTTGTGGCGAATATCTATTCCCCTGGAGAAGGGTTTGACATCCTCGGGTACGCAATCCTCGGTGCGGTGGTCATCAATGCCACATTTGCGTTCTGGCAGGAATACAAGGCAGATAAAACAGTAGAGGTATTACTGCGCCTTATTCCAACACTGGTCAAAGTCCGGCGGAACGGAGGAATCCGGGAAATGAATGCACGAAATCTCGTGCCCGGGGATATCATCCTTATGGAGGAGGGTGACCGGATTGCAGCAGATGCCATCGTTTTTGAGGAAAATTCCCTTTATGTGAATAATGCAACTCTTACCGGTGAATCGACTTCAATGAGAAGGCGTTCCGGGTGCGATAGGAGCAAAAATGTACTGGATGCCGGAAATGTAGTGTTTGCCGGCACCACGGTCACATCGGGAAATGGTGTGGGAGTGGTCTATGGCACGGGCCAGGAGACAGAATTCGGAAAAATTGCCTCCCTGACAAGAGCCGTGAAAAAACGACGCACTCCCATGGAGATCGAGATCATACGGATCACCCGCATTCTTACCCTGGCAGCCCTGCTGATGGGGGCGATCTTCTTTCTGCTCGGGTATTTTTCCGGCCAGGGGTATCTTATCGCCGCCATATTCGCACTCTCTTTGATCGTCGCCAATGTACCTGAGGGGATGCTCCCCACGATCACCCTTTCACTCTCTCTTGCAAGCCGGAACATGGCCAGGCGAAAGGCATTGATCAGGAACCTGGACTCGGT
>DATKYO010000015.1:0-7115 GCA_035528475.1 Methanoregulaceae archaeon | reverse complement strand
AGCTTGGAACCAACGAAATAAAGATGCAGATTCGGATAGCGAACTCTCTGGCTTCTACCGGGAACATCCAGCCGTGCGATGCGTGCGAAAACCTCAAGACAGCGGCGACAATTTTGCAGGATGCCGACGGCAGCCGCGTGGCTGCCCTGGCAGATGTGATCAATGAGTTTGCTTCGAGCACCGCACCGCCGACCGAAGAGCAGATGGCATCGATAGCCGACGCGATTGCGAATGACATCGAAGGCAACAGGCAATATGCAGCGGCAGGGGAATACCTCGATGCCCTTGCAAAGTATGTCGGCATCTTGAACAGTGAAATGGGCTTTTCCGCGGACGAGTCGATCCAGCTCGCTACGGATAACTATGTTGAAAAATTGGTCGAGGGCGAGAACGTGGGCGTCGCCGCCTACGTCGCTGCGAGATTGGCCGCTCTGGGAGGCTCATAGGAATTAGTTTAACGCTTTAATTTGTGAGATTTAAAGTTGCCGTCGGGGCCCATAAGATTATCCCCATCCCGACGGCAACTTTTTTATTATGAAGGCCGAAATCGGATTTCGTCGATTTTGGATGTCAAGTCCTGATTGATTTGACAACAGAAAAGCGTGCAGGGCGACCCCCAGATTTGACGTGCAGACTGAGTAACCGCCATTCGTACCGGACATCTTTAATTCTCCATAGGCAGAAGACTGTTTTCTTTAGCGGTTTAATGCTGCTGGCGCAGCCAGATTTTTGATAAAAAAACCCGCGGTTTTTTTCTCTTGAATCGTTATATCCCTGGTAGTATATTCGCTTCTGTGTGCAGAAATCAAATTTCCTGTCAATTGAAAGGTATAATCATGTACAGAATAGTAATTGCAACAATACTGTTTGCGGTCCTTCCTGGTTGTGCCGGGCAACAGCAGAATTATACACCCAACTGGTCCTCCCTGCACCGGCATACGACCCCGGAATGGTTGGACGGGATGAAGTTTGGCATCTATTGTCACTGGGGACCACAATCGGTGATCCTGGAAACTGAGGATAAAAAAATGGGTACGCTTGAAGCCATAGAGAATTGGAAGGGAGAGAAGTTTTCTGCCAGCGAATGGGTAGACCTTTTTGAAGCGGCAGGTGCACAGTTTGCCGGGCCTGTTGCATGGCACGGAAGCGGGATGTTGAACTGGGACAGTAAAATTACCGACTGGAATACTGTTGAAAAGGGACCGAAAGTAGATATATTCGAAAGTCTTGCCAGCGAGATCAGAAAACGTGATATGAAGGTGCTGGCCTCTTTCCACAGCTTTACTGTCTGGGGACCCATTTCAAAAGATAATCCTGTATATCTTGATCCGGCAAAAGATAACTCCGCATATAGGAGAACCAATAATGGAAGGACAGGGGATGATTATCTGCAGGGAGTATATGAGAGAATCACAGAAGCAGTGGATACGTACCAGCCTGATATGGTATGGGTAGATGTTAGTTTCGGCGGAACGTTAGGGGGAGAACTGAGGGGTGGATTTCTTGAAGGGAAACTGCTCGATTCTGCAGACAACTCCGTTCCCGGGATAAAGGAACAATATCAGCAGCGATTAATAAGTCATTATTTCAATAAAGCTGCAGAATGGGGAAAAGAGGTGGAGTTCATCTATAAATCCTTTGATATTCCTCCCGGGATCGGGTTGAGGGATATTGAAAATGGAAACCTTGAGGGACTTCAATACGATCCCTGGATGTCAGACATAAATATGGCCCAGCATCATTACTGGCCGTCAACCTGGTTCTATAATCCGAAAAATCCTTTGAAAGATGCCAATTTGCTGGTTGACCTTCTCGTAGATATCACGAGTAAAAACGGGCGGATGCTGCTGAATGTACCACCCAAGGCGGATGGTTCTTTTGCCCAGGAGGTAAAAGATGAACTCCAAGAGATTGGCCGGTGGCTGAAAGTGAACGGTGAAGCTGTTTATGGTACCATTCCCTGGGTATTTTACGGCGAGGGGCCCACTGCTGTGACGAGTCCGGGGCATCACGGTCAGGGAAAGAACCGGGGCAAGGGTATTGCCCTGTATACGGAAAAGGATATACGGTTTACCCAGAAGGATGATATTCTCTATGCCATCTGCCTGGGCTGGCCGGGTGAAAAATTAAGCATCCGCACCCTGGGACATAGGGGGAAATTATATCCGGGCGACATAGAATCGATCAGCCTCTTAGGAACTGATGAAAAAATAACCTGGGAGCAAACGGCAGATGAATTAATTGTTCGGTTCCCCGAAATTCCGCCCTGCAAATATGCTTATTGTCTGAAAATTGACAGAAAATAGGAATATGATATTACGACAACCTGCATTGATCGTTTCGCTCTTCTGCTCAATATCCGCTCTGAAACATACGCTACCGGGGGATTTGTCCCTCTTTACAGAGGGGCAGATCAATGCCATTGTAGAGGGCCATACCAGCGGGCATGTAGAGAGATAACCCCTTCCAAGAACTGTAATTATACAGTCGGGAAGATATTTGAAATCGTCACTTTTGAGATATTGTTATAACTGTAAAAGGAGACTCATGATGAGGATGAAAATTGGAAAACATTTAACGATCTTTGCTGCCTTGAGTCTCTTGTCCTGCATGGTTGTAAGGGGAGCTGATCGGTTGCCATACTTAAAGAAGCAGGGGACTGCCATGCAATTAATCGTGGACGGTAAGCCTTTTCTCGTAATCGGAGGTGAACTTCGCAATTCAAGTACCGGCAGCCTGGAATATATGAAACCGCTTTGGAACCAAATGGCAGCACTGAACCTGAATACGGTATTACCTGTTATTTCCTGGGAACTCATAGAACCGGAAGAAGGCAATTACGATTTCACGCTGGTTGACGCGATGATCGAGGGCGCTCGTGCGCAAGGTTTGCGGCTGATCCCCCTCTGGTTTGGAACATGGAAGAACGGCATGTCAAGCTATGTGCCGTTGTGGGTGAAGGAGGACTATAAGAGGTTTCCGCGGATGAAAGTTCAGAATAGTGAGAGTATAGAGATCATTTCAACATTTAGCAGGGAAGCCCTCGAAGCCGATGCCCGGGCATTTGCCGCATTAATGCGCCACATTTGTGAGGTAGATGGTAAACATCACACGGTGATTATGATGCAGGTAGAGAACGAGGTAGGTGTACTGGGAGACTCGCGGGACCGCTCGGAGGCGGCGATAAAGGCCTTTAACCAGCCTGTTCCGCAGGAACTCATGGACTATATGAATAAAAACAAAGAATCTCTCATTCCTGAACTGAAAACACTGTGGGAGACGGCAGGCTATCCATCCTCTGGATCGTGGGCAGAGGTTTTCGGGCCCGGGATGTGGACGGATAATGTATTTATGGCATGGCAATATGCCGGATACATCGACAAGGTGACTGCTGCCGGGAAAGCGGAGTATCCCCTGCCCATGTATGTGAATGCATGGCTGGAATTACCAGGTATGATGAAACCCGGACGATTCCCAAGTGGCGGTCCTTTACCCCGGGTCATGGACGTCTGGAAGGCCGGTGCGCCGCATATCGATTTTATCAGTCCGGATATCTACGCAGAGAATTTCGAAGACTGGTGCAACTGGTACACCCAGTTGGATAATCCTCTCTTTATTCCGGAGGTCGGAAGATCAGCCGAGAGTGCCGCCAACCTCCTGTTCGCCTTCGGGAATTACAGTACCATCGGTACTTCACCTTTCGCCATTGATGACCTGGATCCGGCTGAAGATGGTCCTATCGAAAAACTGTACCTTGCGATGCAATACCTGGGACCGGAAATTCTGAAGCACCAGGGCCGGGAGAATACAATGACCGGCTTCCTGCTGGATGATTCCCGGCGCTCGATCGATGTTCAAATTGGTGATTACAATGTGGTCATTGAGCTTTTCAGCCATCGCGGTAAAATCCTTGTGGATGATGCCTTCGGATTGATTATCAAGACAGGTGACAGGGAGTTTCTTATTGCAGGGAGCAGGGCTCTGATCAGCTTCAAGTCTCTCTTGTCGCCACAGGATAAATATGGCATCGGCAAGGTCCAGGAAATCGTGTTCGTTAACGGTCAATGGCGACATGGACGACGTTTGAACGGGGATGAAACGCATCGTGGACGGGCCGCACGACTACCCATGGATGAGATAGGGATTCAGCATGTGACGGTATACCACTATAAATAGAATTGCAGTACAATTCTAAAAGGAGAAACGGGTTATGAAACACTTTAAAAATTCTACAAAATTGACGATTGTTATAATTGCATTGTTGCTTTGTTCATTAGCTACAGTGACATTTGCTGAAGAAGCTGACCTTTACGTTTCCACTGCCGGCAATGACACATGGTCCGGCAAACTCCCGGAACCAAATGCTGACCGAACGGATGGCCCCCTGAGGACGCTCACGGCTGCGCGCGACCGCTTGCGTGAGATTGAAAGTAAAGACAGGGACTATCTTGTGCTGATTCGTGGTGGAAATTATGTCCTCGATGAAACAGTCGTCTTTGGCCTTGAAGATGGTACACAATACGGTGGTTACTATGGGCGCATTTACAAAATTACTTACGCCGCTTATCCAAAAGATCAGCCGGTATTCACTTCAGGTGTACCTATTAGAGGCTGGAAGAAGCTGCATGACCATCCTGCTAACCTTATCAGAAAAGGCAAAAGGAAAAGTCTGGGTCGCCGATGTGCCGGAAGGGCTCGGGCGTTTTTTCACCTTATATGACGGAACGACGCGTTTACCGCGCGCCCGTTCAGAGGCCTTCTGGTCGGGTGGTAGAGAAAGAGACATTCCAAATGTAGAGGTGAAAGGTGATCCATACCGGACGATGCTCTTTCCGAAGGGGAAACTCAAGGCGTGGTCGAATCTCGAAGATGTAGAAGTCGTGATCCGTACCAGGGGCTGGACTATGAATATCCTCCCCCTGGAGTCCGTAGATGAAAAAACAGGCATCGCCACAACAACAATACCTTCCTCTTACGCTCTAAGACCCCGATCAAGACCATCGGCATTTGTAGAAAACGTACTTGAAGCGCTTGACAGTCCCGGCGAGTGGGTGCTGAACACGCAAGAACGCAAACTTTACTTTTGGCCGATGGGTGATACGCCCGGTGACGGGATCGTCGTTCCCCGCCTGCGGGAGTTAATTAAAGTTGAGGGAAATGTAAGCCATAACCGGCCCACCGATATGCCGGTTTACGGGCTGGTGTTCCGCGGATTAACCTTCACCCACGGCGATCGCGACCTGTGGACCGAAAACGATGCAGCTATTCAACATGATTGGGAGATGATAGATAAGGCGAACGGTTTGATACGGTTCCGTGGAGCCGAGGAATGTGCCGTAGAAAACTGTACCTTCACCAACAGCGGCGGTGCAGCCATACGTCTGGACCTCCATTGTCAGTATTGCCGCATAATCGGCAATGAAATCAATAACATGGGTCAGGGGGGATTATGTTAATAGGCTACGGCCCGGGTACCAAAGATGTCAACAAATACAACCTGGTTTTCAACAACCACATCCACCATTGCGGCCAGGTTTATCCCCACAGTCACGGTATTGTCCTATCTCAGAGCGGTGAAAATCGTATTGCCAATAATGATATTCACGATATGCCCCGTAAGGCTATCTGTCTGTGCGGTGTCCGAATGCACTTCTTCAAGGAACGATACCATCCAAAACGCGAGTGCGCACGCAGTATTCGCTGGCAAGAAATTGACCCGGTCATTAGCCAATGGAATCAGCAACAGTCGAAGGTGCCCTATTTGGGCCTGATCGAAACTTATCTCCATACCCGCAATAACATGGTGGAGTATAACGAGGTAGCCCGATGTCTGCAAAAACTCGGAGACGGTGCGGCCATCAACGTCTCCGGCTCAGGAACCGGAAACGTGATACGCCGGAACTACGTCCATGACATGTATAGATTTGGCGGCACGGATGAATACAATGGCGGTAACGAGTGGATTTGCGCTTCTTTACGCTGCGACAGTCCGCAGAGAGAAACGCTTTTCACCGAGAACGTAATCGCCAATAGCAATATCCCGGCTTTCGAGCTCCAGAGTGACAATGCTTTCACAAACAATGTCATCGTTAACGTCGATGTTTCTGCCAATATAGAGAGAACTGGTATTTTACGCGTTTTTCGGGGATTTAGTCGTTTTGAACATGCACAATTCGAGAAAAACATCTTTATAAATACCGATCATAAGCAAATCTATTATTTTCCAGAATCGTCCTTGCGGGAGATGGGTCCCTGCAGTATAGATTACAACATATACTACAATCCCCAAATCCCCCCCGAAAAGAGCATCGAACTCCAGGAGCTGAAAAGCTACGGGCATGACAAACACCGATGCACGTCGGCACGGAACCGGTTCATCCTCAGACTATCGTACTATCGTTGGATCCGGCTTTCGGGCCTGAATAGAGGTTTTGTTCTCTTGTATCGTTATATCACCGGTGCTATAATCACTCGTGTATGTTGAAATCAAATTTCCTATCAATCGATAAGGTAAAAACATGAATCAATTAAGATTATTCCTGCAGAGATTATTTAAGAATTGCCTTATGGCAACTCTTCTAAGCACTATGTTTATAAACCTGCCGGTTTTAGCCCAGGAGCAAGGGAAATCACTGATGATGTTTAATTTCGAGGCAGGTTTTGACCTTGAATCCGTGGATAAAAGAGATGCCGAGATAGAGCTTATAGGTGATAGTGAGAACCGCAGGCTTCAGATTAACACCGGACACAACATCAGTAATCCCGGCATCACCTTGCGTAGTCCGGAGGGAGGCTGGGATCTTAACACATACCACCAGGTGAAGATGGATGTGACCAACACGGGAGATCACCCCATGCAGCTTATATTGCAGGTAGGTAATCCCAAAGATGGTATGGAAGCGTGGCAGATGCAGATTGCTTTTGACCTGGAGCCCGGTGAATCCAAAACAGTTGTTGACAATATTACGACAACACCCTGGGTGTTTTCAAGCCCTCTGGAACTTGTAGGAATGCGTGCTGCCCCGGGACAGGCAAAGACGGATCTGAGCAGCATCGATCGAATTATTTTGACGGTAAGATATGCTGACAAAGACCACAAAGTGGTGATCGACAAT
>DATKYO010000014.1:0-12109 GCA_035528475.1 Methanoregulaceae archaeon | reverse complement strand
GGCGCCGTCGCCCTGTTTTCCCATCAACAATGACCACGGCCCCGAAACGATCAAGCTCGATGTGACCGATATTCAGGGAGAGGATCTCACTGATCCTCGCACCCGAGTCCCAGATGAGCATGAACAGCGCCCGGTCCCGCTGGTTGTCACATGCCTGGACAAGTTTCTGGATATCATCCCGATTAATCAGGTGCTCAACCGGCAATTTCTTCCTTACGCGCTTCATCTTGATGTTCTTGAACAAATCCTCATAGTGGTCAGGAACCAGCCAGCGGAAAAAAAGTTTTAGCTCCAGGATATCTCCCTGGACTGTGATTGGACTCTTGTTCCGCTTTCTATAGATGATATGCTCCTCGAGTTCCATCCGGGTTATCTGCTTGAGATCCTTGAACTGGAGTCTCTGGAGGAGAGGAAAAATTCTCCACAATTTCTGCCGGAGAGTATTGTCTTTCAACTGCCGAAGCTCAAGGTCATGCAGGTAGGCTTCCAGGTACCCGCGATTTATGGGATCGAGTCCCTTCTGCCGATCCAGTTCGCGATAGGCGATATTTTCATTACCTTCCAATGCCATCTTCTTATTGGCTTTCTGTTCTCCTGAATTAAGCGTGTACTCCGCCATGCGGAAGTATTGTCTCAAGATCTGTTCTCGCAGGAGTTCGCGGGTTCGAATCCCTCCCCTCGCATTCAGTGCTTATTTTTGGGATTAATCAGTGGATTTCCGAATTTCATCTTAATAGTGGAGTATTCCAGAAAGATTTTGACCCCCTCACTTTCTGCTCTTATACACGTTCAGTCCGATCTTCATATCCTCGGCGCCAGGGACAGAGATGTTGCCCTCGGTTGTTGGAATGGTGATAGACTTCCCTGACTTTGAGGGCCCAAAATCCTTTGATAGATCAACTTTCATCGTAAGAATTTGCCTATCAAGGTTCATCTCTATGTTTTTCATACTGAGTGGGTGTGACTCTTCAATGCATGACCTTTTCTGTCAGAAGGGGGACGAAATTGAAAAATATCCCCCTGAGGGCAAGGATCTCGGATATCCTGGCCCGGAGGCCCAAATGAGCATGGTCAGTCCCTGGTCGCAGGGCTTTTCGCATACCTCGACGAGGCGGGAGATGTCGGTCCGGCTAACGAGATAATCAACGGAGAGGTGGCGATGGGGTCTTATGCTACACGTTTTTTAAGGCAACGAAGAAAATAACCAGACTGGAGACCTCAAGTGATCATATCTGTCATACTCGCACACCCCCACACGGGGAGCTTCAACCATGCCATAGCGGAGACCGTCGTCACGGCTCTCAGGGAATTCGGGCATACTGTTGCATTCCATGATCTTTACAAGGAATTATTTGATCCCTTGCTGCCGTATGATGAGATAGCCCGTGATGCACTACTCCCGCCGCTTATTGCTGCACACTGCACAGAGATTGTTGCAGCAGACGGGATGGTGTTCGTCCACCCGAACTGGTGGGGGATGCCCCCCGCAATCATGAAAGGCTGGATTGACCGGGTCATGCGCCCGGGCGTCGCATACCGGTTCATTGAAGAAGATAATGGGGAGGGTGTTCCGGTGGGCCTGCTCAGGGCAGAAGCAACACTCGTTTTCAACACTTCCAACACGCCAGGGCAGAGAGAACTGGAGGTGTTTGGCGATCCCCTCGAACGGCTCTGGAAGGACTGCATCTGCATGTTCTGCGGGATCCCGGTCTTTCACCGGCGCATGTTCAGCGTCGTGGTAACCAGCACGGATGAACAGCGGAAGTCGTGGCTTGACGAGGTACGGACGCTGACTTGCGAAGTATTCCCGCCGGATTCTGCCTGATGTTTCCCGCAAACATTTTCTCTCTCCTCTTCGAATGCATTTCCAGTTCGCGGGTTCGAATCCTGCCGCTCGCATTCAGTGCTTATTTTTAGGATTAATCAGTGCATTTCCGGATTTCGTCTTAATAGTGGTGTATTCCGGAAAGATTTGGAACCCTTCACTTTCTGCTCTTATACACGTTCAGTCCGATCTTCACATCCTCGGCGCCAGGGACAGAGATGTTGCCCTCGGTTGTTGCAATCGTGATGGACTTCCCTGACTTCGAGGGCCCAAAATCCTTTGATAGATCAACTTTCATCGTAAGAATTTGGCCATCTAGGCTCATCTCTATATTTTTCATACTGAGAAGAGTAGTGTGCTGTGGGAGATGAGGGTTTCTGTTGGGTTAATGAGATGACGACTATTTTCAATACCCCATTGTTGACTGTTAAAAATGGTAAAATAGCGGTTGAATAGGTCAGCTTTTCGTTTATTCAAAGTTTTTCCAGGCTGGTACAACGATACAGGTTTATAAGAAGGAAAAAAGATAAATAGAACCAGACTAAGGCTTGGCGAGGTAACTGTATGGCATTAAGTAAGAAAGAATTGGGAAAGAAGAACAAGGTGAAGAAGGCCAAGGCAGAAGATCTCTCAAAGCAGGCGGCTGCGGGTAGCCAAGCCGCCAAGAAAAAGCTCAACAAGCTCAACAAAAAGATCAAGTGAGCTGCCTGGAATTTCCAAATATTTTTATATTTATTTTAAGGGCTAGTAAAACGAATATATCTATGCAAGTCGCAAAATGCTCGTATCTGGAGGGTAGTGGAAGGCTCTATTTTTCGTATAATTGCTCTGAATCATTCATCCCGTTCTCTCTATTATGGAATTGTGAATATCACATTAAGGTTCCTCATTAAAAGCAACTCTCAACAGCTCCTCACTTTCACGCCACATGTGGCTCTCCCTGTTGATACTCACCAGTGCTAAGATCAGTCATGGATGATGAGCCCCCCCGCATCAGGTGCCCGGCGTGCGGGTCCACCATGACCACACCATTACATGCTCACCTCTGGGAATGCAGGTATCATCTCTGCAGGGTGATTTTCCCCACGGGAAGGATGCGGGAAAAGGCACAAATGATGCTAGTTTCCGAAGAAGATGCCCTATATTGCCCTGATGACGGAAAGGAATAAATCGAAATTTCTATGTGTGACATATCATAATTCATGTTGTTCTGCGGGGACTTTTTCAGGCGTCTTGTGCACCATGGGAAACCCCCGTGGAGACCCTGAAAACCAAGTTCTTACCGTAGAACCCTCCGTGCGAGTACTGTAGCTCGCGCCACCTTGAATGCCTGGTCATCCGGTGCTCCCCGTTTTGCCCGGGTGGCATAGGCACCCTTTTTGGGAATTACTGTTACCAATGACCAGACATTATTCCCGGGGTATGTCTCTCATTTTGTCCAGCTTTTCATGCATCCTGACCATGGCGAGGGTGTCCAATTTGCAGTATTCAAGGAGAGCAGCCCTTTTCCTTTCCATTTCTTCCTGGTCCATCTCTCCCTTTGCCATACATGCAAAGGTGACCATGGCGGTATCTCCATTGGATATTTCAAGCCTGTCATATGAGAGGTCGGGTACAAGCACGGGTAATACCACTTTAATAGATGTCCTGCCCCTGAATTGCGGGTGCCGGACGCATTTTACAGATTTCTCGAGATCAATAATGCGGGCGTTCAGGGAACGAAGTGTATCGGACAGGTCAGGGAAAAGGCTGCTTAATTTCGAAATAGTGGTCTTCTCGTAACTACTGTAGGTGATTATTGAGCCATTTCCATCCAGGTCCCGTATCAAATGTTCCGCAAGCTCGCGGCGGCAGTCCCTTTCCGGATCAGCCATGTACTCGAAGTGCCGTATGATATGTCCACAATGGTCACAGAGGTGGATGGAATACTGGATGGGAATATGATCATAGGGAGCAATGTCCTCAAAAGGGGGAATTGCGATCATCATGGTCTCGAAATCAAGATAATGCGCAGGCCATTGCACTTTCTCCAATTGCCTCAAAAGACCGGGATCAATTGAGATCCTGTTACATTGTACGCATTCAACCGCTTTTTTCTGGGCCGGTGAAAGGGGGAAATGACCGGGAATGCTGTGAATCGAGTGAATTCCCTGGTGGATAAGTTCCTCTGCATTCTTCTGCCGTAATCGCGGAATTTCAAAGATGTGAGCATCAATTCCCTTCCCCATGCATTCCGAAAAAAAGTCGCATTGCCTGCAATTATATGATAATCCGGCATCCGGTTCCCGGGGTTGGCCGCTCACAGATTCAACCGTAGAAACCAGTGGGAGAAATTCATCCACCCTGGAAAAGACTTCCTGTGTGACATCCATCTTTTTGAAAAGAAAACGCTGGTCCATTCCCATCCGGTATTTTTTATCGAGAAGAAGAAGGCTCACTGTAGTAGGATTGAATCCTGATTTCGATGCAACAATTGTTGTATATGCCATGTCATCAATATGGTCCTGCTTTGCATTCAGGCCTGATTTTACCTCGATTAATTCCAGTGAATCGCCATATTTTACGAGAATATCTGCTTTTGCCACACAATCGCCGGCGATGAATGTGCCCTCAAAAAGAACTCCGGAAGGCAAATTGCGAAGCAGATCTTCTGTACGGAATGCAGCTGCGGTAAGATCAGGATTATAGATATATATGCCGTCGGGATACAACTCTCTGGCAATCCCGCCAATCTCTTTTCCCTGCTCCATCCTGAACCGGTCTCCCGGAGAAAGCGACCTATGGACTTTGTTGTGGCGAATGCGCCATCCCAAAGTTGGACAAAAAAGAGTATTGAGAAAGATTTCTTTTGATATATGACGCATTTCTCTCCTGAGTCATCTATAGGTCGGAATCAAAAATTAATTCTGCGATTTTATTTTGCAAAACGATTTTTTGGAAATATATTACGGAGAAAGGACACAGGTCTCCTCCAAACGGCAGACGGGGAGGGTTCGATGTGATAAAGGCGTTGAATTCCTCCCATTTTGGCCAATTGGCGATATTCCTTTTATATAGGTTGAATAAGTATCACTATTGACTGAGAGCTTGGGAATTTATTACGCCTTCGGGGTAAACACACTTATGAAGATAAAAATTAAAAAGTTGACCTCATGTTAAAAGTGCTTGATGTTGATCGCTGGGTGGTAGAACGGCGTTCAAGCCTTGATGAAGCAAAAAAATCTGTTGGCGGAATCATACAGCTTGTACAGGATGAGGGCGATGAAGCCCTGCTCCGCATGGCGAGAAAATACGAACCGGATATTCATTCAGTCAGAGTCACGACCGAGGAACGAGAAGCTGCATTTGAAGAGGTCGATGATCGGCTTTTAGAAAGCCTCATAGAAGCATGGGCACGGATAACAAGGTTCCATGAATTACAGAAAGACCGGGAGCTCTGGCTTGAAGAGGTCGAACCCGGAATAATTCTTGGCGTGAAAACCACGCCACTTGAACGTGTCGGCCTCTATATTCCGGGTCGGAGGGCAGCGTACCCATCTACCGCACTCATGACTGCAGTTCCGGCAAAAGTCGCCGGTGTCCGGGAGATGTGTGCCTGTACACCTCCCCCTGTTCTGCCGCTCACTCTGGTTGCCCTGGATATTGCGGGTGTGGAAGAGATCTACCGTATCGGCGGTGCACAGGCGATTGCTGCGATGGCGCTCGGGACAAAGACCATCAAACCGGTCCAGAAGATTGTGGGGCCGGGGAATGTATATGTCACCGCTGCAAAGATGCTGCTGCGTGAACATGCGGAGATCGATTTTCCTGCAGGACCGAGTGAGATTGGGATTATCGCCGACAGTTCGGCAAATCCGACGTTTATTGCCATTGATATACTTGCGCAGGCAGAACATGATCCCGATGCAGCGTGTGTGCTGATTACTACCGACCGGACACTCACCGAGAAGGTGGAAAAGGAGATTGATCGGCTGCTGATTGATGCACCGAGAAAGGAGATAATCGAAAAGGCACTTGCACAGTCAGGATATATTCTCACACCTGACCTTGATTCGGCAGTCTCGGCAATGGACCGGATTGCACCGGAACACCTCTCCATCCAGGTCAAGGACTCGCTGTCAGTGCTGAATGCGGTCAAAAACGCGGGTTCCATCTTCGTGGGGCCATATGCGCCCGTTGCATGCGGTGATTATGCATCGGGCACAAACCATGTCCTGCCTACTGCCGGATATGCAAAAACCTATTCAGGGCTCAATGTCGGGCACTTCTGCAAAACTTCTACTGTCCAGATCATCGACAGAACAGGGCTTGAGGCAATCGGTGATGTAATCGAAACCATTGCCGATGCAGAGGGACTCCACGCCCATGCCGAATCGGTGCGGATCAGACGTTCTTTCAAATAACTTTTTTCCTGTTCAAAACAATTTTCTTTTCATGAAATTCAGCCTGATATTACCAATATGCATGATTCTTTTCGTCATCGCCGGTATTGCAGGCTGCCTGCAGAATGAGGAGATTATGTCTCCCCCGAAAGCCTCGATTAATCCGGATCATGGGGCAATGGCGAAAACCCTCGCAACCATGCAGGATGACATCGTTGCTGCCATCATAAGGCTGGACAAAGAGACCGGGTCATCTGCCATAAAACTTGGAAAATCAGGCCTTTCAGGTGATGCGGCAAATAGTATTCTCGCACGGCTTGCAGCGTCGGATCCGGCAATATTGACTGCAATTACATTTGATCGAAATGGAACAGTCCGTGCAGCCGCTCCCCTGGAAGCCCGTGTGCTTATCGGCGAAAACCTCGGAAATCAAACCGTAGTCCAGGATCTATTTGCACGGAACCAGCCGCTTATGAGCGACCTCTTTCCACTCGCCCAGGGCGGATACGGGTCGGTTATTGAATATCCAGTATATTCGGAAGAAGGGCAGGTTATCGGAGCAGTCAGCATCACATTCTCCCCTGATGTGCTGATTGCACCATACGCAGAATCGGCGACGGAAGGGACCCGGTATTCCGCGATGGTTGCCCAGACCGATGGGAGGGTTTTGTATGATCCTGACCCTGAAGAGGTGGGGAGGGAGACCTTCAACGAGTCCCTTTACGCCGAATTTCCGGAGATACTTGAGTTTGCGCGCCAGTATTCAGGAAACAAATCGGGATATGCCACTTACTCGTTCTATGACACCGGCTTTGGAAATATTGTCAATAAAGAGGCATTCTGGACCACAATTGGAATACATGGTACGGAATGGCGGTTAATCATCATCCGGGAAATATAATTGGTAAGGAGAGCGGATGGATAGAATCACTCCTTCACATCATCCTCAAATATTTTATTGACGCCGAGCAGTGCATTCACCCAGCAGAGTTCGTCACTGCACTGGATAACGATGAGTATCATAAGTGTGATGGGAACGGCAAATACCATTCCGGCGATTCCGAGAACCCATCCCCAGAAAATGACAGAGAGTATCACAATAAGT
This sequence comes from Methanoregulaceae archaeon, assembly GCA_035528475.1. GTDB lineage: Archaea > Halobacteriota > Methanomicrobia > Methanomicrobiales > Methanospirillaceae > SD8. Next base: position 4,797 of record DATKYO010000014.1, on the reverse strand, counting down.
GCAGGAATTTCAAACTTTCGTGAGGCGAAGTAGGAGAAGATCGGGTTTTCCACGACAATATTCAAAATACAGACGGTTGCAATGACCGCCAGTGCACCCCATATCCCAAACTGGAGCCATGCAAAAAAGATGGCCGGAATAGCAGCAATTATTAGGCCGATATAGGGAATGTAGGCCAGAATGAAGGTCAGGATTCCCCACAACAGGGCGGCATGAACTCCCATCGTCCACAGGACTCCACCAAACAGCACGCCGTGAACCAGGTTAGTCTCTGTCCTTACAATAACAAATTCAACCATATAATTGCTCATACGGGATAGTTGTGCCATTTTATTGGATTCTTTCCCCAGCATCTTCTCTATCCGTAATCCCACGTGCGGGGCTTCAAGCAGCATGAAAAAAGTAGTCACTGCAATAAAGAAGAGATACAAGAAAAGATCTCCTATCCCCATAATTGATGAGAGGGCCATCTGCAGAATGGCCTGCAGGTTTATGGAGGATGTGGACAGAATATCACCTCCGAAACCGTAACTGCTTAAAAACCCTGTAATTTCTGAGAGCCTCTGGTTTAATTCTACCTGGTAGAGCGGGAGGTCTTTTACAAAGATAGAAAAGGAAAAGACTGTCAGCCCAATGAGAATCAGGATGAGAAAGATTGCAAGTCCGGTAAGGATTGACACCGAGACAATATCCGGCAACCTCCTCCTTCTCAGCATATTCAGGGCCGGAAGTGCAAGCATGGTGAGGATGAGGGACACAACGAGGAGTGTGATGATATACGCAGTCATCTTCATTCCTATCACCGCAATAAAAAAGAATGCGATAAAGATGAGATAACGATAAATTCCGTAATTGTCGGATGGAGGCATCATTGATGTTTCATTCTGTCAATACAACATCACAAATCTTTTCCTTTACTACAATGCGGAATTGCAAAACCGGGTTTTCGAATTAATTACCGATATATAAAAAAAATGTCTCTCATTGCTTTTTAATAGTGAATGCCAGGTGAAATATTCTCATCTGTCTGAGATTTTTTTCAAAATTCATTCTGTCGGCAGGTAATCTTTTCGCACAGGATAAAATATCTCAATGGCTATTGAATTTTCATGGATTTTTGCCAGGTGCCTTGTATTGCAGGGAATATTCCAGCTGTCACCCGGGAGAACATCAAAATCTTCATCACCGATGGTCAGGGTGATATGCCCCTTCACAAGATACCCTGTCTGTTCGTGCGGATGGGAATGTTGGGGCAGGTTTGCATTTCTTTCCAAAATAAATTCTGTCATTAACGTATTTTCTCCCCATACAAGGGTTTTCTGCCTGATCCCGGGAATTGATTCCACATATCCGGATTCAAAATGTTGTGCGTACATTGTAAAACCATCCTTGATTTTTTCCAGTAGGTGAGTATATTTAAAAATTGGTTTATTTTATTACGCATTTTTCGGGGAATTGTATCTTCACGCACTCTTCGTTTCGATCCTGCGAAAGGTCCGGATATCTACCGAATGCACAAAATTCAAATGTGCTGGTATATGTTGCCGCCGCTGATCGTGAATATGACAAAAAATTTGCGGAGGGAGTTTTCCAACCATTGTATTATGTCTGGAACTTATATGAAAAATAGTATCAGAAGCCAGGGAGCTGCACAGTTCCATGCCGGAAGATCCACTTTCTCACTTAAAATCACTTATTGCGAACTACACTGAGATATCATTTATTCCAAACATCGAGAATTACCGGAGGATCAAGGGGGACAAACAAGGTTCATGCATATTCAGGGGATGCACAGAGCCCATTGCCTGGGAGGATCCCCGCGGGAGAAATTTTTTGTGTGAAGGCCATTTCCAGATTATGAACCAATGGATTGAGGAGGCCCGGAGCGGCCTGATTCCTGGACAGCAGTCTGCACTGTTTGATAAGCCGGAGAAATAAAACTATTTCGGGATGCGTGAACGGCTGGTGAAAAAGAGGAAATATGATTGTCAGCCTACACATCAGCGTCGATGCATCCTGAAGGATATCGGCTATACCCTCATCAGTATCACCGTACCTGCTGCAGTCGCGGCATTGATCAGAGATGAAATAAAAGACGCAGCCTATGGCGCCGAAGACGGGGTCTCCCTTACCGGGGCAATTCCAGGTGCAGGAGAGCGGGCATTCGAGGTGGCAAAACTTGCCCGGTATGTTTGACAGACGATAAATGAGCCGTTCCCACCCGGTGAATAGGTGGCTGAACCAGGATCTCAAGAGAATCTTCTCAAATTTCTCTTTCCTGGCTTCCGGCAAGAAGATTCAGATTTTTCCGGACATATTCGAACGGTTAGGAAATTCCGCGTGTTTTTGAATCAAATTTTTTAATATGAAGAACAAAAAGGACAGTGTTGACTTATGTCAGATGAAACCGTGGTTACATCGGCCGCAGGAGCATTCAGCAAGTCCCCGGGATGGCTCAGGGCGCTGGAGGTTATTGCCGGCATTATTCTCATCTTGATTGCGTTCTATGTCTGGGTCTATCCGGGCATTGCAACACTTACCTACGTGTATATCTTTGGGATCGCACTGATAATAATCGGATTTGCCCGATTTATTGCCGGTTTTGTTGCGAAAAATCTCACTACCGGTATCCGGATACTGATGATCATCGTGGGCATCCTTGCCGTGGCCATAGGATTCTATGCAATCGCCTACCCGCTGGTTGGAGCGATAACTATGGTCTATTTCTTTGCATTTGCCATGCTGTTTCTCGGGTTTGACCGGCTGGCACTTGCAGGAACCGCAGGTGCTGCTGAGGAGGCAAACTGGCTCAAATATTTAAGTATCATCGTGGGTGTCTTTTCCATCATCATCTCCTTTGTCATCCTGTTGTATCCGGGATTCGGTCTGGCTCTTATCTTTGTGCTTATTTCATTGCAATTGTTCCTGCTGGGAATCGAACTGATTGCAGCAGGGATTACCGGGTTGAGTCTTTTGAAATTCTAATTTTTTTCACTTAAAATATCGCAAAACCATGAATCGGGAACCGGCTTTCTCCTCCGCTCCACAGGATTTTCATAACATGAAGCAGCGAATCCGGATTATTGATTGGCAATAAAAAGAAGGGTAGAGAGTTTTTCCATAATCAGACATTCAGGCAGCAGTCCCGCCGCCTGCCGGCCCCCGCTCATGTCCTTCCCTGATGAGTTCAAGAGCAGCCCTGGCCGTTTTCCGCACCCTGCAGTCCGGATCCTCGACTGCCCGGGTGAGAACCCTTTCTGCTTTGTCATATCTCATTGTGCCAAGAGCGAATGCCGCAGCATTCCTGAGTATGTCATCATCTGAGGACATTGCGTGGATAAGGGCCGGTCCCGCCACCGGATCTCTGATGGCCCGGATACCTGCCGCTGCCGCTTCCCTTACATACCATTTCTCCCGGGCAAGCTGGTCGAGCAGGTCCTGGAGCAACGCCGGATCAGAGGGCCGGCTAATCGCAGTCACTGCAGCCTGTCGTATTGTCCAATCATCGTTTTTTAAATCCCGCAATAACTGGACGACTACATCCCTTGATATCCGACTCATATTATACTACTAGTATATCAAGAAAATATTTATAAACTTGGATAGAACCTTCTTTCCTATTTTGTGTATGCGGAAAGACCCCTTCAATGAAATATATGTTCTGTATCCCGCTATACTCCCGGGACTGCCCTTAAAACAGAGGATAATTCTATAAAGTAGTACAGTAATAAATTTTTCACTTACATCGATATACGCTTGTTGAGGCAAAAGGAGGAGTTGCACTGACCGAAAAGAAGCCTTATGCGGGTGAACAGGGCGACGAGATCATCAGGGCGCGGTTGCCGAACAAAAGAAACCACGAGATCTTTGCCCAGGCTGAACTGATGATGGGAGCCAACCATATCCGGGTGCGATGCTTTGACGGGATTACCCGTATGGGCCGGATAAAAGGAAAAATCAAGAAACGAGTGTGGATCAGGGAAGGCGACATCCTCGTCGTGATTCCATGGAGTTTTCAGGACACCAAATGCGATATCATATACCGGTATACCGGTCCACAGGTGGAGTGGTTGAGAAATAAAGGGTATTTGTGAAAAATTTGAATATTTTTTATAGGGATAGAACGGTTATATTGTATGTTTTGATTACTACATAATCTATATTATTATCGAGTGAAAAAACGCTTTTAAAACCATTACTATCCCCCAAATCATAAATCATCATCAATTCCGGCGAATTGAAATAATTTCTCCAAGCAATATTGTAATTATCAACAAAATCAGCGTTATATGTCACTTTAACGGCGTTTCCCGATGCTGTGAGATCATAAATTTCTTCTGAAGAGTCCGTTATCATCATAGATACCGTTCCAATGCCTGTCTGGGCCATATCATTCGTGGCGTTAATACGAATAAAGGACATGACAAATGTGTCATCATCCAAGAACCAGCGGGGTTCAGCGATCATTACCGATCCCGTGGGATCACTCCAATATCTCTTATGGACCGCACCATTCTCAAGAACAATGACTGTGGTCCCATCATCTGATAAAAATTCCAATTTACCTAGATAGAATGGAATTGGATTCGGGCTTGGATATGGATCAGTAGACATAGGCATTTTAATCTCAAAATACGGCATAGTCCCAGGATCCTGGTCAACCATCAAAGTTCCACCACTCACCTGCAACGTCGTTTCCTGGTAGGGGATATTTTTGTAGGTCAGTCCATTGATCTCGTTCTGGAGCACGATCATGTTCCGTTCCATGTTACGGATATTGGCATTCGACTGCTCCTG
>DATKYO010000013.1:0-2398 GCA_035528475.1 Methanoregulaceae archaeon | reverse complement strand
GGTGATGAGCAGATGGACGCGGATGCCATCATTGCCGCCACCGGGTCCCGGCCTAATATCCCAAGTATCCGGGGTATCGATCTGGAGGGGGTGTATACTCCGCATACCCTCTTTAACAAAAAAGATCTCCCGAAAAAAATTGTGATTATCGGGGGGGATGTGATGGCTGCAGAATTTGCTTACATTTTTTCCATGTTTGGCAGCGAAGTAACCATTCTGAGCCGAAGTACTTTTCTTAAAAACGCAGATAAACATCTCCGTGCCATTGCAATCAGGCAGCTTAAGGGTGTGAATATCAGAGAATATATAAATGTACAGTCAATTGAAGGGGGTTTTGAGGTGCATTCACTCAATATCCGGTCCTCTGGTAAAGGAGAGAGCCTCGATACTGATGCGGTTCTCCTGGCAGCTGGACTTGTTCCACGCTCTGATATGCTGGACGGCATTACCAAAGGACCTGTCGGTGAAGTGATTGTCAATGAGCGGATGCAGACCAGTGTGCCGGATATCTATGCCTGCGGGGATGTTACCGGGCCTCCATATCTTACTCCGGTAGCACGCTACCAGGGAATTGTGGCCGCTGATAACATACTCGGTATTGATCGTACGATGGATTACCGGTATATACCACAATCGATGAATCTTGGACATGAACTGGCATTCTGTAATTCCGGAAATGAAAATACAGCATCGCTTGCCATACCAGGACCAGCCGGACCCGGCACATTCTGGTCTGTCCCATCCGGAAATACCGGGCTTGCCAAGGTAATGTTTGAGCCGGAGACCGGAATAATCAGAGGAATCTGTGCTGCAGGACCGGGTGGAGGACTTATCGCAGGATACATGGCATTTCTTATGAAGCGCCATTTTTCGATCCATGACTTTGAGGAATTTATCGAAGTCCATCCATCGACAGATGGTATCTACGGCCTAGCAAAATATGTATCCGAGCTCATGAAAATACGAAATAAATCATAAGGTCTGCTGCATTTTTTATAGTACATTACACATTCCTGAAACAATGGTTGTGCTTTCCCGTCGCTCCTGTTGAAGGTATTATTACTATCCGGAGCGAATAGTATTGATACATCCTCTCATCATTAACGGGTGCCTGTCAATGACCACTCCTCCTGACAATCTCGCATTTGACCAGACACGGCTCGATAAAGTACGTGCACTCAGGGATAAAGGAATCCCCCTTTTCCCGTCTTCATACGATCGCAGGGATACGGTACGCGATCTCAAAATCCGTTTCGCGGATATCACCCATGACAAGAGCGCTGAACAGGTATCGACGGCAGGGAGAATATATATTGTAAGGAACCACGGCAAAACCCTGTTTGCGGATCTCGGTGACGAAACCGGAAAGATCCAGCTGTATATCCGGAAAAACGATATCGGGAATGAACAGTTTGAGCTCTTCAGCCAGTTCATCGAACGCGGGGATATCATCGGGATAACCGGTCATGTGTTCCGGACAAAACTGGGAGAAATCACTATCTGGGTTGACACGTTCACCCTTCTCTGCAAGGCAGTATGTTCGCTCCCTGAGAAATTCCACGGCCTGACTGATGTTGAAAAGCGCTATCGCCAGAGATATGTTGACCTTATCGTTAACGAGGAGAGCAGGCAGACATTCCGGATCCGGAGCCGGATTATCTCCCTGATCCGCAGGTATCTTGATGATCACGGGTTCCTGGAATTCGAAACCCCAATCCTCCAGCCAATATATGGCGGGGCAAATGCCCGCCCGTTCACTTCATATCATCACTTCCATAACCAGAAGCTGTTCCTCCGGATTGCACCCGAGCTATACCTGAAACGGCTGATTGTCGGGGGATTTGAAAAGGTCTATGAGATTGCGCGGAATTTCCGCAACGAAGCAGTCGATACCGATCATAACCCGGAATTTTCCATGGTGGAAATCTACTGGGCGTACCAGGATTTCGGGGATATGATGAGACTGACTGAAGATATTGTCTCCTCCATTGTGTTTGAAGTCCATGGAAAATTTGAGATTCCATTCGAGAACACTACCCTGAATTTTGAAAAACCCTGGAAGAAACTCTCCATGGCGGATGCGGTAAAGGAGTATGCCGGAATCGACATCTATGGCCACACCGTTGAACAGCTCCGCGAACTCGCAGCGCAGAACAAGCTGGATGACTGGGAAAAATCAAAAACCCAGCGGGAATTCCTTGTCCAGTTCTTTGAAGGGCTTGTGGAGGAAAAACTCGTCCAGCCGACCTTCATTTACGATTACCCGGTAGAGACTTCCCCGCTCGCAAAACGTCACCGTACCAAAGAGGGGTTTACCGAGAGATTCGAGCTCTTCATTCACGGGATGGAAGTGGGTAACGGTTTTTCGGAACTGAACGACCCTGTCGACCAGAAAGCA
>DATKYO010000012.1:0-2908 GCA_035528475.1 Methanoregulaceae archaeon | reverse complement strand
AAATCAGGCGAATCTCAAAACAATAGAGCTGGTTTCTGATGAATTAGTGATTGTTGAGCTGTAAGGAAGAGTAAATGGGGGCTGAAACGAGCCCGGAATAGTAAGGATAGAGATCAGTCCCTCACGCGTGAGCTCTTGGGCCAGACCTGTATGTGTGATTAAGGTTTTATGACGGGAAGTTTCCCGGCAGGAGACGGTCGGGCGATGGTAAATGGCGACATCCCTGATCGGCAAGGGTTGTGAGCCCGGTGTTCCTGCCCCCGTCAGAAGCTATTTATAGTCAATATGCATATGTTGACACATGCTTCTGCCTACGAACGAAAAGCAGTTCGTGTTCTGGAAGATGCGGCGGAGCGGCATGCCCAATATAACGATAGCGAACCTGCTCGGTATTTCCCGTCAGGCGGTCTCGCGAGCACTGCTCCTGATGGATGAGAGAATTGAATCGACCCTGCGTGAAATGGCTCAGGCAAACCAGATTGCAGTTGAGAGGATGAATGCAGAGAGAGGAATCCTGATTGGCCGGTCAATACCTTTCCAGGCCGCTGCAATCATCTTTGTATCTGAAAAATACGGTGTGCAGGTCTGGTACGAGCATGATGGTGACTGCGGGATCTGTCAGCGGTATACCGAGTGCATCGAGCTGCTCTGGGATTATGCAACCGAGCTTGGCATCAGGATAGAAAAGACGGCCGATCCGACAAAAATGGCCGAAGAATTGTTTGAGAAAGTAATGGCGATGGTATGACGACACGTGTTTGTGAAGTTATTCGCGGTTGGCTGGGCTGGTGCCCACAGACACGAACGCTATCACGACAATTTCAGGCCCTTGACGATAAAATCGCGGATGTTTCGCCGGCACCAGGGGCCGGAAACTCTGTGCAGACCGTGTTGCCGAACCGGTACCGGAACCAGGTATTTCTCTGGGCGGTTTTTTTCACCCTTGTCTCCGTCCCGTTCGTGGCGTATTTCCAGACTGCAGATCTCACGAGGCTGATGTTCTCCTCTGGAACGATTGCAGGACTGGTGGTCTTTGCCTTTTTTGGGCGGTGGCTCTGGTACAGCCTTGAGATGCTTGCGAAAGGTCTGACAATAAATTCCGGGCCCGGGGAGTACATTCTCCTGTCATTTATCGTCGGAGCAATCCCGTTGAGTGTTATTCTCCTCATCATAGCATTCGTCGGGATCATTTCACTGGCAGGGGCGCTGGTATTCCCCGCGTTTGCCACGGGATTTGCCTTTATTCCCTGGTACGTGTTCATCCTGATACTCCTGTGGGAGCGGAGGACTGGATGCGTTTTATTGTTCGACAAAAAGACTCATTCATTCACAGTGGCAAGGTGTTCCAGCTATGCACCTCACTGAAGTCATCCGGCGTCACCTTGGCTGGTGCCCGGCTGTAAAGGGACGAAACCGCACAGAGTTGATTCATCCGGACCTCTCGATCAGTACTCCCCCGGGGACCGGGACGTTCAAAGTCCGTACATTGAACTGGCTGGGTATATTCCGGAACCAGCTTTTTATCATGGCGCTGTACTTCTCGGTCGTGGGTGTTCTGTTGTCCGCGTTCCTGGGCGGAATTGACATCGCGATGTTCTTCATCGGTATTGTGGCAGGATCGCTCCTCTCGGTGTTCCAGGGAATCCGGTTCTGGAAGACGATGAATGAAGTACGGGACAAGGGGGCAGTATTTCTTGCATCTCTCTACGATAAAACTACCATAACAATAATCCTGATTGTAGGTATGGTTCCGACAGTTATCTTCCTTGGAGCCGTTCCCGGTATTACACTGACGATGTTAAACTCGATTATCGGCGGATTTATTTTCATTTTATTCTGGTGGTTTCTCCTTGTGACATGGATATGGGAGTCCCGGGCAAAACGTCACCTGCTGTCTGATGGCCTGATGCTCACATTGGCACGGGAGGCCTGATATGTACTTCACTGAAACCATACTAAGTAACTTCGGCTGGTGCCCGAATGCACCGGCCATGCGCACAGCTTCGACGGTTCTTGTGGTCCCGTCTGAAATTACGCATCCCTCTCAACCGGATGGCGGGACCGGGGGATCAGGAAAGATAAACCGGGGAATCAGCCTTGCCCTGTCAGGTACGAAAACCCTTGCCCGGAACATACAGCTTCTCTGGTTCTCGCTCCTGACCGGTCTTGTGATGGCTTTCATGTTCATCACCCAGTACGGACTCCATCTTCTTGGTACCTATCCTTACTATGCAATTGATTTACCGCGCTGGCTTGTCCTGACGTTTGTAATCGACCTCGTAAGTGTATTTTGCCTGACCGTCCTGCTGGCCGCCCTTGTCCTGAACATATCTCCGGGAGAAAGCAAGCCCGTCTCCTTCCGCGAAGGACTATCCCGGACGAAGGGTTACCTGCGACCTCTTACGACCTGGTCGGTGTTCATCGCACTCCTTGGTACCGCAATCTATGTTCCCCTACATTATTTCGGATACATGCGCTTTACCCTGTATCCTGTCCTTGACCAGTTCCCTTTTTACTTCATTCTTTTCCCGGAAGTCTATAGCACAGGCCCCATCGGCGGCACGTATGCCATTCTGTCAGCGGTCACCTCGACGGTGGTCGTATCGGGGATCAACATTGTCCTGCTAATCCTGACCCTGTTTGTTGTCCCTTTGCTCGTCCTTGATAACAGGCGCCTGACCGGGGCGGTTGCAGGATCGGTTACCATGATGAAAAATGTCTGGGGCGAGTTGTTGGCCTGCTTCCTCCTCCTCCTCCTGGTTGTGTCTGCTGCCGCGATGACGTCCCTGCTATTCCATATTGTCTACGGCGTTGTTGCACCGGATATGCTGCTCTTTTGGTACCCGGGAGATATGTGGATCGCAGCTGCGCTCCTTTACATGCTCATTTTATGTGGACTCGCGTTTGT
>DATKYO010000011.1:0-2072 GCA_035528475.1 Methanoregulaceae archaeon | reverse complement strand
AGACCCTCCGGTGAGGAGTTTCCCCGGCTCCCCGGGACAACCGGATTAACCGTCCCATAGAAGAATCTGAACAAACACTGTTCCCTGTTCCGGAAACTCCATTCCAAGGATTTATCTGATGAAAAAGAGAATCATGCCATATGCTTTTTCTCTCCGGGAACGAAAAGAAGCGCTGGGCTGAACTGGCAGAGCAGGTTCTTACAGGAGATTTATCCCCGGCTTCCTATGGTGATGGAATCCGCCCAAACCTGCTCCCGGCATTCTACTTCTATATCGGCACGCTTCTCGCGTCGAAGGGTCGGTGCACACGCGGAATTGAATGGCTTGAGGCAGCAACCCTGATCGAGGACGATAGCCTTTTCCTGTCCGCATTTCTCCTCGGTTTTCTCGGCAGGCAGGACGGACAGTTTGTCATGCCCACTGCAGCATTTGATGATCCGAGACATTTCATCCACTTCGCCAGCGTTCCCCTCATGAAAGAGGCACGGGAACAGTTTATTGTCCAGTGCGGCCACACACTGCCTTCTTTTCATGAAAATCTCCGCATCATGGATATCGGCTGTGGTGATGGCAGTCTTACCGTCCGGCTCCTGCGACACCTGCAGGACACTGGGAAAGCAGCCGAAATAGAAGAGATTCTCCTCATCGATCCCTCGCCTGCAATGATCCGGCTCGCGGAGGAGACAGTCAGGGAGGCATATCCCGAATCGAAGATAACAACGATGTCCGGACAGTTCCAGGACGTCTCAGGGGCGATCGACCGCCATTTCGATGTCGCGGTCAGTTCTCTTGCCTATCACCACATGCCGTACGAACAAAAACAGATGCACCTGCAGCACCTGAAACCGTGGATCGATCATTTCCTGCTCTTCGAGCTCGACGCCAACAATGATACGCCCGTGCTCGACTCTCCCGACCTGGCGCTCTCGGTGTACCAGTCGTACGGCAGGATTATCGATTTCGTGTTCTCCCACGATGCTCCGGTCGAGGTTGCCACTGGTTGCGTGGACTGCTTCCTGATGACTGAACTCGTCTCCCTCATGACCCAGCCCCGCAGGATTCGCACCGAGTATCATATGCTGGAGAGCCAGTGGAACGACCTGTTTCAGACCTGCCTTGGCCCTGATTTCACCCTCCTGTGTGATTCTGCTTGTTATGCCGATGAATATGTGTCGCTCTTCACCATGCATTACGGGAGGATGGGGTGATTGGAGGGATTATTGGTGAGAAATTTTGGTATTTCGTGCGTTGTTTATTTTGATTGAATATCCTCTCCCAAGAAAGTATCCTAAATCAACGCCATTTTACAATAGAAACCTTCCTTTATCACTCTTTTTGATTCAATCGCGATTAAAATGTTTTGATTTAATATATACTATATTTTGAGATAATCCGTGAGAAAAACGATAAAATTAAAATTGAGCCGTCATATGGCACATTTCTCATTAATTTCACATTTCTGTTCACGTCACATACAATAATTGAGTATTGAAATTGGGCCCACGTTCAAAGTCGTGATACTGATGAATACTCCGGGAACTTGGTCTGTCTTGACCAGATCCAGGCATTCGTCTCTCCTCTTTGCTACTTCACACTCAAAAGATATATCATATGTCAACGGAAAAACTTCATTCAATTACTGGGCTTCCAGGGTACGGTGTCCCCTATGCATTCTGTCCTGTACATTGATGATGAACCGAAACTTCTCGAAATCGGAAAACTATTTCTTGAGATCTCCCACGAATTATCCCTGGATACGAAAACCTCTGCACAGGATGGCCTGCAAGCCATGAAACTGCACCATTATGATGCCATTGTCTCTGATTACCAAATGCCGAAAATAAACGGTATTGAATTTCTCAAAGAGGTCCGCTCTATCTACGGGGATATCCCGTTCATCATTTTCACCGGGAAGGGGAGGGAAGAAGTCGTCATTGAAGCGTTGAATAATGGTGCTGATTTTTACCTCCAGAAGGGCGGTGAACCGAACATAGTCTATCCGGAACTCATGCATGTCATCAAGCGGGCTATCCTGATGAGGGAAACCCAGTTATCCTTTGCAGAGCAGGAAC
>DATKYO010000010.1:0-6306 GCA_035528475.1 Methanoregulaceae archaeon | reverse complement strand
TCAGGCGAGATTTGAACTCGCGACCTCGTCCTTACCAAGGACGCGCTCTGCCGGCTGAGCCACTGAGGCACAATGTATCAATAACGTGGGATCTAAAGCATTTAAAATATTACGGAAAGACCCCGTAAAAAACGTCTATTTTACACCTTTCAAATGTTTGGGGGGAATGGATCGCCGATTATTTATTCGGTGGTACACGTTCTCAATAGCTTTCATACTCAGTAGTACGCCCTCCAGTGTCGCGACTTCGACAATAGGGGTGGCCCTGTCGCGACGGACTGCATCCATCACTGCCCGGAAGTCGATTGTCCCTTCACCCACTGCCGAATGTGAGTCGTCGGTGCCGTCGTTGTCATGCAGGTGTACATGGTGGATCCGGCACGAGAGGAACTCATCCAGGCAATGGTTGAGATTGGCGTGGCCGACATCAAGCGCCAGGTCCACATCACCAAGGAGGTCGAGCTCATCGGGGGAGCGGAGGAAGAAATAATTCCAGTTTCCCATGTTCTCCACATAGTGGGAAATCCCGTGCTCTTCTGCAAGAGAGTCGATTTCGGAGAGGGATATTCTGAACTGGGATAAAGCCCGGTCCCGCTCTTCCTCCCAGGTGAAATATCCCGGGTGCAGCACTACCGGTGCATCCACGTCTGCTGCCACCGAGAAGCACTGGCCGAGCACTTCAACGCTGGCCCGGCGGATTGGTTCCAGGATGCTCGCAATATTCACGCTCCGGCAGGGGGCATGGAACACATAATCAAGGGAGAACGAGTCCAGTTCGTCTGATGAATTGACGAAATGGCGGCCGTCATCCATGATCTCCACCAGCCCGGTAATAGCCGAGAGTTTATCCAGGGCCTCGGGAAGAGATTCTTGATGAAGGCAGAATGAGGATACACCGAACATACATCTGGTTCATCCAGAGGCAGGAAAAACATTGTGCTTCAGGCATTTACAGGAAAAAACAGTAGCAGGGATTTTTCCCGTCCTGACGCGGCATTTTACGTGATTTTTTAGCCACAGATGCCAATTTTATATATTTTTTGTATTTGAACACAAAGAAAGTTTATTTGTCGAGATGGACGTCCATCTGCGGGAACGGGATCTCGATTCCTTCCTCTGCAAACCTCTCGTAAATCCGGGTATTTATCACGTCTTTTACATCCCAGCTCATGGAGAAGTCACAGGTCCATACAAGCAGCGTGAAATTAAGGCTTGAATCGGCAAATTCCAGGAAAAAAACCAGGGGTTTGGGTTCGGTGAGGATAAAGTCATATTTCTCTGCCATCTCATGGGCGACTTCCAGGATTACTTCCTTCACCCGTATTACGTCAGACCCGTAGGCAACCCCGACGGGAATCCGCACTTTCAGCCGCGTGTCCGGCAGGGCATAATTGGTGATGAAGCTGTCTACCAGTTTCGAGTTGGGAATAGTCACGATCTGGTTGTCCAGTGTCTTTAAACGGGTGCTACGAGGTCCGACATTGATTATATCGCCGTAATATTGATCGATCTTGATACGGTCGTGGAGTTTGAAAGGTTTGTCCACCGCAATAACCGCTCCCCCGAAGAAATTGGAGAAGATATCCTGGGCGGCCAGGGCAATGGCCAGGGTGACGATCCCGGCACCTGCAAGTAGCGGGGTGATGTCGATGTCCAGGATGGAGAGGATGATGAGGATGGCAGCGAACCAGATGACGTACTTGGTAATGACCAGGCCCAGCGCAATCATCCGGTCATCAAGGTCGCTTTCGGTCCGGGAAGCAATCCTGTGGCCGTACACGCTGATAAAGTCATAGGCAAAACTGGATACGATCCACGCCCCGATGATGATATAGAAGGCTTCCAGGTATTTGCTTTCCTTGATCCATTCAAGCCCGGCCGGCAGTTCTGCTACCTGCAGGGCAAAGTAGAGAGCAATTACGATCACCGCAACCACTGCCGGTGTGCCTATCGCGGCCATGACGATGTCATCGATCTGCGATTCGGTTCTTTCCGCTTTTCTCTGCAGCCATCCCACAGCAAGGAAAAGCAGTATTGCAACCGCTATGCCGGCGATGAGGATAATTGCGGCAAGCAGGTTGCCCGTTATCCCTAAGACTCCTTCTGAGAGTATTGAAGTGTTATTCACAGCGGTCTCTGCTATCATATCAGTATTATTATGATTGCTTCTACTAAAGTATTAATCAGCAATGGCGATAGGAAAGGAGATTTCACAGGAACTGCACCGGCTCCTGGACCGGGACCTTACGTTCATGCATATTTGCGGTACACACGAAGCGGCAATCGCCCGGACCGGCCTGCGCAGCGTGCTCCCGTCCCGCCTTAAGATCGTAATGGGCCCCGGCTGCCCGGTCTGCATCACCCCGCAGGGAGAGATAGATGCAGCCCTGGAGCTGGTGAATAAAGGGTGTATTGTTGCCACATATGGCGACCTTTTGAGAGTCCCGGGTTCTGCCGGTTCACTCGAATCGAGCGGCGGTGATGTGAGGGTGGTACAGGGGGCTCATAAGGCGGTGGAAATTGCCAGAAATACCGAAAAAGAGGTGGTGTTTATCTCGGTTGGATTCGAGACAACTGCACCTACGGTAGCAGCCACTCTTCTCTCCCATCCACCTGAAAACTTCAGCATCCTTTCCTGTCACCGGCTGGTGCCTCCGGCAATGAAATGGCTTCTCGATCAGGGGGAAGCGCAGCTCGACGGTTTTGTCCTTCCCGGTCATGTCTGCACCGTGATGGGATATCACGAATACGAGCATTTCCCTGTCCCCCAGGTGGTGGCAGGCTTTGAGGCGGAGGATATTCTTCTTGCCTTGCTCATGCTGACAGAGCAGGTACATGAAGGCGTACACAGGGTGGATAATGCCTATCCCCGTGCTGTGACAAGAGAAGGGAACGTAAAAGCCCAGGAATTGATGTACGAGGTCTTTTCCCGGAGTGACGTTGAATGGAGAGGTTTTCCAGTTATTCCCGGGTCAGGACTCAGGCTCCGGCCCGAATTTTCCGAATATGATGCCCAGGAGAAATTCGGGGTGGAATTCAAACACGTAGGCAAACATTCTGCCTGCATCTGCGACAGGGTACTTCGGGGGATAGCCCAGCCTGACGACTGCAAGCTCTTTTCAAAGGTCTGCACTCCCCGGACTCCTGTAGGGCCCTGCATGGTCAGTCATGAAGGGGCCTGCAAAATATGGCATATGTATAAGATCAAGAATATCTGATTTTTCTTCTCTCTCTACTTCTTTTCCAGAAGCCTGATTACCGATTTCTTTACCCTGGTCTTCAGGCCGGGGATGGTGCTGATATCCCTGACCTCGTCCACTCCGTTTACCAGGATATGATCCGAAGGCCTGATGCCCACATTCTTCATAAAGACATCCAGCACCGGGGTAAGGCACCCGAAATTTTCCTGGCCGACTCTTCCACAGACTCCCAGAATGAGCCCTTCAGGTCCCCTGATGCCGCCGATAAGGGCCATCGAGGCCTGGTATGCCTGGCACCGGTCGATCAGGATCTTGAGCATTCCGGGAACCGTGTTGGTATATACGGGAGAACATACGGCCAGAAGAGAAGAGTGCTGGATTGCGCCGATAATTGCGGTCATATCGTCTTCAAAGGTGCATGTACCGGTATTGAAGCACCTGTAACATCCAATGCAGGGGTGGATGGCCATATCATCCGGGAATAGGACCTGAACGGTTTTTCCCGCCTCTGTTGCAGCATCACATACCCACCCTGCCAGTATGCTGCAGTTACCATCTGACCGTGGGCTTCCCTGGATTACCAGTACATCGGAAGGGGAAATGCCAAAAGGCAGGGGATGGCGTTCCTGCAGGGATGCAAGGAAGGAAATGGGGTCGTCCTGAAGGTCCCTTTCCCATTCTTCCGCTACTTTACAGGCGGAGGATTCGGCATCAAGGGGGACAGTAGGTGAGTACTCGTAGCTGTTGGTCCGGAATATGCCGAGTATCTCATTTTCGAAAATCAGGAGAAGGGTGTAGCGGCACATGAAAGGAAATACCGCAGAAAAATCCTCCCTGTAAAGGTAGAGGTGAAACGTTCCCTTCCCTGTATCCACCTTTCGTGACCATTCAAGGGTTCTCTGCCCGCCCATACAATTCCATATCGATGTATTGAGGTTTATATTCATATGGGCTGTTACCTGGTATTGCGGAATTAGTTCCGTAAAGAGTGGATCAAAAAATACATGCTGTCACGTCTCTTCTAAAATCCATTTGTTTTAAGGCAAATAAATCCGAATTGAAATGAGAAGGCTATTATCAAACCCTATACTTATTCTTTTATATGAGGCGGCTTGGGCACCTGGGGCTCATTGCTCATGACATGGGTGTGATTTTTGAGATCCTCGGAGCTGCCACGATGTTGGTCTTCCTGGTGCTTTTTATTTACAGCGAATGGTCCATGATCATTCCTATGGCCAGTGTGCCCATCACGTTCCTTTTGCTTGGATATATTATCTCCCGCGTTCCCAGGAAGGAATTCGAACCGCGTCTCTCCATTGCCCTGGTGGGAGTGGCACTTACCTGGCTTGCCATTGCGTTTGTCGGTGCATTGCCATTTTTCCTTGGTATGCACATGAGCATCACTGACAGTGTTTTTGAGGCCATGTCAGGGTGGACAGGGACGGGTTTTAGTGTGATGACATCGCTGAATACTACACCGCATGTCATCCTGTTCTGGCGATCATTTATGCAATGGATCGGGGGAATCGGGGTTGTGGCATTCGGAATTACCATGCTGTCCCGGTCAAGCCTGATACAGTTCCGGCTTTACCGTTCGGAAGGAAGATCGGAGGCGCTGATGCCCAGCATTGTCTCGACGGGACGGAGGATGTGGGGAATATACATCGCGCTTACCGCCGGGTTTACGGCGATGATCCTGATTACAGGGATTCCACTCTGGGATGCACTGAATATCGTGATGACAACCATAGCTACGGGAGGGTTCTCCCTACATGATGCAGGAATCTCGTTTTATCAAAATTCTCTCCTGGAGGGCCTCCTTCTTCCTGTCATGCTTGCAGGAGCCGTGCCATTCAAGCTGTACTTCTTTTTCTTTTCGCGAGGGAGAATCGAGATGTTCTGGAAAGAACCCACGGTGCGCCTTCTCCTGGCACTTGCACTGTCCGGCTCGCTGGTGGTCTCGTTCAACCTGTTCATGTTCAATGAATACCCACTTACAGAGGCAGTAAGGCAGGGATTTTTCTGCACCATATCCGGGTTAACATGTTGTGGATTGCAGAATTCCTCAATGAATTGGGGCCCTATCCCCGTGATAGTGATAATCTTTTTGATGATGATTGGCGGGGCATCGGGAAGCACTTCCGGGGGTATCAAGTTGAACAGGATTATACTGGGATTCGAAGGCCTGCTCTGGTGGTTTAAGAGGTTTTTCGTGAGCAGTAAGGTGCTTGTCCCATTCAAGCACAATGGCAGAAATATACCAAAAAAGATCTCTGAACTGGAGCTGTCCAAGAATATGCTGATAATTGTCCTGTGGGTGCTGATGATCTTCCTGGCAACAGTTATATCTCTTCACATTGCTCCCGCATCAACGCCAACCCAACTGACTATCTTTGACCTGGTATCAGCTGCCAGTAACGTGGGTCTGGGGTCGGGATACTTCACGCCTGCAGCTCCGATCCAGATCAAGTGGCTTTTCATCTTCGTCATGTGGATTGGCAGGCTTGAGATCGTGCCGGTCCTGATCCTGTGGATGAGTATCATCAGGGGATTTGAAGCGGTATAAGGAATATTGCCTCATTTTTTGGGTGATTTTATCCTGATATAAAGTTGCAGGAAAAGGAAATAACCGGAATTATATCTCAATAATTCATCCGCTTCCAAATGTTTTTGAGGATGACCTGCGTTAATATATAGGAATGTGCCATTCGTCCGGCCGCGATTTAAAATCTTGATGCTGGAATGAGAGGTACATGTTACATTGGTCTCGGTAGGGTAGTGGATATCCTGGGAGCCTCCGGAGCTTCCGACCCGGGTTCGAATCCCGGCCGGGACGTTATTTGTTCATTGAAAGTCCGAATACTTCAAAACATTGTATCCGTCACTCATTTTCCGATCGGGTAGTAAAAAAAATTTTTGTCAGGCCCGGAAAGCCTGACCAGAAAATATCATTTTTCTTTTCGATGAATCAGCAAGGCCAGAAATGCCATTGAGAGGACAATGAGAGGCACGCTCAATCCCGCTTTTGTCGGAGCAGCGGTAGGCTGGGGCTGAAGTGTGGCATCGACAGGCGTGACCTGGCCGGAATTGACCTGGACGGTTGCCT
>DATKYO010000009.1:0-4964 GCA_035528475.1 Methanoregulaceae archaeon | reverse complement strand
TTCCGACCATCAACAATCACAGGATGATCTTTTGAACTAATAGTCAGTGTTTTTCGGGGATCTAATGAAAAATACTGGCGGTGAGCTGTGAAGATTACCAATACATCTGCCCCATCAAGGGCTGTATCCAGTTCCTGAATGATCTCAACTCCGGGGTACTTCTCCACATAAGGATCATGCACTGCCACATCCGCCCCCTCTGCCAGGACAATATCCCGGTAGACTTCCGAAGGTGTATTCCGTGCGTCATCGCTGTTTGCCAGGAATGCCCATCCCAGAACGGCAATTTTCGCTCCTTCAATCCTTATTCCCGCCCTTTTAAGGGCTGACACGGTGAGATTGACCATATGTCTTGGCATGAAATCGTTGACGGCCCTTGCCAGGGTATAAAGCGATTCCCTGCCCTCCGGATAATCTAGATTTTCTCTTCCAAGGATTTTCGCTCCCCGTTCGAGGTGATAGGTGTCTTTTGTCAGGCAATGTCCTCCCACTCCGGCTCCTGGCCAGAGGATTGCCCTTGTCACTCCTTCTTCCTTTAAGCTGGCGATTCCCTCCCGTACATCATATATGTTGACCCCCATTGCTTCGCAGTAAAGTGCCAGTTCGTTGACTGCTGCGATCTGAAGGTCCCGGAAGGTGTTTTCCGCTGTTTTTGTCACTTCAGCGGAAGTGGCGGTCATAGGGATGATTTTCCCACTTGTTAGTACTGGCGAATAGAGCTCAATGGCTCTCCTGGTGCTTACCTCATCAATCCCACCTATTATACGGTCATGTTCCTGCATGTTCCGGATGAGACGGCCCACCATCACCCGTTCCGGTGCATGGGCCAGGGCAAAGTCCTCCCCGGCGACCATGCCTGATTCCTCTTCCAATATCTTTTTTGCGAATCCTCCTGTAGTTCCCGGCGTAACAGTGGACTCAAGCACTACAAGGGTTCCTTCATTCATGTATTTCCCTGCCTGCCGGAGACCCGCGTTCATTGCGGTGAAGTCTGGGATGAGATCCTTCGGATTACGGAACGGGGTCTGAATCGCTATAGTGACTGCATCCAATCCGTTGATTTTTGAAAAATCAGAGGTACAGGTAAATTTTCCGGCAGCCGTTACTTTTGAGAGGAGTTCTCCAAGCCCGGGCTCCACTCCTTTTAGCGGGCTTTGTCCCCTGTTGAGAATGTCGATTTTATGGCCCGAACGGCCGGAATCGCGCTGGAATCCATAGACCATCTCGTAATGGGGCACATCGGCGAACAGGACAGCAGAGGGGATTCCCACGTATCCCATACCGATGACTCCGATTCTCCTAATATCCCCTTTGTTTTTCAGGATTTCCCGGAGTTTCTCACCCATGCGGACACCTCAGCAGAGACATGCCTTTATCTCTTCACACACCTGAAGATCGCGAATTGCCTGTTCGGGGGTCACCGGGAATGGTTTTCCCTGTTTTACACAGTCCAGGAAGGTCTTAAGCTCAACCTTCAGTGGTTCCACTTTGTTGACCATGACCTTCTCGATGATGTTTTCCTGCACGTAGCGTTCGTTCTCCACCTGGTATTTCTCTGGTTTCCAGTAAGAGAATATTTCCTGGGTCATGAAATCTCCCTCGATGGTCAGCTCTTCTTCCTCAATATAAATCCGCCGCACTTTCTTTGAGGATTTCCTGCTTGCAGAGAGATAAGCGGGAGTAGACCCGAACAGGAAGAGAGCAGAGACGATATCCTCGGTTCCTCCTGCAGTCAACTCATAGCCGTCCCCAAACAGGACATGGCACAGGATATCCACGTCATGGATCATGAGGTCTTCAATTACTGAGGCGCCTGATACGCGCGACGATGAGGGATTATGGCGGTTTATTTCCACGTAAAGAGGTTTCCTGCAAATTCTTTTAATCTCGGGTACAATGGGATTGAATCGTTCGATATGTCCCACGCCGACTATTTGATCCGACGAAATCATTTTTATCAGGCTTTCCGCTTCTGCAACCGTTTTGCAGATGGGCTTTTCGATGAGTGCATGGACCCCTGAATTGAATACTTCCCTGGCTGTAGCGAGGTGATGCTCTGTCGGTACGCAGATGCTGACTGCGTCCACGTTATCCAGAAGGCTCGCAAGCGTATCGCAGGGTACTGCTTCGTTCTGAAGCGCGACCTCGGTCGTAGCCTCATAATTTATATCGTATACGTACAGGTTGCTCACCTGTTTTTGTTCCGAGTAGACCTTTACATGGTTCCTGCCCATCATCCCTGTTCCGATCACGCCGACATCCATATTATTCCACCTCGTTGATGCACCTGCATATATATTCTCTTTCCTCGTCTGTTAACAGCGGATGGACCGGAATGCTGAGCACTTCCGCGGCCAGTTTTTCTGCCACCGGGCAACGGCCGTATCCTGCGTATTCCTCAAACACCGGTTGTTTATGGAGGGGGACAGGGTAATGCACTGCTGTCGCTATCCCTTTCTCCCGGAGCAGGATGGACAGCTGGTCCCGGGAGAGCCGGCCCTCACCAGTGACTTTCACCACGTACTGGTGGTAGACATGCTCAACCCCTGTTGTGACTTTTGGGAGGATTATTCCAGGCGCCCTGATACATGCATCATAATAGGCGGCATTCTCCCTCCTCCTGGCATTGAAACCGTCGAGTTTTGCCAGCTGTACCAGTCCTATAGCCGCGGAGAGATCGCTCATCCTGAAGTTGTAGCCAATAGAGACGTGAAGGTATTTTTCTGCCTGTCCGTGGTTGATTATCTCCCGTGTTTTCTGTGCCAGTCCGGGATCATTGGTGGTCACCATCCCCCCTTCCCCTGTGGTCATGTTCTTGGTAGCATAGAAGGAAAAGCAGCCCGCAGTGCCCCACCCTCCCACTTTTTTCCCGTGATAGGTGGCACCGTGGGCCTGGGCTGCGTCCTCGATAAAGGGGATTCCGCGTTCCCCGCAAATTTCCTGGATTGCCCGGATGGCGAATGGCTGCCCGAAAAGATGGACGCCAATCACTGCCCGTGTCCGCTGGTTTACCAACTCCTGGACGGAATCAATCGAGATATTGAAGCTGTCTTCGTCAACATCGGCAAATACCGGCTTGGCTCCGCTCATGCAGACTGCAGATGCGGTGGCAAAGAAGGTGAATGCAGGGACGATCACCTCTTCGCCGGGACCGATCCCAAGCGCCAGGAGCGTTGCGTGGAGGGCTGCGGTCCCGTTGTTCACTGCAACACTATGGGCTGTACGACAATAATTTGAAAACGCAGTCTCGAATTCTTCCACCCTCGGACCCGAAGCCAGCATGCCGGACCGGATGACTTCGGCTGCGGCCTCGACCTCCTTCTCGTCCAAATCAGGTCTCGCCACAGGGATCATGCATCACTCCCCCTCATCTCCTCGGGAAGATCCTGTATCACGGCCGGGACCCCTATGGCCATCTTCCCATCCGGGACATCCCTGGTGACCACTGCTCCGGCAGCCACCAGAGCACCCTTTCCGATCCGTATTCCGGGTAAAATAGTGGAATTCGCCCCGATAACAGCATTCTCTTCAATGACCGGACCTTTCAGCTCGGGTTTCCCGGTCGGGGGATATCGGTCGTTCGTGAGCACCGCACACGGGCCGATGAAGACACCGTTTCCGATATCGGTGTGGGTCGGAATAAAGACCATGCTCTGGATACGGACATTATTGCCTATGCTGCAAGAACCCTCGATGATCGAGGCTGTCCCGATTACAACATTGTTCCCGATGACTGTCCGCTCCCTGATCAGGATATTGTGCCCGCACTGGAAATCGTGTCCAATTGAGACATCACAATAGATTGTTCCTCCGGACCGGAGCACTGCCCCATCTCCAATAGTAGCTCCTGTAAATTCCGTCTGCATCATCCTTTCCCGCGAAGGGAATCCCAGGGTGAATGGATCATAGACCCGGCAGCCTTTCCCTATTATATTCTTCCCGTACTGGAACGTGCAATAACCCCCAAAACATAGCTGTTTAATTTTATTGTGCGTTGAAAAGGGAAATAAACACATCGGCTCTCTGGTATGGAGTAAGAATCTCCTTAATTTCCTGGAATAAGATTATGCATAGAAAAGGCACAGTAAAATTATTCAGGAATTTCTCAAAAGAACCACATTAAAATTTGAATAATTCATCTCCGGAGGATATATTTCGGTGAAAATCGTCTCCATCGTGGGGGCCAGGCCCCAGTTTGTCAAGTGTGCCCCGCTGTCGAGGGAACTGCGAAAGAGCCACAGCGAGGTGCTGGTGCATACCGGCCAGCACTATGACCCGGAGATGTCGGATGTCTTTTTCCGGGAACTTTCGATCCCTGAGCCCGATTATCACCTGGAGGTGGGCTCCGGTCCTCACGGGAAGCAGACTGGCCTGATTCTCGCCCGGGTGGAAGAGGTGCTCCAGAATGAGAGGCCCGACATGGTGATCGTGTACGGCGATACCAACTCCACCCTGGCCGGGGCACTTGCCGCCGCCAAGATGCACATCCCGGTAGGCCATGTGGAGGCCGGACTCCGCTCCTTCGACCGCACCATGCCCGAGGAGGTCAACCGGGTGCTCACCGATCATATCTCTGCTCTCCTCTTCTGCCCCACGGAAACGGCGGTCCGGAACCTGGCGAATGAAGGAATTACCAGTGGAGTCCACCTGGTCGGCGACGTGATGGTGGATGCCCTCCACTTCAACCGGGAGATTGCCATGGAGAACTCCCGTGTCCTCGATAGGCTGGGCCTGGAAGAGAAGGGTTACCTTGTGGCGACCATCCACCGGCCTGCGAATACCGACAGCAGACACAACGTGGAAGAGATCATCGGGGCTTTTGGGGAGGCCGGGATGCCTGTCGTGTTCCCTGCCCATCCCAGGACACGGAAATACCTGAAGGAGTACGGTTTGATTGACAATTTACCGTCGAATATCCTCCTCACCGAACCCGTTGGCTACCTGGACATGCTCCGCCTGATGGC
>DATKYO010000008.1:0-5342 GCA_035528475.1 Methanoregulaceae archaeon | reverse complement strand
GTGGTCGCAGGAATTTTAGTTGTGACGGAAGCACCGGGAATCCCGGAGGTTCCCGTAGTCCCCGGCACGGCCGGAGTCTGCCCAGGAGCCGGTGATAACGGCGGCTGGGATGTATCTGTGCACGCAGAGACAAGGATCAGCGCGAAGAGCAACCCGACAACAATGACGGGGGATAATTTATAAATTTTATTCAAAGTAGGTGACATCATGATATATTCCTCTAATAATTCCACTGCTTACTGCGTTTAGTTAGTTTATAGTAGTGGCTTTAATTATGCAAACACCAAAAAAACTCCCCCGGTAACAGTCAGTCCTGTTCCCGGGTATAGGTGAGGATATTTTTTCCGGGTATCCCGCCGGAGAACGATTTCCCATCAGGGGCCATATCGTACGTACAGGGGAAAGAAAATTTGCCATGTGACACCCAGGTACCAGTAAGTCTTGGGGGGTTCCCGCTTGTTGAACCGGATAATATTTCCTGATTATAATAGTCGGTTCCGTTCACCGATGTCCCGGTCTGTGTCAGCTCGTATTTCCACCCGCCCTCCTGGACCCAGGATCCTGCCCATGACAGGCACTTTCCCTCTGAACACGGTTCTCCTGTTTTGCATACATTCCCGCATGCCCCGCAGTGCTGACTGTTGCTCTGCGTATCGATACAGGATCCATCGCAGCGGGTCTGGCCTGACGAACAGGATGGATTTCCAGGCGTATTCGTGGTCGCAGGAATTTTCGTTATTACGGATGCACCGGGAATCCCGGATGTTCCCATAGTCACCGGTACATCCGGAACTCCCGGGGTTTTCCCGGGTGTCAGGGATACAGGCGGTTGGGATGTTTCTGTACATGCTGAGACAAGGATCAGCGCCAAGAGCAACCCGGCAAAAATGACGGGGAATATTTTATTTTTCATAATAGACGACGTCATGATAGAGGAATAAATCTGAAATGTGTATCCTGTTTCCCTATTAGCGCGAGTTGTTAACCGGTATAATCTTATTCTGGAGATGCCACCCCCGGTAACAAGTCAATTCTGTACCCGGGTCCAGGTGAGAGTATTTTTTCCGAGCAAGCCGCCGGAGAACGATTTCCCATCCGGGGCCATATCTAACGTAAAGGGGTCAGAAATTCTACCATGTGACACCCAGGTACCAGTAAGTCTCGGAGGATTCCCGCTTGTTGAACCGGAAAATATTTCCTGATTAGTATAGTCGGTGCCGCTCACCGATGTTCCGGTCTGTGTCAGCTCGTATTTCCACCCATTCACCCTCTCCCAGGATCCTGCCCATGACAGGCACTTTCCCTCTGAACAGGGTTCACTGGTATTGCATACATTCCCGCATGCCCCGCAGTGCTGACTGTTGCTCTGCATATCGATACAGGATCCATCGCAGCGGGTCTGGCCTGACGAACAGGATGGAGTCCCCGGAGTATTTGTTGTCGCATCCGTTACGATGGTTGTGACAGGGTGCGGGGTCATTGCAGCAGTCATAGAGGACGTGCTGACGGGAGTGATCGTCTGCTGTACTTGTTCCGGAACCACCGGCTTATCGGAACCAATGCACCCGGCGAATAAAACCGCTGTGATAACCAAAAGAATTGTAATAATTTCCTTTTTCATCTCTCTCATCTCTCTCATCTCCGCTTATACTTCCTGAACATGTAATACACCCCTCCGCCAACGAGCCCGAGGACAAGTATCCCGAACACGGCAACCATTGACTGTTCTTTAACAAGGATGTGGAACTCGTCGCTCTTCTCGGTCTGGTCTGATGTGACCTTCACCGTTATCTTGTATTCGCTGGCAACAATGTTTGCCGGCGGGACGACTTTGATGGTGATGATACTCTTCTCATCGGGTTGGATGCTCGCAATCGTCTTGGGGGTAATCTCCGCCTTCCATCCGTCCGGGGCTTCCACGTCAATCTTTACGTTGGTCAGTGCCCCCGCATTTCCCCCGTTGGAAACGGTAATCGGGAACGTGACCGATTCGCCTTTGTTCACCTCGTACCGGTACTTCTCGGCATAGAGTGTCATGTCATAGTTCCCACGGATCTTCACGCTCAGGTTCTGGGTATAAACCGTCTCGGACGATTCGGCATTTACGGAGAAGTTGTAATCGCCGGCCTGCACGCCATACGGAGGGATTGCCTCGACATCGAGCGTCTTGTCCTCACCGGATTTCAGGTAAATATCTGAAATATCCGAGCCATCGGCCCCGCTCTCATGGAACCTGACATACCAACCCTCGGGGGCACCTGCCGAGGCTAGCCGGAACGTATCGTCACTCTTGCCAATATTCCGGATAACCATCTCGTAAAGTGGATTCTTCCCGATGGTTGTCGTGATTGCCGGGGATTTTATCACGAGGTCAGCGGCAAAGAGGGATTTTTCCAGCATGATGGTCCCGGCCTTTGTCGTGATGCCGCCTTTGATGGTGACCTCCTTCTTTTCAAAAGAGACATAACCTACCTTGGAGATCTTCATGGTATACTTACCATCTGCGACCAGCGCGGAAACGCTCCCGTCCGCTGCACTCATCAGCCGAGTTGAGGGGGAGGTCCCCTTCTCCGGGACAAGCTCGATGATCGCACCTTTGACCTTCTCTCCTTCCGTATCAACGACTTTGAGTTCAAGTGTTCCTTTTTCTCCGGCATGGCTCTTTGATATTTTTGGGTATAGCCAGTACCACCCGTCCCCGATATGGAGTCTGACAGTATAATCGCCTTCCGGTGTATCAGAACTGGTCTCGATGATAAACGTGATGTTCTTCGACGTTCCATGGCTGATGGCCAGCAGATTGATCTCGTTTGACTCGTCCATGAACTTCATCTTCCAGTCGAGTCGTGTGCCGTCAAAAGTCTCGTACCAGAGTTTGCGGTAGATGTCCGGCCCATTGTTGGTAACAATGAGATCGAAATTCACGGTCTCCCCCGCCTCGATGACTTTTCCCGGTACATCGCACTGGATGATCATGTCGCTGTTGGGCGAGGAATCGATTGCAATAACCGGCTGAATGAGAACAATCATTCCTGTTACGAAGAGGAAAAAAATGATCACGGTCCTGAGAAGTTTTTCTCCTGGCGGATGGTTCACAATCAACTGCTTCACCTGATATCCATTCTCATAAAACTGACATACGCAAGCCCGAAGAATACTGCCGGCAGGACCAGGAGTGCCGTGAAATTCTTGGCAAGCATGGCGAGGACGCTATAAAGGTCAAGATCAATAATTTTTCTGGATTTATACGTGACCAGAATCTCCTTATCGTCCTTGTTCATATCTCCGGACGTCCCTGCTCCCGTCAAACCGTAGAGCATCTCGCTCATCCCCATCGGATTTGTAAGGAATGTCGTGATCTTTCCATAATTATTCGTAGGGGAGACAAGGTATTGTGCGTCCGCCAAAATAGTAGCCCTCTCTTTATATTCCTGATTCTGCTGGCCGTACCTCTCCCTTGCTTCCCGGTTCTCTTTCTGGATTCGTTCAGTCTCTGCAGCATGGTCCGCAGGATTCGCCAGTTTCTCTGTCGGGTAGGCAGTCATCATCGGCATTTCCGGTGCCTGGCCAATGACCATCTCCATCACGAGAGGCGACATGATCAGGGCGGGAATAAATGACCCGAGCGTGACAAAGATAATCAGGGTGTAGACGAGCGACCGTCCGCTCTCTTCACACAGGGTTGACATCAAAATGGCAATGGCAAAGAAGCTGAAGATGAGCAGGAATGTCGCGGCATAAAAGACCAGGATGGGGAGCAGCTCTGAGAGACCCGGCACGATCCCGAAGAGAAGCAGGATCGCAAGTGACACCGCCATGGTACATCCGAGGGTGAGAATGATCGCCGCAATGCCGCCAAGGGTCTTGCCGTTGATCACCTGGTCCCGGTACACCGGGTGTGCCAGGAGGATCTTCAGCGACTTGCTCTCCTTCTCCTTGGTGATGAGATCAAATCCCATGGCAATACCAAGGATCCCCCCGATCAGCTCAAACATCACACCTATCTGGTAAAAGACAAGGAGCACAGATGGTTTTTGTTTCATATAAAGGTCAACCGGCGATACCGGCCCGCCAGATCCGGAAACGGAATGTTGCAGGTTATTGTAACTTGTTACTGACGTATTATAATCAGAAACACCGTTGAGGATCCCGACAACGGAAACAATGAGCAGGATCCCGAAGATGAGCAGGAACTTACGGCTCCGGATGTGGTCGAGAAACTCCTTTTTGGCAATGGCAATAACAGAACTACCCATCATTTTTCATCCCGCCCCTGCTGTTTTGTTCCTCCGGCCTCTCCCCGCTGTGCAGTATACCCGTCGTGTTTTTATTTTGTTATCTGTGTAATAGTTTCCCGTCATTCAATTACCTCCTACCGGATATCCATTTTCATGAACCGGGCATAGGCAAGCCCGAAGAACACGGAGGGCAGGACACAAAGCGCGATAATGTTACCGGCAATCATGGAAAGAATGCCGGAAAAATCAAAGTGTATGTCCGGCATGTAAAAAGTATCAACCGTCAGCGCATCTCCCTTGTCGTTAATCATTTGTACCTGACCCTCATCATGGGTGAAATAGACCGTATAGCGGATCATGGTGGGGTTGGTGAGACATGTTACGATCCTCTCGTAGTTCTTGTTTGGCGAGAACAGGTACAGGGCGTCCCGCAGTCTCATCTGCTGGTCCCCGTACTCCCGGATCTGCTCCTTGAAGCTGCTCCATGCATCACGGCTCTGTTTTTCTGTTAGGGCATTATTCTTAGCCTCGTTTCCGCTCGTCGGCAGCGATGCAATAACCTGGTCGCTCAGGACCTGGGGCATCTCCGGTGCCGGGCCAATGATCTTTTCCATTACGAAAGGGGTACTGAGCACGGTGGGGATCAGGGACCCGAGGACAATGAAGATCACCAGGGAATAGATCAGTGCTTTTCCATTCTCCTCGCACGCTGTTGACATCAGGAGGGAGATGGCAAACCAGGTGAAGATGTAGAGGAAGGTAACGGCCGAGAAGAGGAGAATATACAGAAGTTCGAGTCCATCGGGCACAAGGCCAGTAATAAGCAGGAGGGCAAGCGACAGGACCAGGACTATCGCAAGGGCGATAGCGATCGCAGCAATACCCCCAAGGGCTTTACCGTTTATCACCTCGTCCCGGTATGTCGGGTGTGCGAGGAGGAGCTTTAACGACTTGCTCTCCTTCTCCCGGGTGACGAGATCAAATCCTATGGCGATCCCGAGAATCCCCCCTATCATCACAAAGAGCGTACCCATCTCGTTAAAGACCAGGAGTACCGAGGGTTTTAATGTCAGGTACTCCGGAAGCCCGTTACCCCCACCGGAA
>DATKYO010000007.1:0-5875 GCA_035528475.1 Methanoregulaceae archaeon | reverse complement strand
CTATCCTGCAACGCAACGGGACCTCGTAATCAACGCCAAGAATTAGATAGATCCCGGAAAGAATCTAATTATCTTCCTCTCTCGCAGTGTATCAACGCACTTTCTACCCATCTCCTATGCAGTACTGCCGAAGCATGCCTGATAAACAAGTCAAGAATATCCATATGTTCAAGAGAAGTATCCGGAGGGAGGATGAGAATTACTGTCCCGTTTACCCTTCCATTCCAGGAAAGACCCGAGCCTATAATCTTATCGACGATCGGAAGCTCTTCAAGCTGACTGCATGCCGACTTCGGCAAATGACCGAACACAAGTTCCTTCACACCTCCGTGAATCTCTATAAAAGACCCCTGGAGCATTTCTTCAAGCGCATCACCGGAAGCAGTAAGGGTCATTTCCAAGAGCGGATGCCCGATTAACTCTTCAATTATCGGAAGGTAGCAGTCTATCCGCCGGGCAGCCTCTACCCTCACTGTGCCCGTATCATTATTGACTGAATTTACAAAAATAAGTATATCCTCAGGCACGAGGGGCTCCAGTGAATCAGCGATAAAGTCATAAAAATTGCCATCAACAGGATAATCTGACATCTCCGTAGCTTTTTTCGAAATGTACTTCAGGTTCATCAGGTAGGATTCTATACGGGCTTGTGCCTGTTTTTGTTCGGTTAGATCGGCAAAGGAACTTACAAAGCCGACAGCCTGTCCGTCCTCACCTTCAATCATGCTCGCATTCACAAGTGCATCGAAGGTTGTTCCGTCACGCTTTTTCATTACACCCTCACCGGACCAGCTCTTATCCTGGCGGAGCATCTCTATTATATGTATGGCATCTTCAGGAAATGCCACGAAATCGGTTACCGGGCGTCCCAGAATCTCGTCTTCGTGTGTGAATCCCCAGGTCGTGAGGCATACCGGGTTCGCATAGAGTAAGTTTCCTTCCAGGTCGGAAATTGCAATAGGGCTCAATGCAGACCGAACCGCGGCATCCTTGATTCTCAATATTGATCCAATTCTCCTCTGCTCATTTTCGGCACGCCGTCGTCGCACCGATTCCCTGATTTCATGTTCCAGTTGGACGAATTCCGATTTCCAGTGATTTCCTTTCTGGATATAATAATCCGCACCATTGTTGAGAGCCTCTATGGCAACCTCCTCTCTCCCGTGGCCCGTAAAGAGGATGAATGGAATTTGGTTGTCTGATTGGCGGACATGTTTCAGGAGACTGATACCATCCATGCCCGGCATCTGGTAATCGGAAACAATCGCATCATAAGATTGTTCTTCGAGCTTTTTCATAGCCTGGAACGCAGAAGTTGCAGCATCAACGGAGATATTTCCTGTACGTTCTATGTATCGCTTGGCCATTTCAAGAAATATTTCTTCATCATCAACATAGAGAACAGATATCAAAAATTCCACCAGTATTATAGTGATGAAAAAATTAGATTTTAATTTATATAACTTTGTCAGGTTAACTCATGCATATACGCTATTCCCCTTTCCACATTAACCGGGTTACTACAAGATCCTGTCACTTCTTTTACGAATTCCTTTTCCTTTCTGGTATGGATGAACAGAATTATTTGGAAGTCTTTCCATTCAGAAAAAGGTGCATAGATCCCTTTCCGTGGCAACCGTATTTACGGAACGCTGAAAATATTCATGACCTGAAAAGAGAGTGAATACGGGCTATTCAGCCTCGTCCTTCACTCGGATCTCACTTCCTATCTCACAAAACCTGACTCGTAATGCATCATCTTCTCAAAGAGTGTGATGTCGCCGTCAATAGTTGTGGACTCATGGAATTCTATTCGCTCGGCAAGTGTAGTAAATGGATCGATGTTTCCAGGTTCCAATTGCCCGCCATATGCTTCCTGTATCAGGACATCCATGTACGCAGAAGCCATGCCCATGGAAGGTAGATCAGTCACAAACTCACTGACCCGGATATCGTGGTTCAATTCAACGTCTCCACTTGCGCTGACAGGTAGCAAGACATCATACGACATAACGAATCTGTCAGTGGATGTTGTCCGGACATTCGCCACGGTCATATCTATACTGCTCCCTGCTTGTGCCCTGTTGCAGTACGTTGGAGTGAGTTCGGTCACATCTGATGCAAATGGACAATTGATGACAAGCTCTGTCACGTATGGATTCGCAGCACCGTCTACCATGATTGTATCGGCAGATATTACCCGTGCACCGTCAATGCCCACGAAGGACAACTCCTTTATTGCCTCGATGTTCCACTGCCCGGTGATTTGTGCACTGGTTTCCACGTCCAATTCCTTGTCGTAGGCAATCAGGCCGGTTCCATGGTTCATTGTATCTTCTGTATATACCGATTCAATAATTCCGCTAAAAACTTCAGGTTCCAGCGGCGGGACTTCCGGGAGCCCCCCCATGGAATTGGTGATTCTCCATTGAAGTTCTGTGTTTGAAGCAAAATTGCCTAACATATTGATCGTTGTGGAAGTTTCAATTCCCTGCGTCTCCGGGGTAGCAGGCATTCCAAGATCGGCACTTGCATAGCCGGCAAGGAGAAGTGTTAATATGATGCAAATTATGTGAATTCTTTTCATTCCATCTCTCCTGAAATGCTGATGTCTTCAGCACGCATGAACATCAATTAATTAGTATTTATATTTTATTATAAAATAAAATTTTTTTTCAATCAAAATATTGTATCCCAAAAAGGAAAAAAAGGCAGGTCATATAACATATTTCAAGGATGCATCGGGCTTGACAATCCAAATATTTTGAAAAGATCTGATATATTAATAAAAGGGAAAATATCTGATAAAGAAGGTATGGTGAAAATTATGAATGGAAAAATTTTAATCCCTGCAATAATAGTGCTCACCGTTTTCATTGCCGCCTTGGGTGGGTGTATTACACAACCCTCTGATGAAAAATCGGTATCGGGAACGGGAACAGTGGTGTACCAGAACCTGGAGGGTGGTTTCTATGGCATCGTTGCGGATGACGAATCACATTATTATCCATTGAATCTTGAAGAGCAGTATCAGGTTGACGGGTTACCTATCGTATTTTCGGGGATTATAAGGGACGATGTGGCAACAATCGTCCAATGGGGAATTCCTCTCGAACTAATATCGGTCCAGACCCTTGATCAAACTGCCGGAACTGGTGATGTAAATATCACGATGGATGAGAGCCGGCAGATTGCAGAGGCATATGTGAAAAACATGACCGAGTATACACAGTATAACGGAAAGAATCTCCGGCTTGCCCAGACAATCACGCTTCGCTGCCCATATTGCTGGCAATTTGTGTATGAATTTGATATGCAGTCAATGAAAGACCCGGATGTAATCGATCATATCATCGTGAGTGTTACGGTGCAGGAAGGAAAAGTTGCTGAAGTGTTTTCCTCTGAAGGGCTTCCTGTTGGAATCCTGACTGTTGCAGAACTTCTCAATAATCCTGTCTATGATACAGAAATTACCATTACCGGGCGTGTATCACTTTTGGGGATGTTGAATTGCCCGTGTTTCAACCTCACT
This sequence comes from Methanoregulaceae archaeon, assembly GCA_035528475.1. GTDB lineage: Archaea > Halobacteriota > Methanomicrobia > Methanomicrobiales > Methanospirillaceae > SD8. The sequence continues at coordinate 2,343 of DATKYO010000007.1, read as the reverse complement.
TCCGGCGATAAATCAATAGAGGTATGGTACGGCCTCATGGTGACCGATGAAGGGACAGAACTGCCCCCTGTGAGCGTGGAAGGAATTGAGAATGGCGATCATGTGCTTGTGACGGGGGAGCTGAAACATGCCGGGACCCACAATCTGGAAGGGGCTTTCTGGGCATCGGATATCGGGAAAGTATAATAGATCGTCCTGACACAGAAGGATACATTATCCCTGTAAAATAAGGTCGGAAACCATAAAAAACCTATATTTAAAGTTTTTTAGGCTTTTTATTTATAAATCATATTAAAATTGTGCTTCAAAGCGAATCTATTTGAGCCGCTTTTCTCTACATATATATACAGATGCCACCAAGACTTCCTGTTCCCAGGAAAACCCATATCATGACATTCATTTTCTTATTTACCTTCATTATTACCTGGACCGGATATATGTCCTGGGAAGCAGGCACATGTGAAGTAACTGCTCTCTCTCTTGATGGTGCTCCTTTAAATGTCGTATATATTGCCGATCCTCATCTTCGCATGGAAAATATCGATCATGTACGGGGTGTTATCAGTGAAATCAACGCACTCCATCCATCAGTGGTTCTTATTGGAGGGGACTTTGTCTTCGGGGAAGAGGATAACCTCTCTCTTCAGGAGGTGTGGAACGAGATAGACGCTCCGGTCTTTGCTGTGCTTGGGAACCATGATTACCGGGCAGGCATTAAAGGATCCGGCATTGCGGGTAAAATTTCATGGGTGGCCGAGACATATATGCGATCACATAATATGGATGCCAGTTTCCTGTATTCAGGCGGCGATGCCACATATGCTGATTTTCTGGAAGATGAGCTGGAAAAAAACGGAGTATCGGTTCTCCGTAATGAGTATGTGAAATTAACGATTGACGGTCAGGATATCATCATCGTAGGTGTGGATGATATCTGGGCTGGAAGGGCAGATCCCCCACAGATTCCCAAAACAGGAATTTATACCATTTACCTGGTACATGAACCGGCGTACAGGGAGGAGTGGAAGGCTGATCTTGTACTTTCTGGCCATACTCATGGCGGGCAGTTCAATATTGCCGGTTTGCAGGCATTAAACTCCTTTGGTTTTGTCGAAATCAGCGGACTTTCCAAAAGTGGTGATGCATCACTCTATGTAAGCCGTGGGATAGGAACGTCCAATCTCGACAGGGATTACCGGTATTGTGCTTCTCCTGAAATTGTAATCATCAATCCCGGCGATACTCTTATTTCGGGATACCCTGGTCTTTTAAATTAGTTCCTGGAATTTGCTGCCCTGTATTCTGGTGCAGTTCATAATGGTTTTTTAAAAAGTTCATACACACTTCTCCCAGTCTGGAAAAAATATTCTAAAAATAAAAGATTTTATGGATAAAAAAGAAAATTGGGGTATTATCCATTTTTTAACGCTACGATATCTTTTACTCCAACGAGTTTCCAGACCATGTTCTTCTCATCCATAGTAATTGCCTCAGGAGGATCTCCTGGTGAATGTCCGAGTGCAGCCATGGCATTTTCAGATAAATTTTTTGTTTTTATCATATCTACAAAAGCCTGCTTGATTTTCGCTTTTGATTCAACGTCTGTGACCTCTTTGAGATTTCCCTGCAGGCTCATGAAAGTATAGGACGAGAGATCCCGGGAATAGTCTTCTATTTCCACCGATACCTGGGGATTCTTTTTAAAATATTCAATTTTCCGCCCATATTTTGTAGGGAGGAAATACATGTACATTCCGTCAAATACATACAAAAATGGAGCAATATAGGGAAATTTATCTCCAGAGAATGCAATCCGGCAGATATAGCCGTCCTGTATCAGGCGGTCATACTCTTCTTTTTTCATTTGGGGAATTTTAAGGATTTCCATATTTAATCATATCACCTATATTAGATAATGAAAATTTCGCTCAGGAAAAGATGAAAATTTTTTCGGGTGACTATTTTCGTATGTTGAAAAATAATTCATTTAATTAATTGTGATTTTGCCGGTATCATTCTCCTTACAGATTAATCCCCACCTCAACCTTATGAAGAGTGTCTGTAGTATATCGTAAGGCCCTGCCTGCATCCCGTAGATGATGATAAATCTCCCGCTTCCTCATGGCGTCCATGGTATTATCCGTATGAAGCAGCATCCCCATGCTTGTGATATACAGTTCTTCAATCTCATGCATTGCTCCCCGCGCCTCCCTGATATTCTGTTTCACCATTCTCTGTTCGGAATTGAGTGTCCGGACACCTTTGACCAGGTGCCTTGTACCACGGAGCAGTGCATCGGCCATCCCCTTTATCGCCTCATCGGGCTCCACGCCGAATACATAC
>DATKYO010000006.1:0-4370 GCA_035528475.1 Methanoregulaceae archaeon | reverse complement strand
GGGCGAATTTTGACATCAAATATGTCCCCTTCAGGTTGATATCGATGGTGAGATCCCATTCTTCTTCTGAACAATCCACTGCATTGTTCGGGAAATACACACCGGCGTTGTTGAAGAGAATATCCAGTCGGCCGAACGCCTCGAGCGTTGCTTCCACTGTTTTCCGGCATTCATCGGGAAACCTAACATCCGCGGTGATAAAGACAGCTTGGCCGCCAATCTTGTTTAACTCTTCGACGACTTCTCGGCATCTTTTTTCATTACGGCCCGTGATGCACACTTGGGCACCTTCCCGGGCAAAGAGAATTGCCGTCGCTTTTCCGATCCCGGAGTTACCCCCGGTTATAATCGCCACTTTATCGGCCAGTTTCATTTTATCCGCCCTACTTTGTCTCTTGCTTCATGACCGCGGAATGAAGTTTAGAATATTATCTGTTCTTTATAATTTTTTCAATGGATATCGCCAGCTCCGGCTGTGATGATTCCGAAAGCGGACACCCTGATGATGAAATTGAATAAGTTAACGAGAAAAATAAAGTGCCGGAGGCGGGACTCGAACCCGCACAGAGGATAACTTCCGAGGGATTTTAGGAACCGTGTGTCTTTCAGTCGAATTAAGCTTTATCATTTAAGCGGATTGTGACCAAATTATGGGGTCCACCCCATCGATCTCACCTAAAATGGCGCATAATAATTAATTTAACGACATATTGTTTAAGGAATTATTCTATCAATTTAATGAAAGAGAGTTCTTTTTTCTTAATCTGATGATTTGTCTGGTTTGAGCTCTTCTGGATTGAACACCCATCCACTCTTGATCACCCGCCAGATGGATTTCGCTTTCTTGATGTTTTCCAAAGGATTTTTATCAAGGGTGATAATGTCAGCCAGCTTGCCGGGCTCGAGCGTACCGAGATGATCCTCTGCGCCAACGGAAAATCTTCTGCACCAGGGAAAGGCCGATGAGCTTTTCCCGGGGCAGCAGGGAGAAGACCTCATGGGTGAAGATCTTATTAAAGTATGAGGTCAGGAGGGGCGGTGCATTGCTATTCGGCATTTTTTCTCCTTATCCAATGTAAAAATTATTGATCATCTGTCCCCTGTTTCCTCGCTTCACATTTTGCCATGTTTATCCCTAATCTCTGTAACTAGTTGTTGAATTCGCATTAGACCCTCTGTCAGGTAATTCTGAGGCAGCCCGTAGCTAATTCTAATAAACTTGTCCATACCGAAATGATCACCAGGTACAATCAAAACACTCTTTTCTTTGATTAATTTATTGGCCAATTCGGTAGAGTTTACATCCAATTGATAGCGCACGAAGGCGATGGCTGCAGCCTGAGGTGGCACCATCCGGAAGGTATCCTTCTGAAGGTCAATCCATTGCTGCAATAGGGGGAATCCTTTGCGTATGTAATTTCGGGTACGCTGAATGATGCGGGGGCGCACATTCACGGAGAGGGCCAATGCTGCCAGTTTATTTGAAAATATTGAAGTACTGAGGGTGGTGTATTCGTGTCTTCTCCAGATTTTTTCGATGGTATCTGTGGGTCCGACAGCCCAGCCAACGCGAAGTCCTGGTAACCCGTAAGCTTTGCTCATACTACCTACAGCTATGACCTTATCATATCGGCCATAAAAGGAAGGAGTCTCTTCATCTTTAATTCGCTCAGCACCAGTATAAACTTCATCGGCCAGGATCCAGGCGCCCACTCCTTCCGCTGCTCTAATGATAGCATTCATCTCTTCATGGGTAAGAATATGGCCGGTGGGATTATTGGGATTGCAGACGGCTATCAGCTTCGTTTTGGGTGTGACCGCCTGCATGAGTTCATCCAGATTAACCTGCCAGTCATTATCTTCGCAGAGATAAAAGGTGTTCATTTTCAGGCCAAGGTTCTTAGCAATCCCCCAGATTTGCATGTAGTTTGGCAGCATGATTGCTATTTCATCTCCGGGTTGGAGCAAGGTATGGACCGAGTTGTAATTGGCCTCAATAGCGCCAACGGTAACGAGGACATTATTTAAAGTGCAGCCGGAGTAAAGAGCAGCGATATTTTCCCTGAGTTTCGGATTACCATTGGCGTGGGCGTAGTCTATTTCCGTTGCCAGCAATGTTTCAATATACTCAGGACTATCAGTCAATAGTTCTCTAAGCAGAAGAGGGTGAACACCACTCTCAGATAGATTATAATCCACCTCCTTTTCATTCTGTGATGCCATCACTTCATGTTCAAAGGGTTGAAATTCATTCATTTTATGAAGTCTCCTTAAGTTGATTTATTGAATATTTCCTGAGAACAAATAACATAATCAACCCAGGTATTCATGCTGAATAATCTATTGCGGCTACCCTAGAGAAACCTTCGTTTACCTGGGGATACCCACATATACCTGAGGATAATTTGTGACTTGCTGGCTGTCATTCACTAAAAACGTTTCATCGCCTACCTTCCATCCAAAGGAGGCAGATCGATGCCCATTCGCCGGGCGTCGTCCTTCATGATGCTCATCAGTGCTTTGAGCGAATCGTCCGGCAGCGGTTCCACTGTGTGGGACCTCATGACTCTCTCGACTTCCCTGCACGCCCGATCCCAGGCGCTCTTTTTCCCCTGACTCATCCAGGCATCATAGGTATCGCGGTCAATCACCGAACCGGCCTGATACAGTTCCTCACGAAACCACCGCAGCGTCTCTTTCGAAGTAAAAAAATGGGCCCCATCGTAAATATCCCCGTACAGATCGCCACCCAATCGATCTCCCCGGGCTTCGATACCCCTGACCATTCGGAGAGCCATGCCGCAGATCTCGTTATCCAGAACGAGTTTTTCCAGACTCTGACAGCTCTCATAATTCAGCATACCCGGACCGGAGATGGCGTTCGCACCGGCTAGAGCCGCAACGAGCGCTCCCATTCCTGTCTCCAAACCCGCCTGTCCGTCGACGATTTTGGCGTCGGAGAGCCCCATGTAGGAATGAGTGGGCACGTCCAGGTATTTCCCGATCTGGACGTGAGCCGCATTGATCATCATCGTCTCCACGGCTCCCATGGGCGTCGTTCCCTTCCGCATATCAAAGGCCGCGGGAGACCCGCCAAAAATGATGGGCGACCCCGGATGGGCCAGTTGGTGAATGACAATCCCACTCAGGTTTTCGGCCGTCAGTTGCACCAATGCGCCGGCCAGAGTGACCGGAGCCGTGGCTCCTGTCAAGGGCATAGATATCAGTTCGGCGGGAATCCCCGCTTTGGAGGCATCGATGAGATTCTGACAGGTCAAGTGGCTCCATTTCAAGGGCGGTGAGGGACAGCAGTCAAAAATCGCCAGGGGCTTTTCCCTCATTGCTTTTTCACTCCCCCGGACTGCCACCAGCATATCTTTCATGATCTCAAAACTCTCCACATTAAAAGTCCCAGTCACGACCGGTTTCTTGCTGAACTGCAGCCCGATGTAAAGCCGATACCTGTCCTGCATGGCTTCGGGGACATCGGTGGAAATCATCTCCGTGCTCTGGGCCGCAATGTTGGGGAGGGCATCCGTCAATATCGCAAAACGGATGAGATCCCTGGTCACCGGCTTTCTTTCTTCCAATGTCACCGGATCTAAAATCGTCAAAGCCCCGGAGCCCGGATCAAAGTGTACCGCATCCCCTTCCAGATTCATCGTCAGTTGGCCGCTGCGGTCAAATACTTTGATGGAATGAGGTGTGGTTTTCAGGGACTCTTCGACAAGGTTTTCCTTGAACGACACCGTTTGCCCTTTACATTCACATCCTGCGTCTGCGAGAAGCCGCAACGCTTCTTCATTTTCTACGCGCACGCCCGTTTTTCCCAGAACATCCAATGCTTCAGAAACAATCTGGTCGATGAATGATTTGGACAGCATGTCCAGCTTTGGTCTCCTCGTCTCTAACATCGTCTCCTCCTTCATTATTGTAAATCATCCATTATTCGGTATATCTTACAATATTCTTAACAAGAATTCAGGTGTTTCCTCGGGGAACGGATCCCGGCAAAGCAAAAGCCGCGCGCGGCACCTGCTTCTTTGACCCTGAAGTCCGGAGCCCGGGAGGAAGGCTACGGCGCTAACAGGTCACTGTCCGAATTAATCAATGCTTCTTTGCGATGGTCAGAAGCGACAACAGCCTTGGAAAGGCTCATTCGACCAGCGCCGCAGAAAAGCAAATTATTATTTATATTTATTGATGAAGATCGGTGAGGAGATGGCCGCCCATTTATTGACACCTGCATAATAAATGTCCTATACTCTGATCCGGAGGGAATCGATGAGACCATCCGGAAGCGCAGAGTACCTGGAAAGGCGCCGCCTGCGGGCCATGGAGTACTTGGATCAAGGACTCCAGCCCGGGGA
>DATKYO010000005.1:0-12185 GCA_035528475.1 Methanoregulaceae archaeon | reverse complement strand
ATGGCAAACTGTAAGAAACTGATGGCAAACTGTAAGAAATAAAGTAATTAGATTCTCTCGGGTAACCAGTGCGGAACCGGTGCCGGGTAACCGGTGTGCCCATCGGGGCATTTTTTTGCAAAGTCCTTGTGTGGAATCATGCAGATGCAGTGCGGCTTTGGTGTGGATGTTAATTGCAAACGAATTCCGGAATCTTACGTCACCCGGGCAATATCCACCCGAACTTTGATACGATCCCATCCCCATATACCGTCAGGGATGAATTATGCCTGCACGAATTCTTGTCGCTTATGCGACCAGGAAAGGGTCAACAGCAGAGATTGCCCAGGCCATCGGGAAGGAACTGCAATCTGCCGGGCACAGCGTTGATGTTGCCGAGATGAAGATGGTCACCTCGCTTGAGGGGTATGACGCCATCGTAATCGGGGCACCGTTTTACATGGGAAAGATAATCGACGTAAAAAAATTTGTCAGCCAGCACCAGGAAAAGCTTACCACGCTCCCGATTGCTGCATTTACCGTGGGAGTCGCTCCGGCCGCCGATAACCCGAAGATGGTGGAGGACAGCATGAAAGCCCTTCATACATCTCTCGACCCCCTGCAGCCGGTTGCATCGACCATGTTCGGCGGTAAATTGGACCCTGATAAACTGTCGTTTATCCAGAGAAAGATGATAGATATAATGAAGGTTCCAAAAGGTGATTTCAGGGACTGGGACGCGATTTCGGAGTGGACGAGGGATGTAGCGGGGAAGCTGGGGGTGTGAGGGGGATTGCAGTTGCCGAGAGGCCCCAATCCCTGCTGAATCCCACCACACTGGTTTTCACGATTCGCCTTATGCGGAGTGGTTTCGTACTGATGCGTGTTCCGATCCAATTCAGGATATCGAGTTCCTTCCAAACATTTTTTGCACTGTGAATAGCATTTATAAAATAGTGTTTATAGATACGAAAAAGTATCAACAGCCTCACACCAGGCATTTGGATATCATTAACATTTTGTGCGTTGATGATGAATACAGCCTGCTCGAACTTTGCAAAATATATCTTGAACGAAGTGGACCATTCAGCGTTGATACTGCTCTGTCAGCCTCTTCTGCAATGAATTTACTGGAGCAAAAAAAGTACCAGGCAATCATTTCCGATTACCAGATGCCGGGTATGAACGGTATCGAATTTTTAAAAGCAGTCAGGGCATCCGGAAATAACATTCCTTTCATCATCTTTACAGGAAAAGGGAGGGAGGATGTCGTTATCGAGGCACTCAATGAAGGGGCTGATTTCTATCTGCAAAAGGGTGGGAAACCAAAACCTCAGTTTGCCGAACTGGAACACAAGGTGCACCTCGCAATCCAGCAACGGCGGGCGGAGAAAAACATCAGGGATCTGGAAAGGCGTGAGAGTGACATTCTCAATTTCCTGCCGGATGCAACATTTGCCATTGATAAATCAGGTCATGTAATTGTATGGAACCAGGCAATTGAGGCGATGACCGGCGTTTCGGCTGCAGAGATTCTTGGGAAGGGTGATTACGAATACGCACTACCATTTTATGGAATTCGACGTCCAATCCTCCTCGACCTCATCTGGAAAGATGATCCTGAAACAGTGGTAAAGTACCCGTTCATAACGAGGGTGGGGAATGATCTCATATCAGAGATTACTATCCCCCATTTTCGTAACGGGAAAGGGGCACATCTCTGGTTCATCGCATCTCCCTTTTATGACACAGAGGGCAATATTGTCGGGGCAATTGAGTCAATTCGTGACATAAGTGAACGGAAACTGGCAGAAGAGGAATTGCGGTGCAGGAACATGGAACTCCATGCAGCATATGAGCAACTGGCCGCAATAGAGGAGGAAATCCGGCAGAACTACCACGAAATCAGCAACCAAGAGCGAATGTTGCGGGAGAACGAAGAGTTGTACCGCACCGTCTTTGAAAACACCGGGACTGCCACAGTTGTAATTGAGGATGACACAACAATCAGCCTTGCAAACGCCGGATTCGAACGATTATCCGGTTTTTCAAGCAGAGAGATCGAGGGAAAAAAGAGCTGGACAGAATTTGTCGTCAAGGAAGAACTTGAGCGTATGCGTACCCAGCATCGTCTGAGAAGGGGGAGACAGGACGCTGCCCTGAAGCATTATGAGTTCAGATTCGTAAGAGGAAACGGTGAAATTCGTGATATATTTCTGACCATTGGTGTGATTCCTGGTACAAAAAAGAGCGTTGCATCCCTGCTGGATATTACTACGCACAAGCGGGTAGAAACCGAACTGGAATTGAGTGAGGAAAAGTACAGAAGCGTGATTGAAAACATCCATGGTGTCTTCTACCGGACTGACCGTAATGGCAACCTGATCATGGTCAGCCCAAATAACCTCCCCCTTCTTGGGTACCGGTCATTTGACGAACTGCTGGGAAGACCAGTTGTCGAAACCCTCTACTTAGATCGCGATGAATACCGGGTCTTCCTTGCTGCCCTGCAGGAGAATGGGTCTGTTTACAACTATGAGGTGAATCTTCGGAAAAAGGATGGCACACCGGTCGTGATCCTGACAAACAGCAGATATTACTACGATGAGAACGGTGAAATTGCCGGTGTTGAGGGTGTTTTCCTGGACTTTACCGAGCAGAAAAAGGTCCAAATGGCACTTCGTGAAAGCGAGGAGCGGTTCCGCAACCTGATGGATAATATACCCGGGGTTTCTATACAGGGGTATACACCTGACGGGATCGTGCGCTATTGGAATAAAGCAAGTGAGGATGTGTATGGTTACACGGCACAAGAAGCGATTGGGAAGAACCTGGGTGATCTTATTGTTCCACAGAAACTCAAGCCGTTGTTTGAACAATGTCTGGATTCTGCCAAACAGTTAACGCAATCCGGGGAATTCATGCCCCCGGGCGAATTACACCTGCTGCACAAGAATGGACACCTGGTACCAGTGTATTCCATCCATACGGCAGTCTGTCTTGAAGACACAGAACCTCTCCTGTTTTGTATTGATTTTGACCTATCAGAACGTAAACGGGTTGAAGAAGAACTTCGTCTCGCCAACACCCGGCTCAACCTCCTCACGTCTGTCACACGGCACGACATCATCAACCAGCTCACGATCCTCCAGGCCCATCTCGACTTCGCAGCGTATGCTGGCGATGACCCGGATACACGGGAAGTGCATATCAGGAAAGCTGACGCGGCAGGTGACCGCATATCCCGGCTTATCAATTTCACAAAAGAATGCCAGCAGATCGGAGTGGCAGTACCAACGTGGCATGATCTAAAACTACTCATTGACGAATCGGCGAAAGACGCCCCGCTTGGTGATGTGAATGTCGAGAACCGCATACCCGGCGGTGTTTTTCTATTTGCCGAACCTATGGTGGCGAAGGTCTTCTACAACCTTCTCGAAAATGCTGTTCAATATGGCGGGACGATCACCACTGTCAGGTTCTCTGCAATAAAGAGCGGCGATGAGCTTGTGATCACCTGTGAGGATGACGGAGGAGGAATAACGCCAGAGGATAAGGAGAAGATCTTCGACCGCGGATATGGAAAGAACACCGGCCTTGGTCTCTTCTTGTCCCGTGAGATCCTTGCCATCACCGGGATTACGATCAAAGAGACTGGTGAGCAGGGGAAGGGGGCGAGGTTTGAGATTGTGATCCCTGGTGAATTATTCAGGTTTGAAGATGAAAAAAATTGATATGAGGAGGCCAAATCTTAGTCCCTTCGTACTTCTGGTTGTTCCTTTTTGCATTATCGCCGGTTTTTAACAGAAAACCGAATGTGTATATACAGATAAATGCACTCGATCCATCTCATCGATATTCCTGTATCTGACATTATTCGATCGTAAAATTCTCCAGTGTGAACACATCGCCTGTATCTTTATCCAGGACGATCCCGACCGGCCCTTCAGTCTCGTTTTTGGCGGTTTCCCGAACTATAATGACAGATCCATTCAGCATGTACGTAGCCTGGGTATCGGACGCGCTCTCAGGTTTAGTGGATAACACGGCGTCATACCAACGGGTAACTGCGACGGGATCACGTGTTGCGATCTCGATGCTCCTGATGCCGGTCACTCCGTTCGGATGTGAAGTCAGGTTTCCGTCCGGTACCCGAAGGGTTCTTGGCGTATCATCCACGATGAGGAATGGGATTGAAGTCGAATATTGGAACGCGGGCACAGCAACATGCCACCGCACGATAATCCCGTCAGGCCGTGTCCGTGACATTGGGATCGGTCCGTCGAGGACAAAACCTCCGTGTTCGGCCACTATCTTTTCTTTAGAGATATTGAGACCGGGATAGGAGATGGCAAAGTCTTTCAGCCCGGTTCCTTCTGCGAGGTGAAGCATGAACCGTTTTTGGATCGCGTCTGATCCCGTCATAGCGGTATCGAACGTTCCGGAGGTTACGAGTTCATGCATCCCGGCAGCCATTGCCGGATTGGTAGGGGCGAAGATCTCCAGGTAACTGCCATCTTTGAACGGGATGAGTGCGTTATGGGTAACGCTGTCCGCATGTTCGCCTCCCAAAACAACATTGAATCCCGCTGCACTGAACTTGTCCATTGACGCAGTGAGATTATGCACAACGATGACGGCGTGGTCAATCTTCCATTCATTATCAGCGGTAACGACCGTGGATATATCGTTCTTATCAGTGCCCTGGATGCCGGAGCACCCTGTTATACCAATAATCGATATCAAGAGGAGGAGTGAGAGGAAGAAATAAACCGTAAAATGCCTCATTGGCAAACATCCTATTGTAAGATATTTATACATGCGGGATTTGAAAAGATTTCAAGATGTCCTTCAGCAGGCCGGAAAATTGTATTGGGGGGTATCGTATTCCGGGATGGGCAGGAAGGACGAAATATGGCAGGGATAATATTCATCAGTACCCAGGAAAAGAGTAAAGTCATGAAGCATATCCCGGCCTTCTTCCTGATCGCCTCCTTCGCCGTGGCACTGCTGCTCTGCGCAGGATGTTCCCAGGCCCCCGAACAGCAGGCTGAAACTACTGTTCCCACGCCGGTGCCGACTGGGATCTCCACTCCCGGTGAACTGGTGGAGTATGTATCAGATGCAGCGGAGTATGCCCGCGAGCAGGGAAGAGAAAAAGCACTTGCCGAATTCAGCAAACCGGACGGACAGTTCGTGACAGGCGGCACCTACGTCTATGCCATCGATTATAACGGCATCGTCCTTGCTCACCCCATCTTTCCGGAGCTTGTGGGGGTGAACCGGACGGAAAACCAGGATCCCAACGGCGTGTATTATATGCAGGAGCTGCTCCGCGTTGCACGGGACGACGGCGGATTTACCTATTATCTCTATCCGAACCCCTCGCACGAAGGAAAAACAGAGCTGAAGCTTTCCTATGTTTCACCCGTGGATGAAACCTACTGGATAGCGGCGGGCATATATCTCTCTGACATGCCAGCTTCCTTCACCACCGAAGACCGCAGCGATCTTATGGATTTTGTTCATGAGGCCGGTGATTATGCGGGCAACATCAGCAGGGACGTGGCGCTGGCCGTCTTCAATGACCTGGAAGGCAATTTCACGCGGGAAGACTCCTATATCTTTGCCTATACCTATGACGGAACCCTCATTGCCCATCCCTACCAGCCCGAGCTCATCGGTGAGGACCTCTCTGACCTGGAGGATCCGAACGGCGTAAAAATCCTTCGGGAAAAGATCGCCCGGGCACAATCAGGAGGGGGGTTTGCCTACTATATCTACCCGAACCCGTCCCGCAATTTCACCAACGAGCTAAAGCTCGTATACGTGGAACCGGTAGACGACCAGTGGTGGCTGGGATCGGGGATCTATGCATCGGAATGAGCAGGTTTCGTGAGATTCTCGCCTCCATTTTTTTGGTGCTGCTGGTTGGCGATGGTCGACCGATGCGATCATAATTAGGACCTTGTATCAAATGACACGGAAATTTTATTAATTGAGCTAAAAGGCTCAAAGATTATATTTAGCCCAAAGACTCATCCGAAGTCGATTGTATATGAAACGAATTGTTGGAATAATTCTCGTAAGCATTCTCCTCCTCTGCACCATTTCTTCAGCTGACCAGCTCCAGCATCCAATCAGGACAGGGAGATTAGCGTCATTTGAAGATAAATGCGGGGACCAACTTACCTGCCTGCCTGCGGGATATGGTGCTTAATCTTACTTCTTGTGCATCATGTGGAGAGAATCCTCTATTTTTTTAGGGATCGAATACCTTTTTATATCCCTTCCCTTCCACTGGAGCGCACGGTATTATGGCAGCCATTTAGCGCAGGAGCGCTTCAGAAAGCCTTTCAACCGAATCGGGAACAGATATGATTTATGGTCTTATAGTCGGCTGGTCAGATGTTATGATCCTTCCCTGATGGAATATCCCAAAACTTCCAGATACGAATCGAATTGGATATTGCGAAGTTAGTTGTAACGCGCTGGGGTGAAGAGAGGGTGCTTCCGTGCCGGATTACTGGCGGGATTATCTCGTATCCAGTTCCGGAGATTTACTGTGGCTTCACGACACGATGAACCGCCTATTGCTTACATTCTGCAGCGTTTCCTATCGCGGTGTAACCTGGTATCGGGTATTTTCCCGGTGCGGCAAAAAGTATGTTCAGATTTTTATTTTCTTAAAGAGGAATGCCCCGATAAGAATCATAGCAACTGAAAACCCGAACAGCACTACAAAGCAGACAGAAGGATCAATCTGCGAAACACCGTTCAAACCGAACCGTATCCCCTCGACACCATAGGTAAGGGGATCAATCATTGTCAGCGATCGAAACATCGGCGGAAGGCTTTCAATCGGAAACATCGCACCGGAAAGGCCGAAGAGCGGAAATATCAAAAAGCTCATGATGAGCTGAAATCCGTTCATGTCCTCCATTCTCGAGGCGATTGCAATTCCAAGCGAGGTAAACCCTATTCCGATGAGCGCCATGAATCCGAATGCGATGAAGAGTCCGCTTATTCCCGGGATATTCAATCCTATGAAGAGAGACAGCACAAGAATAATCGTTCCCTGTATGATTGCCGTTGTGGCTCCCCCGAAAGTCTGCCCGAGCATTATCTCGATTCTTGAAATCGGGGCGACAAGTGTTTCTTTTAAAAATCCGAACTGCTTGTCCCATATAATCTGGATCCCGGAAAATATTGAGGTAAACAATACGCTCATCGACACGATTCCGGGCACCAGGAACTCAACGTAATTCTCGCTTATGGTGGGGATGGTCACCACCGAGTTCAGGCCAAAACCAAGGATAACCAGGAAAAAGAGTGGCATTCCCAGACTGCCGACAATCCTGCTCTTTGACCGGAGGTACCGCTTGAGGTTCCGGAGCCAGATCGTGTAGATTACATCCATGATCAGTGCCTCCTCGCCTTGTATACCATCCGCATTTGCTCCTTTGCCCCAGCTTCGCTGTCACGGATCGTCCTGCCGGTATAATGCAGGAATACGTCCTCGAGTGTCGGTTTATGAATTGAAACGGAAGAAATCCTGATCTTTTTCTCGATCAATATCCCTATCAGTTCAGGCAAATGCTCCTCGGCGCCTTGAAGGGAAATTGAGAAGAAACCGTCATAGCTTTCAACCTTCTCGATCCAGGGCTCATGGAGGTCTGAAATTTTGCCGGAGTAATCTGGTGATTTGACGGTTATGACATCTGCCCCAATTGTCTTTTTCAGGTTTTCCAGGGTGTCAAGGGCGATAATTCGGCCCTTGTCGATTATTCCGACACGATCGCAAAGTCTTTCAGCCTCATCCATGTAATGTGTCGTGAGAATGACGGAGATGTTCATCTCGTTGCTTAATTTATCGATATAATCCCAGAGATAGTTCCTTGTCTGGGGGTCGAGACCGAGAGTGGGCTCGTCTAAAAAGAGCACTTTCGGCCTGTGCAGAAGCCCTCTTGCAATCTCAAGTCTCCTCCTCATCCCGCCGGAAAATGTCTTTACAACGTCATCCTTTCTTTCCGTGAGCCCGACGAGATCCAGCAGTTCCTCTATTCTTTCAAGACGAATCTCTTTCGGGATCCTGTACAACCTCCCGTGAAAGTCCATATTTTCCCAGGCGGTCAGCTCTTCGTCCAGGCTCTGGTCCTGGAATACGATCCCGATTGACTTTCGAACCCCGGCCTCGTCTTTTTTGATATCATGCCCGGCAATCTCCGCTTTTCCCGAATCCGGTTTCAGGATGGTTGCAAGCATCGATATTGTCGTCGTCTTTCCGGCACCGTTCGGACCTAAAAGCCCGAAGATTTCACCTTCGGCGATATCGAATGAGATGCTGTCAACGGCCGTGAAAGCACCGAACTTCTTTGTCAGGTTTTCAACTACCACTGCCTTCATCAGGATCCAGCCTCTTTAGGTCCTCAAGACACTTTTTTATGATTGATTTCGCCTCATTCTGTTTTTCAACCGGTAGTTTTTCCGTGATAATCCTGATCTCCATCAGGGTCGCCTTGACCGACTCCGATTCGTCACCGAAAATCTCGAAAAGAAGGTTCCGAAAGACATACATTTTCTCTTTCTCTTCCTTTTTCACTCTTACAATTTCTTCACGTGTTTCTTCCCCTTTTTCAGTCAGTGTGAAGATGTGTTTATCTCGTTTTCCGGTCTCTGATACAACTATCAGGCCTTCCTCTTCCATTTTCTTGAGCATGGGGTACAGTGCGCCTTTACTCGGCACCCATGCACCTTCTGTCTTTTCAGATATTTCCTTTATCAGGTCATAACCTGATTTCGGCTCTTTCTTGAGGGAATGAATGATAAAGAGCTGGATCAAGCCTCTCCCTCTCCCTCCTCTTCTGCCTTCCGTAAATCTCAACGGGCCTCTCAAATGTATTTCACCTTATAGTACTATCTAGCACCATTAGATAGTATCCATGACCGCGGCAACGTTGATCATCACCAGGGCAAAGACCCCGAGCACCTTCTTCGGACCCAGCCCGGCATTCTCGGCAGGAGCGGTAGCATCGCTCATGAACTGCCTTCTTTTATGCAGTACATCATGTACTCGCCATTTATGATCTCGACGCCGTGTGTGTCGTGTTCGAACCCCGGGAATTTCCGGTCAAAGTCCTGCATTGAGGCCAGGTACCTGAGTATAGGCCCGTCCTGTGCACCGGTCCGCTCGCCGGGTGCGAGGACCGGGATGCCTGGCGGGTAGGGAAAGATCCCGGTTGCGACGATCCGGTCGCCCGCCTTTGAGACCGGTACCTGCTCCACCTCACCCTTGACCAGTTTCCTGTATGCCTCTGCATAGCTGATGGCAGGTTCGGGCAGGATCGAGTATGCCTGCTCGAGCAGTTCACACATCTCGTGCTCTTTCTTGAACTGGTGCATCTCGTCGGCAAGGCCCTTTAAGGTCATTGCGCCGTACCGCTCAGGCCAGCCCGTGGTCAGGTCAGGGAATACCTCTTCAAGGGGGGTCTCCTCGTCATAATGGCGTTTGAACTCGAAGAGTTCGGTGACGAGTGTCCCCCACTTGCCCTTCGTGATACCCATCGAGAAGAGGAAGAGGATGATGTAGTCACCTGTTTTTTCATTCACAATCCCGCGTGTGTCGAGGAATTTTACGACGACGGCGGCCGGGATGCCGAAGTCGGCAAGCGAACCGTCTTTTTGTATGCCCGGCATCACCACGGTGACCTTGATCGGGTCGAGCATGCAGTAGTTGTCAGGAAGGCCGGGGAAGCCGTGCCATGTATCGCCGGGGTGGAGCATCCAGGCCGATGGGGTGTCACGGAGCAGCTCGAGCGGTGCCTCGGCAAACGGCACCTTTCCTTTCACTCCGGGAACCGCGACCAGGTCAGGCTGCCACATCCCAAACCACCAGTCGTTCTTCTTCTTTCCGCCGCAGACCTCGTCATGGACCCGTGCCATCGTCCTCCGGAACCTGATTGCCTCCTCGATTGATTCATTGGTAAGGACGCGTCCCGACGCCCCGTCCATCATCTTTGACGAGACGTCGAGTGACGCGATAATGGTATAGAGGGGAGAGGTGGAGCTGTGCATCATAAAACCCTCGTTGAACCGCGAGTGAACGACAGGGACACGGCCGTTCCTGACATGGACCATGGATGCCTGCGAGAGTGCGGCAAGGAGCTTGTGGGTTGACTGCGTGGCAAAGATCGTAGGTCCTTTCTCGTTTCTCGCGCCGTCACGCATTGCGAACCGCCCGGTGTAGAGAGGGTTGAACCGTGCATAGCCGTACCATGCCTCATCGAAATGGATGCTGTCGACACTCTCCCCGAGCAGGTCCTCGACCTCGGTGACATGGTAGCAGAGCCCGTCATAGGTGGAGTTGGTGATGATGGCATGGACCGGCACCCTGCTCCCGATATCCTTTGTGAGCGGGCAGGCCTCGATCTTTTTCCGTATGACCGCCGGGGTCATCTCTCCCGGGGGGATGGGGCCGATGATCCCGTACCGGTTCCGTGTCGGGACCATGAACACCGCGATGGAATGCGTCATGGTGAGGGCGTGTTCTGCCGATTTGTGGCAGTTGCGATCGACAAGGACGACGTCATCACGGCTGACGCGGTTGAAGAAGACAATCTTGTTTGCCGTTGACGTGCCGTTGGTGACAAAATACGTATCGTCTGCGCCAAAGACCTTTGCCGCGTACCGCTCGGCCTCACCGACAGGACCGGAATGGTCAAGGAGCGAGCCGGTCTCTGCTACCGATATGGAGAGGTCAGAGCGAAAGAGCTGTTCACCGAAGAACTTGTGAAAAAGTCTGCCTGATGGAGATTTCCGAAACGCAGTCCCGCCTGCATGTCCCGGTGTATGCCACGAGTACTCAAAGTCCTTCGAGAACCGGACAAGCGCCTTGAAGAATGGCGGGAGGAGCCTGTCCTTGTACCGGTTTGCGGCGGCAGTGATCCGCCCGGCTATAAATTCGGGCGTATCTTCCATGATATAGACATACTCGTTGATCTCGCGGATTGTGTCAACCGTTAGTTCTGTCGGGGCCTCCCCGGCGGGATCGGCAAGCAAAAAGATCGGGATATCTTCATTGCGCTGTCGGATCTCGTGGATGAGCAGTTTTGCTGCTGCGTGGTCCTGTGTGTTGCCAAGGTTCCAGTTGATCAGGATACAGTCTGCTGCAGGAAGGTTTGCATACGCAGACCTGGCACCTTCAACTGAACTGATATTGACGACCTCGATGTCAAAGTCTGCCAGCCCTTTCGAGACACGTTTTATTGCCCGCCCGTAGGGTGTATCGGTATGTATGGTATCATCAATGATCACGACGATCAGGTTCTCTTCAGGGTTCATCCTTCCCTCCCTCTGTACTACCCGGAGTTTCGTCCGGGGTATATCTGCACTCTTCTATCTGGTTCACTACTCTTTCCTCCATTATAGGTACTCTGAAGTGGCAGGCCGTGTAAATGGCTAACGCATTTCTCAGATCATAGAGGTTCCGGAATAGAAGAAATGTCAGTGATATCTGGAAGAATGGCAGGATAAAGAAAATTCCGGGACCTTCACAGGTAGAGGCTGATACAGGTTTGTATTTATTGTTTTCTATTAATCCGGGTCAATAACATGAAGTTGTCACTCACATCCGGGTGGTTTACCTGTATTTCCGGTCGATGGATGATAATGCCAGGGAGATTCGGTCTCCGGTTCGATGCCAGGGGGATGGCAACACATGGGTTCCGGTCCCGGGACAGGTCCGGTTTCTTGGAGTCGGCTGCCCGGACTTTCATCCGCCGTCCTTCTGCAACTGCAATAACATCCCCCTGTCCTGCATCATCCTTCCGTAGGTGCGTAAGTGTAATTCCCGGATTTTCCGGGTTTTTCTCAATTATCGGAGGCTGATCCTCACATTTCGGATCCTGCCCTTCCGCACTTCCGGAATTACAGAGAGAGTGATGGGCAGAGCAGGCTTGTCGGGTTGCACTGCATAACCTCGGAACTGCGGAAGTATAGATGAGTACACACACACATGTGTGTGTTAGTACTCTTATATTGGGAATTGAAAGTCACATCATCGTTTTCGTATCCTTCCGCAGTTGCGGAAGTATTGCAGAAGTCTGCGGAAGTTGCGGAAGGATAGATGTTGTCCCTAAGAATTTGACTTTAATTATCTAATTTTATAAAATTTTAAAGATTTTATATATTTTGTTTCTCCTTCACAC
>DATKYO010000004.1:0-3786 GCA_035528475.1 Methanoregulaceae archaeon | reverse complement strand
TTCCATATTCTGGTGACTGTGTTTCGCCGATTGTCACAATCTCGATCATAAGCGGGAACTCCCGCATTGTCTGCTCAAACGACGGGTCGTTCTCCCGGGTGAACCGGAGAAAACCTTCGCTGCTGATGTAAGGGCGACCGTACTCCGGGAATATGTCGAATTCCTCCAGAATGGATTTTAGTGTCCGGGTGCGGGCGAGATCTTCTTCAAAAAATAAGAAGACTTTGATGCCATACGTGCGGGCGATCTCATCCAGCATACGGATGTCGAGCATCGTGTCGCTCATTATACCGAGAGATCCGAGTTTCTCCGCAGGTGTTTTCCCCGGAAGGGCTTCCCATGCCCCTGTGTTTTCCATAAAAGGGATGGGTAGTTAATGAGTGTAAAGGTATGGATTTTAGATCTTTAGCAAAAATCCCGTGCTTAACGGTGCAGCAATTCAGATGTTACCCGGTCCGGCATGTTTGGGAACAAATGCATTTTCGATAAGATCTTTATCGAAAGCTACAGGGACAGTGCCAGTCCGTGCGTAAGTATAGAGAGCGGTAACAAAGATTCCCTGCATTGCCGAGGCAACAATCGCAAGAACGACAACAAGGAGAATAAACAGGACCAATGCAATGCCAAAAACAACCATATTTCCGATAAACAACAATGCAAATACGAAAAGCAAACCGACAATACCTATCGCAACGAAGATGAGCATGATTGACCCGGAACCCACAATACTCTCACCCCAGGTTCTCTTCATGAGCGATACGGATTCCTTCACCGAATCAACAACTCCTTTATCTTCGAGAATGAGGATAGGAACGACAAAGAATGTGACCAAGCTCCAGATACCCCCTACAAGAGCAGTGGCGATCCTTCCGATGAAACCGGCCCGCCTTTGGATGAGGTGCAGGATGATCCCGACAGTTGCGGAAACGAGTGCCCACGCGAAGATGGAGGGGAGATGCCGCGAAGCATTAGAAAGTCCTCCCCCAACGGACATTTCCTTCCCATGAAAGCGTGCATTCACACAGGATATCAAAGCTGTATTGAAGAAAATGACAACAAAGTAGCTGGCTACATAAAAAGCAAACAGGAGACCATAAAAAAAGATCGGCTCCTCGCTCGGTATACTCAGGATGGTTCCTGCAAGGATGAGCGGGAGGACAAACATAAGGATGACCCCCAGGGTTGCAATTCCTGAGATTGCCGGGAATATGAGGAGCTTTTTATCGTCCATAAGAATGTTCCAGCTTGTTTTAATGAGCGTGAAACTTCTGCCAATGCTTTCAAACATACGATTAGATTAAGACGTGAAATGAAATGAAGGTTTATACGTCCACTTAAAAAGCAGGATAGAAAAAAAGGAAAAATACCGGGCGCTCTAGGGGGAACAGGTGGCTGAGGCTTGATTAGCGGAGAAGTACATCCTGGGCATATGCCCCGATATTGCTTATTGCCCGCTGTCCTTCATCCACCTGCCTGGCAAACACCTGCCAGCAGTGGAACATCCCCTCCCAGAGCTCGAACTGGACAGGCACTCCTGCCCACCGTGCCTTGTCAACGAATGATGCAATCCCTGATAGGAGCAGTTCGTGTGTGCCGGCCTGAATATAGAGCCGTGGGAGACCGTTAAGACGAGCCCGGACTGGAGAGGCGAGGGAATCTTTTGGGTCGTGCCCGGCAAGGTACATAGTTCGGATTTCATCGAGTCGTGCAGGAGTGATCCAGTCATTGTCGACGTTCTTTTTCACCGACTCACCTTCAAAAAGCAGGTCTACAGCAGGAGACATGCAGATTCCTGCCGACGGAAGAGGCAATCCCAGATCACGTGCAGACACGAGAAGATCGAGCACCAGCGTCCCCCCGGATGAAATACCTACCGGAATAATCCGGTGTGGAAGATTATTATGACCGATCAGATAGCGGTAGGCAGCAATCGAATCTTCAACTGCTGCGGGAAAAACAAATTCCGGGGCCAGCCGATAGTCAACAGAGAAAACCTGTGCCCGTGCGGCCCGGGCTAACCGTGTACACAATCCCATATGGTCTTTTGTCGACCCGCACGTGAAACCTCCACCATGGAAAAAGAGAATCGTGCAATCCGGAACCGCTTCCGGAACGTTGATCCAGTAGCCATAGACGCCCTTAGTGAACTCCACGCGTTCGGTAATCATATATTCTCCTGGATCGTCCTGCATATTCTCGTAGAATGCAGAATAATCCTTCCGTACCATAGAGATTGGCTTCTTTTGATCCGAAATGTGGGATTTGATAAGGGTAAGGAGGTCGGCGGTTGAATCGCTTATCATTAATTTGGTTATGGAAACGGTGGAAGATAAAGGAAGAGGGTGCGTTGCTGCTTAATTGAAAATATATCGTTCTTTTCGTTCCTGGTCTATACAGGTTGTTGCCAGAAAAACGACCTTTGTTCCCAAAAAGTCGCAAAAAGTATTCAATGAATAAATAATTGCCTCCATGAGAGGTTTTTCGATATTCTTTAATATAATTGTATATAAATTACCCACTTGATCCCGGCATCAGCAATCCCTGTATCAGCAGGGACGTTGTCAGGAATTACTATCATATCCGGAGGAATTCGTTTGAAAATTTCACGTAGCAGTATCATCGTAATCGTGCTTGTTGTAATTGCCATTGCAATTGCAGGATGTTCGAGCACCGCCCCGACCACACCGACAACCGGGGGGACACCGGCAGCCACGACAGCCGCGGGCGCACCGGCAGCAGGAACAGTCGGCGCAGGACAGTTATTTGGAGGCGTTGGATATAACTGGGTCGAGTACAAGCTGTCCGCGGGTTCCGGGGCCGATGCGATGACGATATTTTATAAATACAACAAACAGACCGGGAAATGCACTATGCGTTTTGAAGGCGGACAAAGTATGCAGGGTATGCCCACAGAGATGGACTGCAGCTCAACCGGAGGAGGAACCGCACAGGGCGATCCAAACATGGTTGGTCCGGATGTCCAGTTCGTCAAGGTTGGTACTGAAATAGTGACCGTTCCTGCAGGAACATTTACTGCGGATAAATACACGGCTACCATTCAGGGAACTACATCCACGTACTGGCTTGCGAATGGCAAACCCCTCATTAAGATGACCAGTGGGGATGCAACAGATTCCATGACCATGGAACTGAACGGTATGGGATAAAAGAATTCTTTATCTTATCTTTTTTAATTGGTAGTATTGACGTTATCTCGAAGGGTTCTGTTCCGGGTAGGAAAAAACCAGCCTGAATACGTTTTTTCCCGGGGAACCAAAGACAGGAAAAGTGGTACGACAACGAAAAGGGGAATACGAATCTGGGACCAGATCACCGTTCTTCGAGGCAGTTCGTTTGAAAATTTCGGCATTCACGACCACAGTCATACATTTATCTTCATTGAAGTTCCTGCCGGAAAGAAATTATCAGACTCTTTTGAGAATGGAAATGAGAGATTCATCACGGGAGGGTCTATGCCCTGTGTATCGCTCTCTCATGCCCGATGCCAGCTTGGGAGCCCATGTAGGGTGCATTCCGATAATAAAAAAGACAATGGCAAGCAGGATAAACCCGAACTGGGCGACATCAAGGAACACACCATTTACAATAGTGAAGAAGAATGTATCGACCAGGTAGACGATTGAATAGATGAGGAGGAAGGACAGGCCTGCCAGAAATTCGTATTTATTCCATTTCACTGAAAGGACGACCGCAGTAAATGCGATAGTTACCTGAAAAAATCCATAAATTATCAAGCCCGATGCCAGGAGAGTCGGGATCATTTCA
>DATKYO010000003.1:0-2961 GCA_035528475.1 Methanoregulaceae archaeon | reverse complement strand
GCCGGGGCCGGCAGGGTAAAAATTACTTACGAAAATATCAACACCCCCATGGCCCCGTACCTGTTCTTTCTCGGGTGCGGTACCTGGGCAACCTTCAGCCAGGAATGCGAGTACCCGGATGGGCGACTATGCACGCTCGAGCTGCTGGGTCCACCGGCATCCGATCCTGTCATAGCTGACCAGGCCCTGGACATCCTCCATGACGCTGTGCTCTGGGTGAATCTTTTTACCGGCGCAGGAAAGTATGACAAGGGGACCATACGCGAGCGGCTTTACCTGCTGACGAGGGGTCTGAACCGTATCAAAAAAATTAGTCCGCATTCTCCGCAATTGCAGACACGCTCAGAGCTTCACAACCTCATTACACAGATTGTTCCCGGCTATGAATATACCGGGATGACATACCGCGAGATCGGGATGCAGAATTCGGATTTCGGGGGAATGGAAAATGTCGGTAATACGACCATTACCGCAAACCGTATCATGCCATTTCCCACTATGACCGATTCCGCGTATGAGTACCTGGCCAAGGTTAAGGTGCATGAGTTTTACCATAACCTCAATGGCTCGGAAGTGACCGGGGGGTCACCCTTTGAGATCTGGCTCAACGAAGCAGTCACCGTCCATATCGAAAACCAGTACCATGCATTCCATTTCGGGGAGGACTATTCCCGGCTGCAGACGGTCCTTTCACTGCTTTCTCCCGGGAGCGGGACTCTTGAACTCGACAGCGGGGCTGCTTCCCTGCCTGTTGAACCTGACGGGTTTAATGATCCCAACGAACTCATCACCGGTATCACCTACATGAAGGCCCCGGAATTTGTAAGAATGATAGAGACGTGCATAGGAAAAGAGCTGTTCGTGAAGGGGCTTGACCTGTACCACCGCAGGTACCGGCATGGAAATGCGACCCGTGACCAGTGGGTGCAGGCGATGGAAGAGGTATCCGGACAACAGTTAGCTCCCATGGCAGTGGGATGGCTTAAACAGACCGGTTTTCCCACGCTCTCGGTACAGGCATCCTACAACAGTGACCGCCATGTGACGACACTGCATCTGCGGCAGGCGGGGGACAGTCCGGAAAAACACTGGATCTTCCCGATCAGGATCGCTTTAGTTGCTGCATCGGGAAATGATATCGCTGAAGTTCTCCAAAGGGTTGAAAAAGAAGAAGAAACCCTCGAACTCAGTTCGCCCGAACCGCCTGCGTTCATTTCTATCAACCGGGGTTATTCGTTCTACGGTAAGGTCAACTACGAGGCACCGTTACCGGAACTGTACCTGCAGGCTGAACGGGACAGCGACCTTATCAACCGGTACATCGCGTTTATGACGATCATGGACCGGGAAAAACTCAGGATGCTTTCCGATCCGTCTGCCCGCCCGGACCCGGCATGTATCGACCTCTATGTACGGTTCCTTTCCGACCGTGACCTCATGATGCAGGGCGGTGGCCAGTTTTTAACCGTGTTTGAATCTGCACCTGATAAAAAATATGCCCATCACTACCAGGCACTCTATGATGTCCGCGAGAGAATCCTGCAGTCAATTGCAGCCCGGCATACGCCAGACCTGCTTGATATCTACGCATCCGTGAATTTTCCGGATGCCCGGATGGATACGCTGCAGCAGGAAATTCCTGCTATCAAACGAAGACAGATTAAAAATACTGCTCTTGCCGTACTCTCGAGACTCGATACTCCCAATATCCATCAGCTGATACAGGACCAGTTCACCAGCGCATCCTGTGCGACTGATAAGCTGGTTGCGTTCAGCCTGTACATGGACAGTTCGGCAGGTGACCGGCCCGGCATGCTTGATTCCTTTGAACAGGAATCGAAGAAAAATCCCGTCAGCTGGGAGAATTTCCTTTCGGTTATTGCCGGCAACAGCAGCAGGGATGTTCTGGATCTCATCTCCCGGATTGAGCAGTCGGATGCGTTCCGGATCGAGCAGGCAAATGATCAGCGGGCACTCTACGGGAGATTTGCCCTGAACCGGAAAAAATCCCTCCAGACGGAACAAGGACGCTCCTTTTTGCAAAAGACCTTACGCAGGCTCGCACCCATCAACGAGTACAGCACCGTCTCGATGCTGAGGGTCTTTGGAGCCCTTGATGCCATGGAAGATGCAGACCAGGTAGCGCTTGTCGGGATTCTTGCGGGGCTTTTATCGGATCTCGATAGAGAGAAAACACCGAGTGTCTATAATACTGCACTCCGCATTCTCTTCGGAGCACCGCGTGCGGTACAGCACTATGAGCAAAAACAAGGAATTATAACGGCACTCCGGACATGAGCAATGAAGGATGGTGTAAGGCAGAGGTATGGTATGAGGACAGGTGCATTTTTTATGAGAAAAAGATTTTACTGGCGGAGTCAGCGGATAAAATGAAATTATAGGATGAATCGATATGATCACAGCATTACCCCCCGAGGATTACCGGGCTTCCTATAAGCCCGAACAGGTTGAGTGTTCCACCACGGAAACATTGAAACCCTCAGAAGAGATTATCGGCCAGGAAAGGGCCCAGAAGGCGCTCCACTTCGGGCTTGAAATACGGGAGAGAGGATTCAATATCTATGTTGCAGGGATGCCAGGCACCGGAAGAAGTACTGCAGTCAGAAAGTTCCTTGACGAACTGGCAAAGACCAAACCAAAAGCCGATGACTGGGTCTATGTCAACAATTTTGCCAACCCGTACGAGCCCCTCGCGATCCGCCTCCCCCCCGGGTTGAGCAGCCGGTTAAAGACCGACATGGCTTCATTTATCAGTGAAGCGAGGAGGGACCTGCCACGGGCGTTTGAGAGTGAGGACTATACGACCAAGCGTAAGGAGGCACTCGGGAAACTCGACAGGGAACGGGAGACGATCGTCGGGGAGGTCAACGAGAGCGCCGCAAAACAGGGCTTCACCATCCAGATGGGACCTACCGGCCTCATGATTATCCCGGTGATCAA
>DATKYO010000002.1:0-79184 GCA_035528475.1 Methanoregulaceae archaeon | reverse complement strand
ACCATCATTGGCGCGGAATTTTCGTATGATGCTCCCGGGATCATACTGATCATGTCATCGATGGAGCGTCCGTGATACATCTGGACCCGAACACCCTGAAGGTTCACCAGGGCAGGATTTTCCACCAGGATACAATTATCTGGAAATTTTTCTGAGAATTCGGCTGGTATGGCCGGCTGTGGCTCGGCATTCCTGACCACATCGTGATTTCCAGGAGAAATGATAATTTTGAGGCGTGAAGGAAGATCCCGCATCATTTCTGCAAAAACATCATATTGTTCATAGATATTCCGTATGGTCAGTTCATTTTCCTGTCCCGGATAGACACCAATGCCATCCACAAGATCGCCGGCGATGAGAAGATATGATGCGTCAGAATCATCAAGCCAGTCAGAAAACTTTTTCCAGGCCTCATCAAGAAATGTATCGCTCCCGACATGGATATCTGAAATAAGTACTGCGGTACCAGGAGTCTCGGAATGATACGGCCCGTGACTGAGGGGAATATCCGGGCGGAAAAGCTGGTCTGCGAAGAAGATCCGGCCATCATTGGAGAGGGTACCTTTGGCCGCTATGACCTCGTCGGGAAGAATTGTCTCTGCCTCCGAAAAGCCGGGGCGATCCTTGTGAAAGAGGACCGATATATTTCCGGTTGGATCTTCCAGCAGAGCAATGCGGTGCCCGTTGGCAGTGATCCTTATGTCCATTACGATGCCCAGCACCGAGCATTTCTCCTGTCTGTAACGGCCGTCTTTGTGAAGGCCTTCGATAGGTATAGGGCTGCAGCGGTTTCTAATCAACGTGCCCAGGCGATTATAGCGATCCCGGAAATAGTGGATATAATCATTGATACTTGAAATACTTCCCGAACTACCGGCGCCGCCCCTGACAACCTCACAGGTGGGGTCGGTTAAAAACCTGCTGCCGTCCCTGTCAGGTGTGATTCCGGGTATATGGCGGACCCCGACTACAACCGTGTCATCAGGCACGCTGGAGATAATACGGTCAATAAGCCCCGGATCGTCCTTCTCGGCAAGATACTTTACTACATCGGGATGTACTTGCATCTTGGTATCAAGAAAACGCCGGACAATTGTCTCGGCATCAAGCATTTATTATACATTATCTCCATGTCCGATATAGGATTTACTTCAGGCACCTGTTACAGATCCCGATGAGTTGAACAATTCCCGCGAGTGATTGTCCGATCACTATCTCTTATAAATTGTGGGGATCAATATTTTGAGATATATAATGTCAGGATCGAGCGTGAAGGAAAAAGAGCAAACATTCCTGGAAAAATTCCGGACCAGCGAGAACAAATGGGTCTCCCTGTTAAGGGAGCTCCTGGTCGTAGCTATTGTTGTGGGAGCAATAGCACTCACACTCTTTCTTATTTCCGGCACCTGGCCGGCGGTTGTCACAATAGAATCGGAGAGCATGGTGCCTCACATGAATGTCGGAGACCTGGTTTTTGTGGTCAGCGCGGACAGGTATGGAGAACTCCAGACATGGAAGGAGGGACAGGCAACAGGATACATGAAATTCGAGGATTATGGCGATGTTATTATCTACAAACCCAATGGGGCCGACAGTGTCCATCCAATTATTCATAGGGCAATGATATGGGCGGAAGAAGGCCAGATTTTCCAGATTTCCACCGGAAACCTGAATTATTCGTATACCGCCCCTCATGCCGGCTACATAACCAAGGGCGATAACAATATGGTCATCGATCAGACCGGATGGGAAAGCGGGTACCGGGGGCTCGGACCACTTGAACCGGTTAAGGACGAATGGCTGGTGGGAAAAGCCCTATTTGCAATCCCCCTGCTCGGGTATCTTCCATTAAACATAGTGCCCGTGGCTATCATCCTCATCGCTGCGATGCTGATATATGAGTACTATGTCAGTCGGAAGGAAGAAACGCAGAAGAAGACTGAAAGAAAGAAGAAAAAGAAGTAATAGTGCATGAACCATCGCCAGTTACTCAGGGATGTGCTCGGAGGGCACCGGCTCACCGAAGAAGAGGCAATCACCCTATTTTCTGCCCGGGACAGGATATTCTTTGATATATTATCAGCGGCGGATGATCTGCGGGAATCTCGGGCCGGATCGGTGGTGACCTATGTACGCAACCAGAATCTTCATATCACAAATATATGCAAAAATCTCTGTGGGTTCTGTGGGTTTGGAAGAAGGGTCGATGATGAGGGGGCATTTTTTGATAGCCCCGACGACATCCGGAAAAAAGCCAGACTGGCCGCAAGTAGGAAAGTTACCGAAATATGCCTGCTCTCAGGTGTACACCCGGATTTCACCATTAAAAGTTATAAAGACATCTTGGAATGGGTCAGGGAAGCAGCTCCCGGTGTGCATATTCACGCCTTCAGCCCGGATGAAGTCCAGCATGCCGCAACGCAGAGTGGGATCTCTACCAGGGAAGTCCTGGAAGAAATGAGGAGTTCCGGTCTTGGATCTCTTCAGGGTACGGCTGCTGAAATTCTTGTTGATGAGGTTCGATCGGTAATATGCCCGAGAAAGGTTGATACCGATACGTGGATACGCATCATACGTGAAGCCCACGAGATGGGGATCCTGACAACGGCTACAATCATGTATGGATCATATGAAGGAATTTCCGAAAGGGTGAGGCACCTTTCCATTTTACGCGATATTCAGGACCAGACAGGGGGTTTTTCGGAAATGATACCACTTACCTATATCCATACCGGCACACGTCTCTTCCAACAGGGAATTGCCACTCCGGGCGCCACGGGGAGGGAAGACCTCCTTATGATTGCGCTCTCACGCCTCTATCTTGATAATTTCAGGAATATTCAGGTTTCCTGGGGGAAGCTTGGAATAAAGATGAGCCAGATGGCCCTCCTTTCAGGTGCCAATGATCTGGCGGGAACCATGTTCTCTGATGATGTCAGCGCAGATGCAGGGGCTGCAGGTGCCGAGTACCTGGATCCCACGGTAATGGAGAGAATTGTCAGGGATATTGGCAGGACGCTCTCTCAGAGGTATACTGATTATTCATTGGTTTCTTCCCGTTGATCCCTGCAGTAAAAGAAAATTCCCCTTTTCTCCCGTTTCCATCCCAGAATGCTTTCTTCATCAAATTCCCGCAGGTATTTCGCAATTTCACGGCGGTGAAGTCCGGTAACGCTGGTTATTTCTTCTATAGTACAGGGTCTTCGCTTGAGCATCGCAAATATCTGGTCCGCCACATCCCCTGAAGGGACTGGATGCGCTACCCCGTAATGTATCGATTCAATGGATTCTGTTCCCGGTATGCCTAATACAGATGAAACCCGCTCCAGTTCCATGGCACTGGCAGGGCGTACCCATTCCTCCGTGCCCGGCCTGTCCAGGGTATTTAACTGGATCCTGTCAGGACGGATCCTGCGCATTGCATCCTCAAGCAATTCAAGTTCCGAATCAGTGGTGTTGAGTCCGGGAATGATAAACACTTCCAGCCAGATTTCGCCTGGAAATTCATCACGGAATCTGGAAAGCCCTTTGATGATAGTAGCTGGTGTAACCCCGCCAGCCGGACGGTGGATCTTTGCAAATGTGTCTCCTTTCGCCGAAGAAAGGGTAGGCAAAACCACATCGGCCTGGAGAAGATCGGACCGTACTGAAGGGTCATCAAGCAGGCAACCGTTTGTGAGTACTGCTACCCGGTAATCGGGGTATCCCTCTTTGAGGAAACGGATAATCCTCCCGATGGAAAGGGAGAGCGTAGGTTCACCCGAACCTGAAAAGGTGATAAAATCAAGTTCCGGGGAGTGGGAAAGAAAATCAGTAAGTTCTTTTTCCACCTCTTCCGGTGAAAAAAATTCTTTTCTCATGAGAGTTTTTTCTGTAGTAGTTCCACATTCGCAATACACACAGTCGAATGTGCAAATCTTGAAGGGCACCAGGTCGATCCCGAGAGAACGTCCCAGGCGGCGTGAACAGACCGGGCCAAAGAGATGAGTGTAATGCACAGTAGTCTCCCTTATGATTCAGTTTGATATTAAACCCTGGTGTCTGGCTCACCTGCGTTATTGATAAAGATTGCCGAAAGTCCTGGGATTATCCTTTTTATGAGGATTCTCATCGTATCTGCTGGGAAGACTATTCTGGCTGATAACGGTCAACCACCCTTCCTCGCTTCCGGCAGATTCGGAAATTTGCTGGTTGAATTATTTCCATCGATATCCTCGACGGAACTCCTCTTCTGGATATAAATCTTTATATCTCGTAATTTGATTGCCGGGACAATAACCGGAACGGTTGGGTGGATAACCCGAGCATGGAACGTGTGCGAGAGTCAGGAGCTTCACCTTGGGAATTGTCAAGGAAAAAGAGATGAGTTCTTTTGGGATATCGGCGAATTTGCTGCCGTAAGAGTGATTGCATATTATTCTATGGTTATCTCCACTCTTTAATACTGAATTGAGAAAGGGGAGCGTGCTTAATTTTTTTAAGGGAATGTGATGAAAAAGACAATATCAAACGCGTTGGCATGTGTCACTTTGGATATTTACAATCTGTTTAATGCTGTGCTTACAAGGAGATCTGCCGAAAATATTGTGGTTGATACCATGAAAATGTGAGGAGAGATCCTTCAAGTTCCAGTGCTGTCCATGTAATGCGGTACAGGCATTCCAGTGAGAGATGATGGCATCCATGTCATTAGGATAATATATATTTACTCATATGAGCATAATTAAGAAATGATAGACATGATAGTGTGTATAACTTCGAAAGGGCCGAGCCCTGATGATATGGTGGAGGAGAGGTTTGGTAGAGCCCCCTTCTTTATTTTCTTCGATAGCGAGAATGATGAATGGAATGCCGTGGAAAATGCTGCGGCGGGTGCTGCAGGCGGGGCGGGTCCGAGAGCGGCGCAGGCCCTGATAGATAATGGTGATAAGGCTGTTATAACCGGAAATGTGGGAGGAAATGCGCTGGCGGCACTTCAGGCAGCCGGAATAGCCATATATTTCTTCAGGGGCGAAGGAACAGTCAAATCCGTGTACCAACAGTACAAAGAGGGAAAACTTACCAGGTCATGAAGAGGCCGGCATGAATATCGTCGTGGCAAGTGGCAAGGGCGGAACCGGAAAGACGCTTGTCGCAGCAAATCTAGCTTATTCCATTGCAGATATGCAGGAAGTGCTGCTGGTGGACTGTGATGTGGAGGAGCCGAATCTCCACCTCTTCTTTCCTGAAGGAGGGTATGAACTCCCGGTTACCACACCCATCCCGGTATTTGACCGGGAAAGATGCACGGTATGCGGCAAATGTGCAGAATTCTGCCATTACGGGGCTATTACGGTTTTGAAAGATGGGCCCCTGTTCTTCGAGAGACTCTGCCATTCGTGTGGAGGCTGTGAGATGATCTGCCCGGAAGGAGCCATCCATGAAGAGAATCGCACAATAGGGAAACTGCGTTTCGGGAAACCGCTTCATAATATTATTCTCATCTCCGGAATTCTCAATGAAGGCGAAGTGATGGCTCCCCGGGTGATCAGGGCCGCCAAATCGTACGCAAAAGGGCATTCCCTGACGGTCCTTGATGCATCACCGGGAATTGCCTGTCCTGTAGTGGAGGCCATGCAGGGCGCTGATTATTGCATCCTTGTCACGGAGTCCACACCTTTCGGCCTGCATGATCTGGAGCTGGCAGATTCGGTTACGAAATGCCTCGGAATTCCAACAGGGGTAGTGATAAACCGTTATTCAGACCAGGATGACCGCGTTGAGGTGTACTGCCGGAGCCAGGGTCTTCCCATACTTATGACCATTCCTTTTGACAGGGATATCGCCCGTATCCAGAATACGGGACGTCTCATTAGCGCCGAAATTCCGCCCTACAAAGAAGAGTTTATCCGACTTTTTGCAAAGGTGACTGGTAGAGGAGATCTGCAGGAATGATAAAGATCGTGGTAATAAGTGGAAAAGGCGGAACAGGAAAGACCGTTTTTACTGCTGCACTCAGCGCCCTTATCCGCCAGTCCATTGGCATTGCAGACTGCGATGTGGAGGCAGCTAACCTTTCACTTCTGGTTGCACACGAAAATGCGGGTTCCAGGCCGTTTTCCGGTATCGAAAAAGCCAGAATAATACGGGAAAAATGTGTTGGATGCGGGCTTTGTGGGATTCACTGCCGTTTTGATGCAATAAAATGCCAGGACGGGGAATTTGAGGTGGATCCCATACACTGTGAAGGGTGTGGCGTATGCATGGAGATCTGTCCCGAAGGAGCAATCGTGATGGAGCCGTTGAGAGACGGGACCCTCTATCTCTCAAAAACTCCCAGGGGATTGATGGCCCATGCAGAGCTGTGCCCAGGATCGGGCACATCCGGTCTTCTGGTGGACCAGGTCAAAAACGAGATAACCAGGGAGATGAGCGGTGAAGAGGTACTGCTGGCAGACGGTCCGCCAGGGATCGGTTGCCCGACAATATCCGCCGTCAGCGGCATGGATGCCGCGGTTATCGTCACCGAACCAAGCGTATCCGGTCTTCATGACCTGAAACGACTGGTGAATATGGCCCGTGGATTCAATATTCGTTTATACCTGGTAATTAACAGGTACGACCTGGAGCCCGGAATGAGCGAAAAAATCGAGGAATATGCCCGTGCAGAGAGTATACCCCTTTTGGGACGTATCCCGTTCGACCCGGCAGTGATTGATACAGTCAGGGAGGGAGTGCCTGTAACCATGTATGATTCACCGGCTTCCCGTGCAATTAGGAAGATCTGGGAAAAACTGGCGAAGGAATTGAAACTGAAATGAAAGAAGACAAAATTCCAGATGGATGCCGTAAAAGAGGCAGACCCCGTTTACGAAGAATAATGGGTGAGAACACGCCCGGGAGATGCTACCATCCCTGCATAGTCCGGGGTGAGCCGAGGGATGTGGTGATGATCCGGCCCGATGAACTGGAGGTGCTCCGACTGGTGGATTACAAGTGTCTTGGCCAGGAAGAAGCCGCACAAAAGATGGGGATATCCCGACGCACTTTATGGAAAGATCTTCATCAGGCCAGGCATAAAGTGGCTGATGCTCTTATTCATGGGAAAACCATCGAAGTGGATGGTTGCAGAGATAAATACAGCAAAATTTGTATGAAAAATATAGAATTAACTGAATTTCCACAGGAAAAAATGAATAGAGAATTGCCTTGATAAATAAGTATATCAATTTTTACTCATATGAGTAATAATAAACAGGAGTAGTTATATGCCAGGTTTTAATGGAACAGGTCCGATGGGCCGTGGATCCCGGTCTGGCCGGGGCTATGGATATTGTCTACCCACCCGGGCAACAGACAGTATTGAAAACACAGAAAACGATGAAGGAACCGAAGTCCCACAGCAGAAGACCCTTTCACACGAGGCGGTCGGGATTTATGGGGTAGGTCGTGGCGGCATACCACGCGGATGCGGGCGAGGTTTCTGCGGTGGCGGTCGTGGAAGAAGGAGATTTTGATAAATCTGGGAGTGATGTAGTTGAAGATCGGCATTGCAAATGATGAAGGGATGGTATCATCTCACTTCGGCCACTGCAGGGAATATTCAATCTATACGGTGGAGAATGGAATTTTTTCCAGGACTGATATCCCCAATCCGGGACACCAGCCAGGTGTTCTTCCGGCTCTTCTCAGAAATGAGGGCGTTACCTGCGTAATAGCCAGGGGGATGGGTCCGAAAGCGGTTGAAATCTTCGCCAGTCATGGAATACGGGTGATTCTGGGCGTTTCCGGAGAAGTTGATGCAATACTGCATGACTATCTGGCCGGAAACATTGACCCGGGTGAGAGCACCTGTCACCACCAATAAGGGAATTTTCGATTAGGAAAGGAGGTCAAGGGCTTCTTTTCCACTCATTCCAGTTTCAATTCCATATTTTTTTGCAGGGGAATTAGCTTCCCGTATCTCTCCTGACAGGAGATCCTCAATAGTCTCTATAGAGGAACCCCTGGCAGGTTTTACTCTGGCGGCCGGATAACCAAACTTTTCCAATGCCATAACATCGAACGCCCCGCAGCCGACCAGTCCTATCTTTGCGACCACCGCGACCAGGTTCACCGGTCCCAGGGGTATGACATAGCCGGTACCCTCGGAATGAAGCAATGTGACTGAACGTTTCTTCATTGTAATCACGTAATAACGGATAGAGTGGGATTGAACATAATAATTGCTTGATATTTACACATATAGAATTCATTTAATATCAGGCGATGTACACTCTTGAATGAGTACCCGTGTCAAATATTAGCACGGCGAGATCCGGTCCGGATGCCCAAAAACTTGATACGGTTCTAAAGAACGTTCTTGCCGGACATCGTCTCACATCCGATGAGGCCCTGGAACTTTTCAGTCTGCGGGGTCGTCAGGTATGGAAAGTAGCCGCAGCAGCCGATGAGAAGCGGAAAAAACTGCTCGGAGATGTGGTCACCTATGTACGCAACCAGAATATCAATGTCACGAATCTCTGCATAAACTCTTGTGGTTTCTGTGGGTTCTCGAAAAAACCTGGTGATGAAGGTGCATATCTCCATGAGAAACAGACCATTCATGAGAAGGCGTTGCAGGCCAGATCGAGAGGAGTAACTGAAATTTGTACAGTGAGTGGCCTTCATCCGGACTTTGATGCCCGATCTTACACGGATATCATCTCATGGATTCATGAAGCGGCACCACAAATCCATATCCATGCGAGTAACCCGATGGAAGTCGCCTATGCAGCCAGGAAAAGTGGTATATCCACGATAGAGGTCCTTTCGATGATGAAAGAAGCAGGCCTGGGCTCTCTTTGCGGGACAGCAGCCGAGATCCTGGTTGATGAGGTACGTTCCATCATATGTCCGGGAAAGATCTCCACCGGCGAATGGGTACGAATCATAAAGGAAGCCCACCAGCTGGGTATCAGGACTACTGCCACTATAATGTACGGCCATTGCGAGAGTGATAATGACCGTGTAAGGCATCTTTCGATTTTGCGCGATATTCAGGATGAGACAGGAGGTTTTACGGAATTTGTCCCTCTTTCTTTTATACATATGAACACTCCGCTTTTCAAGAAAGGTATGGCCAGGGCGGGCGCCACAGGGAGGGAAGATCTCCTTATGACGGCCGTTTCCAGGTTGTATCTTGATAATATCGATCACATACAGGTTTCATGGGTTAAAACCGGTGTAAAGATGGCCCAGCTTGGCCTGCTGGCGGGCGCGGATGATTTGGGTGGGACGATGTTTGAGGAGAGTATATCAAAGGGAGCAGGCGCTCTAAATACAGATTACCTTGATCCGGAAGAGATGCGGCGCATCTCAAAAGACCTGGGAAGAGATCTCCTCCAGAGAGATACTCTTTATAATATTCTCTGAATGATCCCTGCCATCAAAGAAAGGGAATGGATAAGATAACATGGCCGTTGCTTCTGATTTTAAGAAATTTTTCATTTTTTTAAATGAAAAAAATATGGACATTATTTTAGAGAATCACACGCGGAATAATTTTTTAAAAATTGGAATTCGGATA
Organism: Methanoregulaceae archaeon; assembly: GCA_035528475.1. Classification (GTDB taxonomy): domain Archaea; phylum Halobacteriota; class Methanomicrobia; order Methanomicrobiales; family Methanospirillaceae; genus SD8. Next base: position 69,637 of record DATKYO010000002.1, on the reverse strand, counting down.
TAAAATTCAATCGGGTGTAGTGAGTAAACGGACGATACGATCACCGATTTCCTCTGCTTTTTTTATTGCCTGCTTATCACGAAGAACTTCACCCTCCAGGTACCCTTTCCCCCTGACCCAACCCAGGTAGGAGAACTCATGAGTATTCAAGAATCCTTCAAGCGTCTCAATGGTCCTTGCACCACCTTTATTTGCACAGACCGCCACGGCGACAGCTTTTCTCCCTGCAAGTTTCCGCTGGTGATATAAAGAATAAGTCCGATCAATGAAATTCTTCAGGTGACCGCATACATCGAAATAGTAAGTAGGGGATCCTATGACAAGGACTTCGGAGTCAAGAACTTTCTGCATAATCTCTCCCCAGTCGTCATTCTGAATGACACACCAGTCCTTCTCCTTGCATTTTTCACAGCCCAGACAGGGTTTAATCTCTTTTCCGGACAGGGAAACAAATTCTGTAGAAATACCTGCCTTTTCGCACCTGTCCAGTATGGCCTTGATCAGGAGGGAGGTATTCCCCTCCTTCCGCATGCTGCCTGATATGCCAAGTATCGTCATAATGATACACTGCACTTATACCTTTTTGATATTTTGGATGATAACAAAAAGGCCCATTTTTTCATAAGCTTCGATGATTTTCTCTTCCGGGAAATCCTCATAATAAAATAGATGGGAAGGGCAGGAACAGTCACTGCTCCCAAAATGGAATATAGAAGGAGCACGGATGGATTCAGCAAGACGGCATTCCATATCACTTCCTGAATACGCACATACTGCCGATACAAGATGAAAATGGGAATTTGACAGGAGATAATCAATATGCCAGCGGGGAGAATGTGCCGCTATTCCCGAATAGCGAATATGCCGGGCAACGCGGAGAAGCCCCCCGGGCCCGCCTGCAGAGCCCACATAGACGTGCCACCCCTGCCTGAATGAAACGGGTCCGAGTGCCCCGACAGTCAGGGTGCAGGAGGCGTTTTCCAGGATCAGGCAATAAATTCCCCTATTCATACGATATTTTTATCAATTGCAGGGCCGCGGCTATATGTCGCCCTCCGCCTCTTTCCACCGGCGATCCATGTCCCGGATAGAGTTTCTCTACAGCCAGAGCAGATAGCCGCTCCAGTGATTGTGCAAGATCGTCACGGCTGCCTCCGGGAAAATCGAAGCGGCCGAAACCTCCATCGGTAAAAACAGTATCGCCACTGAACAGGGCCAGGTCTTCCTCATAGTAGAGGCAGACGCTCCCCGGTGTATGGCCAGGTGTATGCAGTATTCGCAGATCCCCAATCATATCACCTTCATCCAGCAGTCTCTCGCCGATAATGCCGGGTGTGCGGGCCCCGAAATTGAATGAGAGGTTTCGAACATCGTCATTCAGCCCCGGAGAATCCAGGCGGTGAATACAAAGTGACGCTCCGCACATATGAGCTATCTCTTTTGCATGGGCGATATGATCATAGTGACAGTGGGTGAGGACAATGGACTCAATCTCCTCCTTGTATGGCGCAATGGCGCCGGGAAGCACCGCGGCGTCCACCAATACATTGCCCACCAGATACGAGTTTCCTAGATAGCCCCCTCCCGGGATCCATCTGACTGGCATGCAGAATAATAAGTACTCGGGACAAATGTGTCTTATGCATACCTTGATCCGGGAGTGCTTCACCGGTATCCCTGAAATTGTGGAATCAGTAGCCCGGCTGGAAGACATAAATCCCAGACAGCTTGCAAAATCGGTGGCCAGAGGACGGGTCGTAATTCCGGCCAACCCCAAGAGGCCACACCGGCTCTGCGGAATTGGCGAAGACTGCAGGATCAAAGTGAACGTAAATGTGGGCACGTCGGGGGAGCGCTGCGACGAGACCATGGAAGTGGCGAAGGCGAAGGCCGCTCTTGCCAATGGCGCGGATTCCCTTATGGATCTTTCTACCGGCGGAGATCTGCCTGCGATGAGGAAAAAAATACTGGCCCTGGATGCCCCGGTTGGTACGGTTCCGGTTTATGAGGCTGTCAGGAGGGCAGGCAATGCTGCAGATGTCGATGCAGATCTTCTCTTTTCTGTAATAAGGGAACATTGCAGGGAAGGGGTTGATTTCCTCACACTGCACTGTGGGGTCAACAGGGATGCGCTCTCCGCCCTGAGAACTGACCCTCGTATCATGGACGTAGTCTCGCGGGGCGGTGCGTTCCACGTGGCCATGATGGTGCAGAGGGAAGAAGAGAATCCCTTATTTGCAGAATTCGGGTACCTGATGGAAATCCTGGCGGAGTATGACGTTGTGGCGAGTCTGGGCGATGGTATGAGACCGGGATGCCTCCAGGATGCCGATCGTCATGCCAAGACCGTAGAATACCTCACCCTGGGAAGGCTGGCCAACCGGGCACTGGATGCAGGGGTACAGCGGATGATTGAGGGGCCGGGACACATACCCCTCGAGCAGATAGGATGCAATGTAAAGGTCATCAAGGAGCTCTCCAATGATGCACCCCTCTACTTATTGGGACCGCTGGTGACAGATTTGGCGCCGGGGTACGATCATGTTGTTTCTGCTATCGGCGGCGCCATGGCCTGCATGCACGGTGCGGATTTCCTGTGCATGGTATCACCGAGCGAGCACCTGGCCCTTCCCCTGGTTGAGGATATCGTGGAAGGGACAAGAGTTGCCAGGATTGCTGCCCATATAGGCGATTTGGTGCGCAGGAAGGAGGGCTTTCGGACTGCCAGGGAGATACGTATGGCCGAAGCCAGGAAGAGGCTTGACTGGAACGAACAGTTCAAACTTGCGCTGTTCGGGGAATATGCCCGGAAAATTCATGAGAGGGATGGCGATCTCGATACCTGCTCCATGTGCGGGGATCTCTGTGCGGTAAAGATGATAAGAGAGATATTCGAGCAGGAGAAGAAGAAGGATTAAGGGTCAATCTCCACCCAGAATTTTATCGCGCTGAAGGGAAAGAATACCACTTTTTTCACCATTTCGTGCATAATTATATCCACGACCTATATTCCGAATGAAAATGTCTCCAGCCTGTTGCCGGCGCACCGTTATTGACAGAATCGCCGCAATCATGCACGATCAGGACTTCCCGGATAAAAAGAATGAACACGAATTATCTCATTAAAGAGAAAGGATTCTCTATCTCACCCCAAGAATCCTGACTGCCAGCAGGGCGGCGTTCTCCCCGTTGTCGATCCCTACGCAGGCCACAGGCACCCCTCCGGGCATCTGGGCAATGGAGAGAAGTGCATCCATCCCCTGGAGTTTTCCGGATACAGGCACCCCTATTACCGGTTTTGTAGTCTTTGAGGCAATCACACCTGGGAGAGCGGCAGAAAGCCCGGCTATGGCAATATACACCTTGCATTCACTCTGCCGGATATATTCATCCAGCCTGTCAGGTTCCCGATGGGCAGAGATGACCTGTATTTCGAAAGGTATATTGTTCTCTGCTAAAACTTCGGCTGCCTTTTCAGCGATAGCCGCATCCGATGCCGATCCGCTGATAATCGCAACATCTACCATAAATGCCATCCAAACTTATATTTCATCATTATAAAAATACTATGGACTGATTTTAATGGAAAAGGAACCACTCCTGATGTTGCCCGGCCCGGTTCCAATGCCGGAACGGGTCCGTGCAGCGATGATGCGTCAGGCTATCAACCACCGCGGCGATGAATTCGGGTCGGTATACGCCGAATGCACAAAAATTTTGAAAACGACGTTCGGCACAGAGAACGATCTTTTCATTATCAGCGGATCCGGAACCGCTGCCATGGAAGCCGCAGTGGCAAATTTTGGCCGGGACAAAAAGATTGCCTGCCTGGTAAACGGAAAATTCGGAGATCGTCTCTATAGAATAGCCAATTGTTATGGCAATGCCGGATTGATTGGATCAGAGTGGGGAACACCGATTGACCTGCAGGCTCTGGAACAGGCACTCGATGCGGGAGCGGAGATGGTAACCCTCGTGCATAACGAGACCTCTGCGGGCATAAAAAATCCGGCAGAGAAGGTGGGGAAACTGGCCAGGAAATACGATGCCCTTTTTGTAATGGATGGGATCACCTCAGTTGCCGGAGACGAGGTCTACGCCGATGCCTGGGGCGCGGATGTGGTCATGGTCGGTTCCCAGAAGTGCCTGGCCGCTCCGGCAGGTCTCTCGGCCATATCGGTAAGTGATAGGGCTTGGGATCGGATATGTGATCGCCGGCCATTTTACCTTGATCTTGCAGCATACCGGAAGAGTGCCGGGGCAGCGGTCATGCAGACCCCATATACCCCCGCCGTACCCCTCTTTCTGGCTTTACGGGAGGCCTGCAGGATTATTGCCGAAGAGGGGCTGCAACGCCGTATCGAGCGGCACAGGAACCTCTCCAGCGCGGTAAGAGCCGCAGTTTCTGCCTGGGGGCTTTCAATGTTCCCTACTCTTGATCCGGATCACAGTTATTCGAATACTGCAACTGCCGTCAGGCTCCCGGAAGGAATGGAGGATAGTAGTTTCAGGGGGTTGATAAAAAAGATGGGTATCGAGATCGCCGGCGGGCAGGATCACCTGAAGGGGAAGATATTCCGCATCGGGACCATGGGGGCAGTTGGTGCGCCTGAGGTCCTGGCGACCATCTCTGCCGTGCAGTATTCCCTGGCCAGGAACGGATTTTCCCCCCGCGAGAACGGAGTGATGGCTGCTGCCGAGGTGCTGGGATGAAAGTTGGTGTTGTGGACACCACATTTGCAAGAGTAAATATGGGAAACATCGCCATAGACGAATTGAAAAAGTATGCCAGCGTGAGTATTGAGAGGGTGACTGTCCCAGGAATCAAAGATCTTCCCGTGGCCTGCAAGAAACTGATTGAAGAGAGAAATTGCGGTATTGTTATTGCCCTGGGTATGCCGGGCGGCCAGGAGAAGGACCGGCTTTGTGCACACGAAGCGTCCCAGGGGCTGATTCAGTGCCAGCTGATGACCAATACGCACATCGTTGAGGTATTCGTCCATGAGGACGAAGCCCGCAATAACAGCGAGCTGGCATGGCTGGCGGAACAGCGTACGAGGGAGCATGCCGTCAATGCAGTAAGGCTGGTTCTCTATCCACGGGAACTGGAAAAACAGGCGGGTACCGGCCAGCGTCAGGGCTTCCCGGATGCCGGACCTGCCCGAAGATAAGATGTGGCATTGTTTATGAATAATCAGGTAGGAGATCTTTACAGAGGGGAAAAATGACAATAAAACTTGGATTTGTGGTTGCAGAATTCAACCGTGACATTACATATATGATGGAAATTGAAGGCCGGGAACATGCGGCGTTCCTGGGGGCGGAAGTAACAGATTGTGTCTATGTGCCGGGAGCGTATGATATGCCGCTGGCCATAAAAAAGATGCTCGGGGAAGGCCGGGTCGATGCAGTGGTTACTATCGGATGCGTAATTGAAGGGGCGACCCAGCATGATGAGATCGTGGTACAGCACGCAGCACGAAAGATCATCGACCTCAGCCTTGAGTACGGGAAACCTGTATCCCTGGGGATATCCGGCCCGGGCATGAGTCGCCTGGAGGCCAGTGAACGGATCGATTATGCAAAGCGCGCCGTGGAATCAGCAATCAAGATGGTCCAGAGATTGAAATGAGAAGCCTGTCGGATAAGGTCTCCGGCATTGCCGCGTCGGCAACAATAGAAATATCAAACCGGGCCCGCCAGATGCAAAGAGAGGGCCTGGATGTGATCAGTCTCTCAATAGGAGAACCCGATTTTGATACCCCCCAGCATATCAAAGAAGCCTGTATTGCTGCGCTTCAGAGAGGTGAGACGCATTATGCTCCCAGCAATGGAATTCCTGAACTTATCAGTGCTGTGGCAGAAAAAATCCAGAGTGAGAATAAGTTTCCCTGCCGGCCCGAACAGGTCATAATCACCTGTGGAGCAAAGAGTGCCATCTACGAGGCGGTAGAGGCAATAATTAATACAGGTGAGGAAGTCATCATCCTTGACCCTTCATGGGTGTCTTATGAGCCTATTGTCCGTATTGCAGAGGGGAGACCGGTACATCATCAGCTTGACAATAAGACCTTCCAAGTGGATGAAATGCTGCAGGACAGGATCAGCCAGCGGACAAAGATGATTGTGATAAACTCTCCATCAAACCCCTCCGGGGCGGTATTGGAGAAGAAGTCACTGAATCTTGTTGCCGATCTTTGCGAAGATTATGATCTTTTCGCCATTTCAGATGAAATCTATGAGAAGCTTACGTACGGGAAGGAGCATGTCTCGCTTGCATCGCTTGGCGATATGGCAGAGAGAACAGTGACTGTCAATGGGTTTTCCAAGGCTTATGCAATGACCGGATGGCGGCTTGGATATGCAATAGGACCAGAGGAGATCATCAGGGAGATGTCAAAGGTGCAGCAACATTCCGTCAGCCACCCGACTACTTTTGCAATGTTCGGGGGTGTTGCCGCGCTCTCCGGCGACCAGTCCTGCGTGGATGTGATGAGGAAGGAGTTCCAGAGGCGGCGTGATTACCTGGTGCAGGAAATGATGCTGATGGGTTTTGAAGTTGCACCCGCAGACGGCGCATTCTATGCTTTTGTGAAGGTAGAGGGCGATGATATTGATACCGCCCGGACATGGCTGGAGGAAGGGCTGGTGGCAGTGACACCCGGTTCCGCATTCAATACTCCCGGATGGGAAAGGATCTCGTATGCCGCATCATTGGACAAACTGAATGAAGCTGTTGCAAGGATTCGCAAATGCCAGCGAATCACATAATGATTTCACGTTTTTTTTTTTAAAATGGACAAGGGGTAAAATCATGTCGGTTCCGGACCAGGGAAGACTAAAAAAAGCGCTCCACAATGATGATCCTGAGGTCAGGTGGATCGGTGTTACGGAACTCGATGCAATTCCCACAAGGGACGCGGTTTCCCTTCTTATTGAAGCACTCAACGATGAGGAGTTCATAAGCATCCGATGGAGGTCGGCCATAGCCCTTGGAACACGTGCATATCCTGAGGTTGTCAAGGCGCTTATTGCAGCATTATCCGATGAGAATGATCACGTCAGGGAAGAAGCAGCAGAGTCCCTGGGAAAGATTGGGGATCCAGACGCAATATCTGCATTGATAAAAGCGCTTGATGATAATCAGCGTGGAGTCCGGCTGCGAGCAGTGAAAGCCCTGGAAATGATGGGAGATATTTCCATCACGGCACTTCAGGAAGTAAAGGGAAAAGGAAGTAGTGTCTTTTCCAAGGCTGTATTTGATGCTCTTGAAGGAATACAAGAGAAAAAGAAGAGATAGAGCAGGAATTCATCACATCGGGGAGATGAAACGAACACTGCCAGCAGTACTCTTTCTCTGCCACCGAAATGCCGGTAGATCGCAGATGACCGAAGGATTCATGAGAGCATTCCATGGCCGGAAATGCGTGGTATACAGTGCCCGGCGCAAAGCCCTCGACACTGAGCAGGCTCGTGGTGCAGGTCATGCAGGAATGTAAAATCGACATCACCTCCCAATACAGCAAAGCGGTATCGGATCTTCCATGTAATGAATTCGATGTAATTGTATTACTAGACGCGGATCATACTGTCCCGGATTCGCTTTCAGCCGGAAGAGTTCTACAGATGGACATTCCCGATCCGGCCAATCTGATGGGGACGGAAGAGGGGAGAATCGCCCAATTCCGCATGAATAGAGATGCAATCCAGGAGGAAATACGGAAAAATTTTCAGAATTTCAGATTTGAATAATTAGAAAAAGTGTTTCTTTACCACTCGATATCCTGTCCGATACCCTCTTTTTCTGCTGCCAGAAAACACCATCGGGCTGCGGCGGCGTCCTGTACTCCTATGCCTACGGATTTAAAGAGCGTAGTGGTATCGGGAGTGATTCGTCCCGTGATCTCTCCGAGGACGAGAGATCCAAGTTCTCCAATGATGTGATCCTTTCCGATTTTCCCTTCCCTTAATGGTATAATGAGATCGCCTGCTTCCGAAAAGACCGATTCAAGACTATCGACAAATACACGGGACCGGATTACTGTCTCGGAGGGGATCTCCTGCATGTCAGGGCGGTATGCCCCGATTGCGTTTATATGAACACCCGGTGATAGATCCCTATCAGAAAAGACAGGTGTGGATGAAGTCGTAGCGGTACATATAATGTCTGCGTCGTGGACGGCATCCTTGGGGCTTGATACCGCTTGAATATCTTTTGGAATCTGTGGATTTTCTGCACATTCCCGAATAAGGGTTTTCGCATGCGAAGAATGAACAGAATAGACATTGACCTTCTCAATATTACGCACACAGCAGACCGCTTCGAGCTGGGTCCTGGCCTGGGTGCCTGCCCCTAGGAGTGCCAGTGTGTGACTATCCGGATTGGAAAGGAGCATTGTGGCAAGCCCTGATGTTGCGCCAGTCCTGGTGGCAGTCAGAGCACCCCCTTCCAGGAGTGCAATAACTCGTCCTGTTTCTCCATCTGCAAGGAGCACTGCAGAATGAATTGTGGGAAGATTACGTGAAATATTACCGGTATTAATTGCCACTGCTTTTACCGCAAGAGAGAATTCCGATGCAGATTGATATGCTGCAGGCATAACCAGAAATTCGGTACCTTTTTCCGGAATAAAAATCCGCGATCTCAAAGGGGAATCTGAATTTCCTGTAGAATATGAAACAAATGCCTCTTTCATGCAGTTTATAGCCTTATCCATCGGCAGGGCTGCACGGATTTCCTCTGAATTAAGGAGACGCATATCTCACCACTTCATCACCCTACACCTGATATCATCGGGAAAAGTTAAGGCTCCTCTTTTTTATATCGTTGTTTTTTTTATCATGTCTCCTAATCAGGTAGAGATTACCAGTGATTATACGAAATCTCCAGCAGATTCCCCGACAATATGTTGGGGACGGATCTTTGCTCTGCAAATTCATGCACCCTGACCGGGAATCGAGCTTAAAAGGACTGGGATACAGCCTGGCTCATGGATGCGTTCCCCCCGTAAAAAAGATACCCCCACACCGGCTTAAATCATCCAGTGAGGTGTATGTCATTCTCCAGGGAAGGGGAAGAATTCATGTGGGGAAGGAAGAGGCGGAGGTGGGTCCCGGCTGGATCGTGTGCCCTTTCGGAAAAATCTGGGATAAGGAAAAACACAATATCGGACAGGCGAAATAGAGTAGTATGCGGGAATGGTACCTCTTCTTGCCGGAATCGGACTTATAATACGGGGAGTTCCCCTGGGATGGACAGCCCATGCCACTGCCGGAGAACCAGCATCTTCATCATTAGTTCTTCGTCAAAGTTGGGACGACAACATTTTCCTTCCTTATTGGTATATAATTCTCCATATCCAAAGGTTATGTGAAGAATTGGTGTTTCGTTTTTTTTAAGTAGGATTCTTACACTATCTAATGATATTTTAATGAATAGTTGGGGGAATAAAAACTTATGAGCAAAGATTTTTCAGAAAAAAGTTACAAAAAGCATGAAAAACACTTTAAACAATATGCTAGGGGGGGAGATAAGGAAAATCATGCAAATACATGGTTTGATTCTACCACAGTTGATGCATGGCGTCATCAAAGAATGAGGCGTTCTATCGACCCTTTGTTATCTGACCTCGATGCTTCGTGGCTTACAGTAGGAGATGGAAGATATGGCACAGATGCGCATTACATTTTTGACAAGGGTGTTAAGAACGTTATTGCAACTGACATATCAGATTATTTATTGAGAGAAGGGAAGGAAAAAGGATTCATTCCAAAATTTCAAAAAGAAAATGCAGAAAACCTATCTTTTTCAGACGGGGAGTTTGACTATGTATTGTGTAAAGAGGCATATCATCATTTTCCAAGACCTGTGATAGCTTTATATGAAATGTTAAGAGTCTGTAAAAAGGCTGTTGTATTAATTGAGCCAAATGACCCGAATATTTTAAAAACGAATCGCCAAATTTTCTTTTTTGGAATAAAAAATATTATAAAAAAAAGACTAAATAAAAAAATCGAAGCACATAGTTTTGAGGAATCAGGTAATTATGTTTACAGTATTTCGGCAAGAGAGATGGAAAAGATTGCTTTAGGCATTAACTTGAGTATAATCGCTTATAAAGGAATAAATGACTGGTATATTGAAGGTGTAGAGTATGAAAAATCTAATACTGATTCTTTGTTATTTTTAAAAGTAAAAAAAATCATACATATACAAAATATATTCTCAACGATAGGATTGATTAATTGGGGGCTGTTAGTTATTATCATATTTAAGGAAATACCAACTGAGTCTATGAGGGAAAAATTAAAAATTGAGGGTTACAAAATTATTGATTTACCTAAAAATCCGTATATTCAGTGAAAATCAGATCGAAACAAGAAGGCTATAATTTGGTATTGAGTTACCGTCCAGCGGTCATTGGTTAAGAAGTTAAGGAAAAATCTTTGTTCCATTCAGCGTATTTCACTTTTGTGGAGCCGTGTTAACGTCGGTCTAATTTCCCCAATTGCGTCGGATTATCATTCCCCACCTCGCTTAAATCGATAGTCAACTTTTTGTCATACATTTGGAAACCTCTTTCCTCTCGATTCGGCCATAATTTATAGTTTTTTCGATCTTTCATACGATAACTCTCACTCCGGATGTTCACACTGTTACAGTGATGGAGGATCCGATCGAGCAGTGTTGCAGCGATGCCATGATCCTGGAAGATCTCTCCCCAATCGGCGAATGTCTTATTCGAGGTGAATACGGTTGATCCCCTCTCATATCTCCGTGAGATCAACTGGAGAAACAGTACGCGGTATGTTCATCGAACGGTAAATACGCGATCTCATCGATGATCAGGACTCTTGGCCGGGTCAGCTTCTTCAGGTACCTGTCCAGCTGATCGGTATGATAGGCATCCTTTAGTTGTTCGATTAGAACAGAGGCATTGATGAACAGAACAGGGATTTTCTGCTCAATTGCAGTGACTCCAAGACCGATGGCCAGGTGCATTCCCATGACATGCCCGGATCGGGAAATAAAAAAGGGACGGCCAGGAAAGAGCATCAGGTTTCCATATGAGGATTCCGGCTGGATTGTGCGCACTTTCGGAAAAATCAGATAGATAAGCAAAAACACAATACCGGACAGGCGAGATATAGTATTATGCGGGAGTGGTTGCTGATTCTTGCCGGAATCGGACTTGTAATGCTGGGAGTTGCGCTGGGATGGACTGCGGCATATTCCGGAGAGGCGGACGACAGGGATACACTCTTCCAGGTCTCCACCATCGAGGCGCTTCTTGTGGGTGGATATGATGGCGTCTATATATTTGATGAATTATCAGGACATGGCGATTTCGGGATAGGAACATTTGACGGCCTCGACGGCGAAATGATTGCCGTTGATGGAATATATTACCAGGTAAAAGCAGACGGAAAGGTGTATCCGGTCAATGGCAGCATGGCCACTCCTTTCGCTACTGTCACATATTTCGATCCCGATCTCGAATTTCGTATCGAAAACGCAGGGAATTTTTCTGAATTCAATACAATCGCAACCTCCATGATCCCATCGCGCACGATGCTCTACGCGGTCAGGATAGATGGCCGGATACCCTATGTCAAAGCACGAGCCATCCCCCGGCAACAACACCCCTATCCTCTGCTTGTTGATGCAGCGAAGGAGCAGTCGATCTTTCTCATCAATAATACCAATGGCACGATAGTTGGCTTTTATACGCCCTCCTCGTTTCAGGGTCTCAATGTTCCCGGGTTCCATCTTCATTATATTGATTCCTTGAGATCGGTCGGTGGACATATCCTGGACTTTTCCCTGGAAAATGCCACAATGGTCCTGGATGCCACACCTGAATTTGCATTATTGCTGCCACATCAGGAGAATACACAGGAAATTGTCACGACAAGAAACCTCACAAAAGACCTTGAATCTGTAGAGAAAGGTGGATAGGACCAATCCGGGTGAATGCCCTGCATTCACTGCAATATTTGCGAAGAGAGATAAAGATCAAAAACTATTTTTTACTACAAAGATTACGACCAGATCTGGACAGCTTAATACTGATATTTTCGATGCAGGGAAATACAAACGCCTGGAGGCCCGATATGACCGCTGCTGTCGCGTTGAGAAGTCCGGAGCGATAGGAAAAGGGGGGTGAAATACAATGATTTCGATATACAGAACCAGTGATGATGGATTGCAGAGGCAGGACAGCTATGAGAGCGGATGCTGGATACATGTGACAAATCCCGGAAAGCAGGAGATCGAGGAACTGGTCTCCTGGTTTAATATTCCCTCAGATTTCCTCACCGATCCGCTTGATGTGGATGAAAGGGCACGTGTGGAGAGAGAAGAGGGGAGCACACTCATTCTGCTCCGAACACCCCGGCGGGAAGTAATAGATGCCGATATTCCCTTCACTACACTCCCACTTGGCATAATCCTTACCCAGAATGTCCTGATCACGGTTTCTGTTCTGGATGTCGATGTGATTGCAGAGTTCTTTGCCGGGAGAATAAAGAATTTTACTACGGTAAATCGTACACGATTTGTCCTCCTTCTTTTTCTCCGAAACGCGCTCTTATTCCTGAGCTACTTAAAAGATATCAACAGAATGAGTGGAAATGTGGAGAAAGAACTTCACAAAGCCTTAAAAAACGAACAGCTCATAAAATTGCTCAATCTTGAAAAGAGCCTTGTGTATTTTATCACCTCCCTACGGTCCAATACCCTCATGGTTGAGAAATTCAACAGCATGGGTTGTATTGAGATGGACGATGACGACAGGGATATCTTTGAGGAAGTGGTCATCGAAAACAAGCAGGCCATTGAGATGGCCAACATCTACTCCAGCATTTTATCGGGGATGATGGATGCGTTCGCATCGGTTATATCCAACAATTTGAACGTAGTGATGAAACTTCTCACGACAGTTACCATCATCCTCATGATACCGACGCTGGTGGCAAGCATCTATGGAATGAATGTGGATCTGCCCTTCCAGGATTCACCATTTGCGTTCGTGATCACTATGGCTATAACGACGATACTCTCAGCTATTGGTATCGGTATCTTCTGGACAAAGAAATTCTTCTGAAGAGAGTGCAGTGGGTTTGATTCTATGTATGGAGAAATGAATAAATATTATATAGTATCCTAATTTCATAACTTACTGAACAAAGTGAACATTACAATGCAGGATACATCTCCTGAAGATATCTTTATCGAAAAATTTGCAACCACCTTCGGTAAATACATGCTTTTACCCCATATTGCAGGGAGAATATTCGGGTACCTTCTCATCTGTGATCCACCTCACCAGAGTGCCGCCCAGCTTGTGGAGAGGTTAAAAATTGCCAAAAGTTCGGTGAGTAATGTTATGCGGCTGCTTTCGAAATTCGGAATTGTCGAAGAGATCCGTCTGCCGGGCGAACGTTCCCGTTATTACTGTATTCAAAATGAATCCTGGGAAGACGTGGTACTGAATAAGCTAAAATCATTGTCTGCGGTGAGAGTGCTTTTTGGCGAGGCAAGGTTAATAATGAAGGGAAAGGATCCGGAAATCAGACAGCGCGTTGAAGAGATAGATGCCTTCTATGCATTCCTAGAAGAAGAAATCCCTGGTCTTATTGATCGATGGATTACCTATAAGGGGAGCTTTAATGAGGACCGGAAAAAAATATACGCGGAAGAATATCAAAATGTGTGAAGAACAAAACAGTGGTGATTTGGTATGATACAAAAAATAATGGATCTTTTGATCCGTCCTGACTCATTCTTCTCCGAAAAAGCGAATGAGCCGGAGAACCTTAAAATTCCAGGCCTGATAGTGCTGATAGGCGCAATTCTGGCAGCGCTTGCTGCCTATCAGGTTTCAGGGTTGACCGCCCGGATATTTTCTCAGGCCGCAACGGCAGGCATGTCCTCAATAATTGGAATAATCGGTGCAATTTCTGGACTCCTGGGATTCATCATTCTATGGTGGCTCATTGTTACGGGAATTTTCTTTCTCGTCTCGATGGTCTTTTCAGGAAAAGGGAGCTTTAAGCGCACACTGGAGAATGTAGGATATGGGCTTGTCCCGATGATTTTCGGGTCGTTCGTGACCCTTTTATTATCATTTTACTATCTTCCCATGGTGCGTGTTCCTGTCGTACACTCCATCCAGGACCCTGCAGCCATGCAGCAGGCAGTCATGCAGTTGACCCAGGACCCTTCATTCAGGGAATTCACCCAGGTTTCCACCATAATAGCACTTATTTTTCTCATTTGGTCCGCAAATGTCTGGATATTCGGAATAAAATATGCCCGGGAACTTTCTCTTCGAAATGCGATCATTACTGTGGGGATTCCGGTTCTCCTCTATATTATCTATATGCTGTATACAATCTTTGCAGGATTCCCGATTGCCGGTGGTGCCTGAATGAAGGCAGCACTACATGCAACACTCTCGGTTTGTATTGCACTGGCACTCCTTTTCACTCCTGCATTTGCCGCATCTGCGGAATCAGAGGCGGCAGCAGCACAGGTCACGGTCACGAATGTGACTCTCGATCCCCAGGTCTTTATAGAGGGTGATACCGGCATCATTACCGTGGAAATTGCCAACAACGGATTGCAGGGCGTGGGCATTCGCCGGGCTACACTCTATGACGAGGATATCCGGCTCCTATCAAATCCCTATGATACTGCGACCAGCATTGGTGGTGGAAACCGGCAGAAATTCATCTTCACGGTCCTGGCAGATGTTCCCGAGGGGATTTATTATCCTACTTTCTCGGTGGATTTCAGGGATGCCGGCTATCTCCGTTACCCTGTAAAACTCCAGGTCCAGAATGATCCTCTGGAAATATCCCTCCTTGATAAACCCGACGCATTTTCGGCCGGTGTAAAGGACGAGGTTGAAATTTTAGTAGGAAATCCCAGGGATAACCCGGTAAACGGGGTTATCATATATCTGCGTGGACAGGGTATCGATGTGATTCCCTCCAGTTCTTTTATCGGTAATTTAAATCCCGACAGCTCCCGAAAAGTCACATTTTCTGTAACTCCTGAAGAGTCCACGACGTTGTCAATAATAGTGGACTATAAAAACGGCATCAATTCACATACAGAAACCAAAGAAGTCCCCTTAACTCTGGGGGAAAGCAAGAAAAAGGCGAATCCGATTCTCTCCAATATCGTGGTCAGCTATGAGGGAGGCGTGTATTCAGTGACCGGCGATGTGACCAATGCAGGGCTCGAAGTAGCAAATTCAGTAGTTATTACGGCAGGAGAAGGTGCAGATCCGCAAGATCCCTACAAACAGTATGTGGTGGGCGCTCTTCAGCCGGATGACTTCTCCAGTTTTGAGATCACATTTTCAGCAGAGGATGTAACCAGCATCCCCGTCCTTGCCAGCTATAAGGATTCTGATGGGAATCAATTCACCTCCAGCACATCTGTGGACGTCCCGGAAGCAAACACATCCAACCAGAAAGAGCCGGGAATCCCTATCCCTGTCATTGCAATGATCATAATCCTGGTAGTCGCCATCGGGGGAATCATCTGGTATTCGTGGAGAAAGAGAAATGAGTGAATCCCCTGACGGGGACTACGTCATTCAGTTTCGGGGCGTCACCAAGATTTATCCCCTCCCCGCGGGTGATGTTGTTGCCCTGGACGATGTGACCCTGGACATTGAGCCGGGAGAATTCATCGCCATCATGGGCCCTTCCGGATCAGGGAAGTCCACGTTGCTCAATCTGATGGGCTGCCTGGATACGCCTACATCAGGAATTCTTTTTATCAAGGGAAGAAATGTGGGGACTATGAGCGATGAGGAACAGACTGCCCTCCGCCGGGATCATATCGGATTCATTTTCCAGCAATTCAACCTGCTTCCTCTCCTCACCGCACTTGAAAATGTCCAGTATCCGCTCATCCTGAAGAAAGGGACCAGGGATTGCGAGGATAGGTGCATTGAAGTTCTCCAGGCAATGGACCTTGAGGAATCGCTGTATCTGCACAAACCAACCGAACTTTCGGGCGGACAACAACAGAGGGTGGCCATTGCCAGGGCACTTGTGAACGACCCCGAAATACTACTGGCAGACGAACCCACGGGTAACCTTGACTCCAAAACAGGCATGGCCATCATGGAACTCCTGCAGAGTCTCAACCAATCCCGGAACAAGACCATCATAATGGTTACACATGACCCTGCCGTAGCAAAATATGCCCACCGGATTATCCGGATAGTTGATGGAAAGATCACATGATCTTTATACAATTGCCCTATCTCCTGAATGTGAGCGAAGTGGCATATCCCCGGGAGACAGAAGTGGGTCCCTGGTGTAATATTTGGTATTTTAACCAGTACCCTTCCCTGAATTTACCCTGCCTGGAGGGCATCGCGTGTCAACCCGATTGAGGCATTTGCACTATGAATGATATAGGAAGGAAAAAAAATATGGTACAGGAAAGCACAAGGCAGTCAGGACGCCATAACTGGGGTTATATATGGTAAAAGGGATGTTTTTCGAGTTTGCGAAAAGAAATATCAGGGTTCACTGGCTTCGTTCGTTACTGGCCATTCTTGGAATTGTTATCGGCGTTGTCGCTATTGCCTCAATGGGGATACTGGGCAACAGCCTGGTTCTCGCCATATCAGATAGTCTTTCCACTGTGGGCGACAGCCTCATAGTCACTCCCCATACCGGGGGGGGAGTACGGATGGGTGCCACGGCCAACGAATTGATCTCCGAACGGAATGTAGAACAGATCCGCCGTGCTGTCGCGCCTGATATTACCATCCCGGTATACTCGGGAGGCTCACGGATGAAGGTAGGCACTGAAGACACCGCGGGGAGTATCTATGGAATGAGTCCTGAAGATATTCCCATTTTGCTTGAAGTCACTGAAGGAACATATATCCGGGGTTCTTCCGGGGCAATGGCCGGAGCCAGATTTGCGGAAGAGAATAATATAAAAACCGGATCCCGGGTATCCGTGGGGGATAAAGGGTCTCTGCGTATTGTCGGGATCCTTGAAGAGCGGGGAATGGGATTTGATATCAATCCTGATTACGGGATTGTGGTGGATAGCAAGTGGTACGAGGAGGCATATGATCAGGAGGGCTATGATCTGGTTATTGTCAAGGTAAAAGACCTCAACACAATTGAGGAAGTGAAGGATGCCATCGACAAACAGCTCAACCACCGGGAGACAGTTGTGGACGTCATCGACACCAAGGCGATCCTGGAGACCATTCTTACTGCATTCGGCCAGATATCCACATTTACCACGGCTATCGGGGGAATTTCCCTTATTGTGGCCGGTGTCAGCATCCTGAATATCATGATGATGTCAGTGACCGAAAGGATCAAGGAGATTGGTGTCCTGCGGAGTATTGGAACCCAGAGGAGTGAAGTCAGGAGCATCTTCCTTTTCGAAGCCCTGATACTGGGGGTGATAGGAGGATCGATAGGGGGTGTATTGAGCCTTCTCGGGGGGTATGTGGTCAGCATTGTGATGCTTGAGACAACTGAGTACCTCTTTTACCCCTCCAGCCTGGTCTTTATAGTTTACGGCGTTGCGTTCGGAATAATCACAAGCCTGTTATCAGGGTTGTACCCTGCCTGGAAGGCCTCAAATCTCAACCCTATCGAGGCCTTGCGACACGAATAATTTTTTACTATTTTCCATAAGAATTGTCTCCATATCCCGGAAATCAAATAAACCCCTTCCACCTCTGCACAATTTATGAGGCTTCCATCCTGCCGGGGAGTTCCGGAAGAGGCAGGAAGATGAGATGCCGGGAATATATTCATGATAAGGAGATTTTTCGCAAATTAATGTATTAATGGTATCGGGACAATTTTTGGATACAATCCGGGGACAATCAAAAAAGGGCTGAAGAGATTCCTGAAAACAATGAACGGTTATCTCATTTTTGACATGTGTCTGGCTGTTTTGCAAAGATTTCTGACAGGATGGACATGAGAGTATCCGGGTCGATATCTTCTCCCAGGGGTGCCACGAATGCCTTTTCCCCCTCAACAATAACGAGGGCTAATGGAATGGCAGACACAACGCAGGCGCCAGCTTCCCAAAATAATGTCTTACGGATTACCGGTACGATCAGCCGGTTCCCGGCGGATACTACCTTGCCTGCAAAAACCTTGCTGCAGGCAATCATCGGAGGTATCCCCCTCGTCGCAGATCACGGAGTAATCTTCTTGTATTTTTCCCGATCATTACCCTGATTATTGCGGCGAGAATTCGGATTGGGTAGTTAACCCGGAGAGACAGATTTCCCCGCCCTTCCAGCACTTCCCGACCAAATTCAGGAGTCATGGCAAGCGACACTCTCCTCTCGGGAGAGAGGATTGCCCTCAAAGCAGAAAAATATCCAAATACCTGCCCCGTAATTGCAGGACTGGAAAGGCCCAGCCTGAAGTCCAGGTCCAGGGAGCGAAAGGAGACTGCACGAATTCCCACGATGAATACTGTCCATGCATCGGTAATAAGGCCGGGAAGATGACGTACAATAACCCCAAAAACGCCCGGATCAAATTTTTCTTCCTTCTCTTCTCTTCCTTCTCCCTCCTTTGGTGGAATATGAGGATAGATTTCTTCAGGAAGAAATTCATGGATTGCATATCTGCCGAGAAAAAGCGTATGGGACCATGTCCCACATTCAAGACAATTCTTAAACCCTGCCGGACCAAAGGAAACGACCAGAGCAAGCAGCGTGTCCTGTGTGTTGCGTTCCAGAAGGACTGAAAAGTCCAGGGGAGTTGTGAGAATCCAGAATTCTGCGAGGCATGCCAGAGCAAGGACCAGGAAAAGAAAAATTATGAAAGGGTCCATGAAGATGGGAGAATCATTCTGTTTTTTCTGATGACTTCTCTTCCTTTTTACCAGACATTTCCTTAATTGCACTGATCACCTGGGGAGCAAGTGATTCCGCGACGGTCGATATCACCTGGGCTATAGGACTTCCCTTGCGAAGAGATATGACCTGGATACCTTCGGCACCCTTCAGGTCCTTGTGCACAATGACCAGGGCTACCGGAGTGATTCCACCACCACCACCACTTCCTGCACCCTCTCCTCCTTCACCGCTCTTTCCCTCTCCTTTTCCCTGGGCGGCACCGAAACCGAAACCATATTCCACGACCGGGATTACTGCTTTGTCGGCCAGATCTATTGCATTCCCCATTACATGGGCCGGCGAAAGAAGCTTGTCCAGTTCGTCGGTCACGGATTTGAGCATATCATCTCCATTCATATCAAATCACCCGATCAACATAGTATCATATATCTTATAATACCATTCTCTCAAACGTGGAGATAATGGCAATCCCGGCTTTTATCAGACAGTCAGGGCAATTATAAAGGAGAAAGGGGATTATGGCCAAAACAGGCACACACGGGACAGGAGGAGACCCCCTGCTATACGGGGTGGACTGGAACGAAGTATGGAAAGAAAGGATGCGATTGCATCAGTCGTCAGAGCATTTTGCAGACAGCTGCCATGTCTGGAAAAAAGAAGAGAATGCAAAGAGGTATGATACAATATCCCGGAGGGATTATGGAAGAAGGGTAAGCCAGACACTCGCCGGACTTGAGATTACCCCTGATTCCAGGGTTCTTGATATTGGTTCGGGTCCTGGCACTCTTGCTATCCCTCTTTCAGGACGTGTCACCGGGGTTACTGCAGCGGAACCTGCTCCCGGCATGGTAAAGGTTCTTGCATCCAATATCCGGAACGAAGGAATTGACAATATAAAGATTGTTCAGAAGGCCTGGGAGGATATAGATACTAAGAGCGATCTTGCGGATACCTATGATATTATCATCGCCTCTCTGTCCCTGGGTATGCCTGACTTACGGGACGCGGTGCGGAAGATGGAAGAAGTATGCTCAGGCACTGTAAATCTTTACTGGTTTGTGGACATGCCCTTTTGGGAAAAACTTTATTCACTCACCTGGCCCGAGCTGCACGGATCTTCCTATCATCCCGGTCCGAAAGTGGACTGCCTCTTTATGGTCCTCTACCAGATGGGGATCTATCCAAACGTGGAGATGATGACTCTTGATAAAGAATACAGGTTTTCAGGCCCGGATGAGATGTACAATCATTTCCGTTCCAGGTTCGGTGTAACTGAAGATCGCGGGGAGAAGATAATGAGAAGATATCTGTCAACACTTGTCAAAAAAGAAGATGGAGATCTTGTGCTTTCCGGGAACTCTGTGTATGCAAAGGTTTGGTGGAGATGCATGCACTGATACTCTCTCACCATCCAAGAAACAGGCTTTTTGTTCTTGTATAGGAATGTATGGCCTGCGAGCCGTTTTCCCTCCCCATTCCACTCTCCTTTACACCACCGAAGGGAAGTTCGGGAGGAACCGTAAGGTGGCGGTTTACCCAGACAATACCTGCCTGTACTCCTGAAAATACCACTTTAACAACACCAAGATCCCTGGTCCACACAGAAGCTCCCAAACCGTAGGGAGTATCATTCGCGTGACTGATGGCCGTATCCAGGTCGTCAATACACATGACAGGAAGGACGGGGCCAAAGACTTCCTGGTGAAGAAGAATACATTCCGGGGTCGGTTCGGTCACGAGGGTGGGGGTATAGAAATATCCTTTCTCATATTCAGGTCCGGAAGGTGAAGATCCACCGCTGATAATATTTCCCTGGCATCCCGATCTTACATTTTCTACGTATTGTTCAATCTTTTCCCGCTGTTCCGGACCTGTGAGCGGACCCATTTCCACACCGGGAGTAAGGCCGTTCCCGAGTTTTAAGGACTCGACAGCCTTCTGGAGCCGGGAGATGAATTCATCTCCAATGGCCCGGTGCACGTAAAGCCTCTTTACTGCAGTGCAGGTCTGTCCTGCATTATAAAATCGGCCTCTCACTGCCCCTGTGACTGCTTTCCCGATATCAGCATCTTTCCATACGATCATGGGATCCGAACCGCCAAGTTCGAGAGTCAGTTCTTTTGGTCGTGCAGCTACCAGTTCGCGGATACGCTTCCCGGTTTCCATATCCCCTGTAAATGAGACTTTCCTGACCGCCGGATGCCTCACAATGGCCTCGCCAACCGAATCGCCGCGGCCGGTCACAATATTCAACACACCGGGTGGAAGTCCCGCCGATTCTAAAAAGTCTGCCAGTTTCAGGTTGGTCAGCGGAGTCAAAGATGCGGGTTTGAACACAAGCGTATTTCCCGCAAGCAATGCAGGCCCAATCTTCCAGCCCATAATTATAGCAGGCATATTCCAGGGGATGACCGCCCCGCAAACTCCCAGGGGCTCCCTGGTGACCATTACATCTCCTGACCCGCCGAGCCTGAGTAGTTCACCCTGAAGGGCTGCGGATATTCCGGCATAAAATTCCAGGATGTTTGCAAAACCACGAATCTCATCTGTGGCATCTTTCAGGGGTTTTCCCTGTTCAGAGGTGAGCAGGCGGGATAGTTCATCAACATGCTGCCGAATCAGCCCTGCTCCACGGGAAAAAATCATTCCCCGTTCACGAAATGTTTTTCCGGCCCAGGAATCAAATGCTCCTTCTGCTGCGTTGACCGCATCATCAACATCATATATTGTCCCTTGCGGAACACGATCTATCTCTTCTCCGGTGGCAGGGTTGAACACCGGAATCCATCTTTCATCGGTTGCCAACACCTCCCTCCCTCCTATCCGCATCTGCATGCAGGAAGGATACGAGGGTATTTCATTTAACGGCTACGGGAGGATTTCCCGAATGAGATATAATTCAGAATATCTGAAAAAAGTGATTTTCAGGAAGTTCTTCGCCAGAGGAGAAGAGCTGCAGCTCCTATCGCAGCAAGGGCCAGGAATGGTACACTACCTGCTTTGGTCGGGCCAGTCGTGGGAGTGGGAGTAAAAATGGCATTCACCGGAGTGTCCTGCCCCGCGCTCACCTGAACTGTACTCTGCCAGTCCTGGTATCCGCCAAGTTTCATCAGCACCACGTGGGATCCGGATGCCACATCCTGAATGGTCTGGGGAGAATATCCCCGAAACACATTATCCAGGTACACTTCGGCTCCGGATGGAGAGGAACTCACAGAGATCGTTCCACTGGACGGAGGCTGGGGATTCCTGTTCAATGTGACCGACACAGGGGTAGTCTGGCCGGCATTGACGCTGATAGTGGAGGTATAATCCTGATACCCCTGAAGTGAGATCTCAAGCACATGTGAACCTGGCTGGACACTGATGATGTAGAACGGATTGGAAACAAGTGTTTTTCCCTGATATGTTCCGTCAAGATAGATCATCGCGCCCGAGGGGTTTGAAGTCACGGATATAGAACCGCTGGTTGGTGCGGCCGTGAGGGTGGGGGAAATACTCGTGGTCTGTCCTGCATTGATGGTCACTGTGCCGGCCCATTCCTGGTAGCCGGACAGCCTCAGGCTTACAGAGTGGCTGCCGGGGGCCAGGTTGCCAACGGTAGTCGGAGTATGGCCATAATAGTTGCCATCCACATAGACCGCAGCACCGCTGGGTGAGGAGCTTACCTGGAGATTCCCTGTTGAGCTTACAGGGGTAAGCACGGCACTTATTGTAGTGGTCTGTTTTGCCCTCACGTTAGGGGAGGCATAATAGGGCTGATACCCGGAAAGATACACGGTGAGCGAATGAGTCCCTACCGAGACTACCGGAAATGAACAGGGAGTGCTATAACTGTCTTTCCCATCCAGGGTAGCGGTTGCTCCTGATGGCTGTGAAGTCACATATATCGATCCGGTCTGGGCGGTAGGAACCAGATCAGCCTGTACAGTGATGGTCTCTCCTTTCCCGGGGTTTTCATTATAGGTCCTGGTCCAGGACTCATACCCTGGAAGGTAGATCGTAACGGTGTGACTCGGTGAGCTTGTGGTATAGACCGGAACGGTGACCGGGGTCTCTCCCACGTGCTTTCCATCAAATGTTACGTCAGCGCCGCTCGGCGTTGATCTGATGGAGAAATAGCCCTGATCTCCCCCTACAGTCGTGGGAGGGATGGTAATTATGGGCTGAAGCTGCGCGAAGATCGGGACTGTCTGTCCGGCTGGGGGGTTTCCTGGTATGGATTGTTCATACGGCTCATACCCGTCCTTCGTGATCCTGAGGGTATGCCCCGGCGTTCCGCTCGAGGATATTTCAACGTTTACCGGAGTTGATCCCCGCCCCTCACCGTCGAATGTGACTTGGGCTCCCGATGGGTCAGATGAGATCTGATAGGATCCAGGCTCGCCGACCATTTGTGCGGACGTGATGCCACAGGAAAAGATAGCGACGAGTATTACTAGTGATATAATAAAAGAACGGCTTTTCATTTTTCCACCTCGTTGTAGATAAAAGGATGTAAAATCCATACTTAAAAATATCGGAAAATTTCCAATTTACCGGGAAAAAAGGTGGTTGTTATTATCTCCTCGATACGGCAAAAAGAGCAAGTACAGACAGGGCTGCAAGAACCGCATAAGGGAGAGATCCGGTCTGGGTAGGCGTGGGGGTGGGCCCGGGGGCCATAGTCGCACTGATCTGGTTTACCTGGCCTGCTGCAACCTGCACTGTCGATTGCCAATCGGAATGGCCGCCTAGTTTCAGGAGCACGACATGTGAACCTGCATCGAGATTATCCACCATAAGGGGAGTAATTCCCCTGTAGATATTATCAACAAATGCCTCCGCTCCCGATGGTGATGAAGTGATAGAGATGCTGCCTTTTGTGGGCTGGGGGTTGGGAGTCAGTGTGATAGACAGCCTTGTATTCTGAGCGGCTGAAACCTGGACTTCTCCTGTGTAATCCTGATACCCTGTCCTGCTCAACAGGATTACGTGGCTTCCTGTCGTTACAGTATAAATATTCAAATAAGCTCCAGGCGGTGTTTTTCCCTGATATGCCCCGTCAAGATAGACGAGAGCTCCGGAAGGAGTTGAAGTAACACTGACACTCCCTGTGCTGGAGACAGGCGGATTCTTTACAAGAGTCGGATTGATGGTGGTGGTCAGACCGGCCTGGACGCTGGCATATCCGGTCCAGTCCTGGTACCCGGGAAGCCTGATCTGCACATTATGGCTGCCCGGGACCAGGTTTCCAACGGTTGTCGGTGTGGCACCATAATAGATCCCGTCAACATAGGCTGAAGCACCGCCTGGACTGGAATATATGGCCAGGTTTCCGGTGGTTTGTAATGGATTGAGATATGCAGATACATCGGTACTTTTTCCGGCCTTTACGGTTATTGTTGAATAATAGGTCTGAAAGCCCGGCTTGGAGACAGTGATCTCATGGCTCCCTGCCGCCACATCCGTAAATGTGCAGGGGGTGGTCTGGCTAAAAGAGCGGTCAAGGGTTGCGGTGGCACTCTGGGGGCTGGAGCTCACATATACGGATCCGAACTGCTGGGTCGGGACCAGGTTGCCAGTCACATAGACGGTCTGGCCCGGACCGGGATTGTAGGAATATGACCGTGTCCATGTTTCATATCCCGGGGCTGAAACACTGATTGTGTGGGAGGGAGTTGCGGTAGAATGCACCGCGATTGAGACGGGGGTCTCTCCGGCATAGCTACCATCAAAATAAACGTCAGCATTTGAAGGGACAGATTCCACGTAGAAATATCCCACTTCCCCACCAATCGGGGTTGCAGGAAGTGTCACCACAACCTGACCTGTCACTCCCCAGCAAATAGAGAGAAATGCAATTATTCCAGTTATAATACATAGGCGTACATTAATGGACATGGATCACCTCATTGGTTCAAGAAATGGGTAGATGTAACAATTAATAAGTATGTCGCAGATGTTTGTCGTTCTTCAATAAAGGAAATCTTTTTTTATGCATTGTTACCTTCACTCCGGAAGAGAGGGAATATTGACGCGAGATTTAAAAAAAACATGGCAAGGATAATAAAAATTGCTTCGGATAAAGGCCATTATGGCAATTCAGGCTCATATGGCCCCTTCATCATTTCCGTTGGCGGTGGTGAATATGCATTTTAATTATCAATTCTTTCCGGTCCTGAAATACGGGAAAGGCACTGTCCGGCGAGCTCTCGAAGAGGCCGGTAAGGATCGGAGCATATCCTATTCAGATCCTTTTCCGCTCCGGCAGAAGAGATCTCTCGACCATACCCCAGGTCCGCCAGCCTGCAGAGTGCATGGACGGAATGGAGCCTTACTTTTTCAAGAGGATCCCTGGTGGCAAGGATAAGAAGACTGATCCCCCCGGCCTTGACAAAATTTCCTGCAAAGGGGGTTGATGTGAAAAGAAGAACAATAATCCGTGATAGGAGCCGTTTTCGCTGTATATCATCTCCCTCTACAATTATTGTGTTCATTTCCCCCAGGAGTGAATCCTCTTCTGTAAGGTCGTCGCTGTCCATGCAAAGCATCTCTCCTGATCCATGAAAATTTTATAGTTCTTCAGGAGGAGTATGCAGGACATTTGGGATTAGTTTTTTTGCTCTTCATTTCTTATGGATTCAAGAAGCAGGGAGTGAGATGCTTGTCGGAGTAATGGGAGATACACATGATCATCTCCCCAATATCAAACGCGCAGTGCTGGAAATGAATGAGAATTCAGTGGATATGATTCTTCATACCGGGGATTATATTGCCCCTTTTGTCATACCAGTCCTTGCCGGATGCGAATCCAGGGTTATCGGAGTATTCGGGAACAATGACGGGGATCGCGAACTCTTAACCAAAAAATGCGCAGAGTATGAGAACCTGGAGATAAAGGGGAATTTTACCGAGCTTACGCTGTCGGGCAAGAGAGTGGCGCTGATCCATGGGCACGAGAAGAATATCCTCGGGGATCTCATAGAGGGCGGCCTCTTTGATCTGGTCGTTCATGGCCACACCCATCAGAAGAGTATTTCCCGAAAAGGGAGGACGCTTGCCCTAAATCCGGGAGAGATCTGCGGATATCTCACGGGGAGATCCAGTTGTGCACTTGTTGATATGCGCACCCTTGATACGTATTCTATCGAATGGTAATATCTCCAGATGCAATCCTGAAGGATAGAAAAGGGATATTATCTTATTGATAAATAATGCGAAAGATCGTGGTCCTAATCCTGGGACCTTTATTATTCCTGGCAATAGTCTTTTTCCCGCTTGATCCCACGGTAATACCCATTGAAGCCCGCTATACTGCTGCTGTCACCCTGCTGCTTGTCATTTTTTTCATGTCGTTCGTCGTCTCCACTATAATGGGGATTGCACCAGGCCTGCCTTCATGGGCCACGCTATGAGGCGGGCTTTTAAAATGGATTGCCCTGGAAATCCAATTTTAATATCTTGTATCATGACGGGAATAGTTGATACTTAAAATGAGAGAATAAACTGGCCGTTTCTATGATATATTTATTCCAAAAAAAGTAATTGTAATGATAAGTGATAAAAATGGAGCCGGGCTATCCACACAACATCTGGAATTTTTGCCAATTTTCCGAAAGAAAAACGAATTATTATATATTTTTTCGTTTGAGGGTGATTAAGTGAAGAGCGGGGAGTGGGGGATTCTGCCCGGATTGCCTGGCGCCTCTCTCTATCCGTTCCTGAGAAAGGTTGATATCACCTCTTCCAATTCATATCTCATCTCCTTCACGGATGCAATAGTAGTGATCGATCCCGGTGCAGTCCCCGATCAGGCTGAATGTATACTGAAAGAAGTGAAACGGCTCCAGCTGGAACAATGGCGCCCTGTCATCATATGCCTCACGCATGTCCACGTTGATCACTGCAAATCGGCATTGAACTACCCTGGGTTCTGTCTTCTCCCCGGAAGACTACTGGCGGCGCAGAAACAGGGAGCCATTGCCCTTGAAGGTCAGGACAGGAAAGCAACCATTGCAGACATTATGCAACAGGACCTTGTAGCAGTTCGGGTAGATATCCATCTTCTGGACGGCGATGAGGTGAAGGAGGGAACCAGCCGGATTTTTACTACTTCCGGAAAGCCGCTGACAATCCTGGACAAGCCGGTCATAATGGATGGTGGACAGGTGTTCTTACGCCAGATTCTCACCTTGGATAACGGCGATGAGATTGAAGTATATCATACACCCGGTCACAGCCCGGACAGCATCTGTATCAGGGTCGGAAAAACACTCTTTATTGGGGATCTCCTGTTTGCAACTGCGCCGGGCATTGCGGGCATTACTGGCTGGGATCGCCAGGAACTTGGCTTTACCATTGAAAAAATACTATGTCTGCTCTCCCGTGGCGGGATAGATACGTGTCTTCCCGGACATGGCCGCCCCCTCGATGTATCTACTACTATACGGATTTTGGAGGCCATGCAAAAAGAAGCCGAACAACTGGATGGAATAGAAGCTATAAACCCCGAATGGGTCAGGGAAACTTCGCTTTTTGCTCAGAGCCTCATGGGAGAGGTTGACCGGCTCTTCACTATTATTGCCGGAAGGCTGGTCTATGTATCGCACGTACTCGAGGAACTCGAGGAACGCGGTGAAGCTTTGCGCATGGAGAAACTTATTGATACCAGTCTTGTTGATGAATTGCTGACTGATTTTAACGGATTTTCCCGAGATTTTCATGCCGGGAACAAACCGGATATCCACCTTGCTCTCAAAGCAGGGCAGATCTCGGCAAAACTGGAACGCCTGTTTCACAAAGAGGATCTGAGAACTGTGCTGGACTATTCACTGATCCGCCGGATTAGCAGGCTTTTAGAGGATTATAATGTTACAATCAGGGGATTTAGGCCTTTAAGTAATATTGAAGTAACTGATCTCTCTATTGCAGTGGGTGCCATTGTATCTGCAAGAGCTACTCCTCCATACCATGATGATGATATTATCCTCGCAGAGGATGAGGAGGCGTTTGCCAGGGCCCTGGCCCTGCGGATCGCATGGGTGAATCCTTTCCAGAGGGTGGAATTTGAGTATTCACCCGCGCTTTCAATTCCACTGGCCTTGATGGACAGAGAGCGATTTGAGGATACGGCTATTCTCATTCTCGAGAAGCTGGCGGTGGCAGGGGTGTCAAGAGTACGTATGGCCACCAGCGATGAGAATGAAGAATTGCACGTTATTATAGAAGCGCCCCGGAAACAAGCGACGATACTGGATGAAAAAGCATCACTCTTTGCTGCCAGATCTACCCGTCTGTCAGGTGGGGAGTTTTCTGATCAAAGTGACAACAATGTATATCGTGTCGTTCTCTCTTATCCAAAGTTCAAAGAGGCCGGATAACTAATGTGGAGTCAGGACCAAAAGCGTATAGGAGTGAAATTTAATGGATGATGAACCCCGGGTTCTCCGGTTCTCGGGACGTATTGATGCAACCACGGCTCCGGAGATGGAGAAGACGATATTTGAGTGTTTAGGAGAGGGATCAACAAAGGTAATTATCGATCTTGAGTCAGTGGATTACATGAGCAGTGCGGGGCTACGAGTACTCCTGTCAGCCCTGAAAAAGATGAAATCTGTGGGAGGAGACCTCAGACTCTCATCACTCCAGCCACATGTGAGAGAAGTATTCGAAATGACCGGGTTTTCAAGACTTTTCACCATATTTCCTACTGTAAATGAGGCGAAATCAGGTATAAAATCTTAAACTTTATTCCTTTCTATTTATAAATAACAAAATTGACTTTTAAGCATTGATTGACATATCTGTACAATAATGTATATATTTATACAAGGACCATTATGATCCATGAATACCAAAATCCTCATGGAAGAGGAAGAGATGCCCAGGAAATGGTATAATGTCATGGCAGATCTGCCTTCTCCCCTCGATCCCCCGCTCCACCCCAAGACCGGAAAGCCGGTGGGCCCGGAGGATCTTTCCCCCATCTTTCCCATGGAGCTGATCAAACAGGAGATGAGCGACAAAAGGTTCATTGACATCCCTGAAGAAGTGCAAAACATTTTCCGTCTCTGGAGGCCCAGCCCGCTCTACCGGGCCCGGCGGCTGGAGCAGTACCTGAATACACCGGCCCGTATCTATTACAAATACGAAGGTGTCAGCCCTCCAGGAAGCCACAAGCCCAATACCTCGGTACCCCAGGCGTATTATAATATGAAAGAGGGAATTGAGCGTATCGCAACCGAAACTGGTGCGGGTCAATGGGGCTCTGCACTCGCATTTGCAACCCAGATATTCGGGCTTGAGTGTACCATTTATATGGTGCGCTCAAGTTATGCGCAAAAGCCTTACCGAAAATCCATGATGCAGGTCTGGGGCGCCGAATGCATACCCAGTCCGAGTACAAAGACCCAGTCAGGGAAGATGGTGTTGGAAAAGGATCCGGACACGACCGGGAGTCTCGGCATCGCCATATCGGAAGCTGTGGAGGATGCTGCCACCCATAGCAACACGCATTACTCGTTGGGATCGGTTTTAAACCACGTCTGCCTCCACCAGACAATAATAGGGCTTGAATCGCGCGAGCAGATGGCTTCTGTTGATGAGTACCCCGATATAGTCATCGGGTGTGTTGGTGGAGGATCCAACTTTGCCGGCGTATCATTCCCCTTTGCCGGCGATAAAATGACCGGGAAACACCCGGATGTGCAGATCATCGGTGTGGAACCCGCATCTTGCCCCACATTAACCAAGGGCCTTTATGCATATGACTTCGGTGATGTGGCGGGCCTTACTCCTCTCATGAAGATGTTCACCCTTGGCCACGATTTTGTTCCTCCCTCGATCCATGCCGGAGGGCTACGGTATCATGGTGATTCCCCGATTGTGTCCCGTCTTGTGCATGACGGGGTTATGCAGGCTATCTCGTATCACCAGACTGAAGTATTTGAGGCCGCCCAGACTTTTGCCCGGACGGAAGGCATCATAGTAGCTCCCGAGACATCGCATGCGGTGAAGGCGGTCATTGACCAGGCAATAGAATGCAGGAACAAGGGAGAGGAGAAGGTCATTCTCTTTAATTGTTCGGGCCACGGCAATTTTGATATGTCAGCCTACGACGCTTTCTATGCCGGAAAACTGGTTGATTACGAGTATCCGGACCAGTTGATAAAGGACTCGCTCTCAAGACTGCCAAAGGTACCAGAGTGAGTGCAGGGTAAGTGGAGTGAGCAACCCCTATGGGGCTCACTACCCCTGTCTATTATTCACCTGGATGCAATCGTATAACGACCCAAAATCTGAAAAACAATTATCTCATTTAATTTTTATCCATGTACCTCATAGGATTCCTTGTCAATCCCATAGCTGGAATGGGGGGATCGGTGGGCCTGAAAGGGACAGATGGCCTTGTAATGGAGGCCATCCGCCGGGGAGCAATTCCCGGGGCCGTTGACAGGGCAATTAAAACCCTCAAATGCCTGAAGGGGGGCTCATATCGTTTTTACACGTGTTCAGGCACGATGGGTGAAGAGGCAATTAAAAAAGCCGGAATTTCCGAATGGGATGTTATACGCCAAACCCCCTCTAAAACGACGGGAATGGATACCAGGGCGGCGTGCAGGGCATTTTTAGAAGCAGGGGTCAATCTCATACTCTTCTGTGGAGGGGATGGTACGGCGCGCGATGTGTATGACGTTGTGAAAAACAAAGTACCCATACTGGGGATCCCTGCAGGAGTGAAAATGTATTCAGCGGTCTTTGCAATTAATCCGGAAGCAGCAGCGGAGATACTGCTTCAATCGCCCAATCTTTTCAAAGGCGCAAACCCCCCTCTTCGTGATGCAGAGGTGGTAGATGTAGATGAAGAAGCGTATCGAAGGGGAGAACTGAAGACACGGCTCTATGGCTTTGCGAAAACACCCTATATCCCGGGTCTGGTGCAGGGAACAAAGCAGGTATTCGAAGAACAGGAGGAGGAAAGAGCCAAGGAGGCGATTGGCAGATTCCTGTCAGAGGTGATGAAAGGAACGCCCGACATCCTCTATATTCTTGGGCCGGGCACCACAACCGAGGCAATTGCTCGTCAATGCGATATAAAAAAGACGCTTCTCGGGTTTGATGCCATAAAAGATACGCGTCTGTTGAAGAAGGACCTGAATGAAAGTGATATGCTCGATATCCTGAAGGGAGAGGGAAAAACACGTCTCATTGTAAGTATCATCGGTGCCCAGGGCTCTGTCCTGGGGAGAGGGACGCAAGCGGTAAGTCCCCTGGTGATCCGAAAGATTGGTGTGGAAAATATCCTCATCGTTGCCACACCTCACAAACTCACCTCTACACCCTTACTTTTTTTCGATACAGGAGATAGCGAACTTGACAGGGCATTCGGGAATTCTATTTCTGTAATATCAGGATACCGTCTGGCACAGAGAAAGAAAGTGGGATGAAAATAAGTAAAACAAGCGGCCCATTCGTCCACCTGGTTTAAACACTAAACAATCCAATTCCGTATTCATGCGGCCAAAAGTGATCCTCTCCAATGCCGTCAGCCTCAACGGCTCGCTTACAGGATTTTTTGTTGATTTTAGCGTGTATTACTCTACTGTTCTCTCCCATTCGCCGGATGCGATGCTTGTGGGTGCAGATACGGTTCTTGCGGCCAGGATCGAGATACCTCCCGAGGAGGAGTCGGATTTCCGGAAGCGCCCTGTATTTCCTGATGAAAAGAGGCCATGGTGGGTTCTGGTGGACAGCCGGGGGAGATTATCCCCTGTCCTTCATTTTTTCAGACGAATGGAATATATCAGGGATATCATCATCCTCGTATCGGAAGAGACTCCCAGGGAGTATATCCATTTTCTGAAGGAAAGAGAATACGAAATTATCAATGTCGGAAGGAAACGGGTGGATTTGTCAAAGGCACTTGAATTACTCTACCGTGATTACGGAGTCAAAACTCTGGTGACCGATACGGGTGAAACCCTTGATACCGCACTCCTGGAGTCCGGGTTGGTGGATGAGATCTCCCTTGTTATTGTTCCCACTCTCTCCACAGAGACGAATGTCCTCCTCTACCGGTCGAGATCAGGAAAGAGTGGTCCGATAGCGCTTAGTCTCCTTGAATGTGAAAGATGTGAAGGTGGCCACCTGCATCTCCTTTACGAGGTGAAAAATAAGGAGGAATGATGAAATGCGCCAGGCGGGGGTATCTTTCAAATTCCATCAGAAGCACCAATTGCAATAAAAGAGCGAATATTTTCATTTGAAGATTAAACCATCCTCAAATACTCCCGATTTTATATGCCCTGTGAGGATAATCATTCCATTCTATATACAAAATTATACACCAAAGTATATATACGTACATTGATGTACTTAATAATACATGAAAGCCACGCCACATAACCGGGTGATGTCCCTGGACTGGGGAACGCCGTCAGTAAGACGGCCAGTCGGCATGCTCCACGCATGAATAGTGAATTGCACAAATTAGCGACAATTGTTGCGATCACCGAAAAAATACCGCTTCCATCTGCAAATCCCTATACGCTTTTCCGGTCGCTGGATATCGAAAGAGGATATATATTGGAATCGATGGAGGGAATGCCCCGCCGGGCGGTTCGTTCCATTATCGGCCTTGAACCGGAACTTGTCCTTACCCTGAAAGGGGATATTGGCCTGGAAGGCAGAGAAGATCTTTCGCTCCTTTTCTCGACTGTGGAGGGGGCGGATCCAATCAGCCAGCTCCGGGACATCTCATCCAGGTTACTGTATGAGGGATCTCCAGAACCCGGTTTTTTTGGAGGTTTCGTAGGGTACTGTGCCTACGACATGGTTACCGGTCTCACCAGGGGCCTGGTGAAGGCTGGGAGTGAAGAGAGTCCCCTGGCCCGGTTCCTGATGGGCACCAGGGGTATTGTGTATGACCATGTACAGAGATTTTGCCTTCTCTTTGATGACCTTGTGCTCTTCCCGGACAGTAACCGGGAAGAAGAGGAGGAAAAGGCTCTAAGACGAATCAGGGCTCTTAAGGAAAGAATTGAATCTGTGGAACCTGACGTTGAAGAGAAGATCGGGAATACTGCGGATAAACCTCTATCTCACACGACAACCATGAGCCGGCTCGAATACCAGGAAGCGATCCGTAAGGCAAAGGATCACATCCGGGCCGGCGATATATTCCAGGTTGTGCTTTCCAGGAGGATTGCATGTCCCTACCATGGAGACCCGTTGAAGATTTATGGGGCCATAAGGGCAATCAACCCGTCTCCCTATCTCTTTTACCTTAATTTCGGGGATGAGATAATCATCGGGTCCAGCCCGGAGATGTTGGTGAAGGTGGAAGGAAAAACGGTACAGACTGTCCCTATCGCCGGCACACGTCCCAGAGGGAGAGATTCGCAGGAGGATGATCTTCTGGCCATGGAACTGCTGGAAGACCGGAAGGAAAATGCCGAGCATCTTATGCTGGTGGATCTGGCCAGGAACGATATCGGCCGGGTGGCAGATTTTGGATCAGTCAAGGTTCCGGAATTCATGGAGATCGAACGATTCTCTCACGTGCAGCACATCGTATCCAGGGTATGCGGCCGCCTGCGGAAAGATTGTGACCGTTTTGACGCCCTTGCCGCCTGTTTCCCCGCGGGTACGGTGAGCGGAGCACCCAAGATCCGGGCCATGCAGATCATCGCTGAACTGGAGGCCCATCCCCGGGGCCTGTACGCAGGCGCTGTGGGATATTCCGGGTTCAACGACCTGCTTGAATACGCCATTGCCATACGTACCCTGCGGGTGAGCGAAGAACGGGTGGAATTCTCTACCGGAGCCGGAATCGTAGCAGATTCGATACCGGAGAGGGAATTTGAAGAGACTGAATATAAAGCTCAGGCCATGATGAAGGCGGTTCTCCAGGCGGGGGATATCTGATGAAAGTGACTATTATCGACTGCTTTGATAGTTTCAGCTATAATCTTTTTCAGATGGTGGGATGTCTGGGAGGGATACCCCATGCAGTTACCTGCGATATGCCCCTGGAACGTGTCAGGGAAACAGATCCTGACTATATCATCCTATCCCCCGGTCCGGGAACTCCCGAAGATTCGGGGATATGCCCCGAAGTAATCCGGGAATTTGGAGGTATTGTACCTATCCTGGGTGTTTGCCTTGGTCATCAGACCATCCTTCAAACATATGGAGGCAAAATCAGCCGTATGAATGTCCCTGTGCATGGGAAGACAAGCAGCATTATCCATACCGGAAAAGGGGTATTTTCCGGTCTTCCTAACCCGTTCTCTGCAACACGATATCATTCACTGGCTGTTTCCCCGGAAGATATCCCTGAGGAGTTTGAAACGCTCGCAGTATCTGCAGATGATTTGTGCCTGATGGCAGTCAGGCATCGTGAGCTCCCTATCACCGGAGTCCAGTTTCATCCGGAGAGCATAATGACCCCTGAAGGCATGCAGCTCGTGAAAAATTTCCTTCTGCAGCGAGGTGCATGATGCAGGCAGTGCTGGCAAGAATCGCTGCGGGAAGGAACCTTTCCGTTTCCGAGGCATCTGCAGCCATGGAACTGATTGCCACAGGAAAGGCAACAGAGGCGCAGATGGGGGCCTTCCTCACCGGTCTCCGGTTCAAGGGAGAGACTGCAGAAGAGATTGCTGCATTTGCAGATGTGCTGCAGCGGCATGCCATTTCCATCAAGCCCAGGGTTGAGGGTATACTTGTCGATACCTGCGGTACCGGCGGTGACGGGTTCGGGACATTCAATATCAGCACTGCAGCCGCCCTTGTTGCTGCCGGAGCAGGGGTGACTGTGGTAAAGCATGGCAACCGGAAAGTGAGCAGTTCCTGCGGGTCAGCAGATGTGCTGGAAGCCCTGGGGGTGAAAGTAGACCTGCCCCCTGAACAAGTCTCAAGGATGGTTGAAAATATTGGAATCGGATTCCTTTTTGCTCCGGCGTTTCACCCTGCCCTTCGGTATGCAGCCCGGGCCAGAAGAGATCTGGGTTTTTCCACGGTCTTTAACGTATTGGGCCCGCTTCTTAACCCTGCGAGGGCATCTGCACGCCTGCTGGGTGTTTTTGACCCCCGCCTGACACTTACTCTTGCGCAGGCACTACGCACGCTTGGTGCGAAGAAAGCGATGGTGGTTCATGGAGATGGCCTCGACGAGATAACCATTTCCGGAAAGACCAGTGTGGCAGAACTTGCAAATGGGAATATCTGCCAGTCTACCCTGACTCCCGAACAGTTTGGGATCTCACGGGCGCCCCGCCATATGCTTCTCGGTCATTCTCCAGATCAAAACGCGGCAATTATCCGTGGTATTCTGGATGGCGTGGAAGGCCCTGCACGTGATATCGTGGTGATGAACGCAGGGGCTGCCATCTACCTGGGAGAACGGGCGTCAACGCATGAAGAGGGTATTGCCCTTGCCGGGGACGCTATCACATCCGGGGCTGCAGCTGCGAAACTGGATGATTTGATTGTTGAATCAGGGAGGAAAATATGATAATGGACCGCATAATCGAGGCGACGGCAAACCGGATTGCGAAACTGCCGGATGACATTTCAACCGCGGTTCCGGGAAAAGAGAGAAATTTCAGTCTTTATCAGGCTCTTGAACGAGTTGATGGGCGGAATGCGATTATTTCGGAAATAAAGTTTGCCTCCCCGTCGCGGGGGGTTATAAGGCAAGGAGACGATCCGGTTGCACTGGCCCGGATGCTGGTCTCAGCAGGGTGCTGCGCCCTCTCCATCCTCACCGAACCCGTTTTCTTCCATGGCAGCACGGAGCTTATTCCGTCTATTCGGCCACACGTAAATGTTCCAATTCTCAGAAAAGACTTCATTATAGATGAGCGGCAGCTGGAAGAGACCCGTTACCTGGGAGCGGATGCTGTTCTTCTCATTGCGGGTATACTGGGGAAGCGGCTGGGTGGGTTCGTTGATGCATCTATCAATCTCGGCCTGGAGCCCCTTGTAGAGGTGCACAGCGAAAAAGAGATCAGGGCTGCACTGGATACTGATACGCAGATGATTGGGATCAATAACCGGAATCTGCACGATTTTACAATTCAACTTTCAACAACCCACAGGCTGGCCCCCCTTGTCAGGCGTGCCGGCCGGAAGGTGGTGGCAGAGAGCGGCATCATCTGGCCATTTGATGTGAAAAATCTGCGTCAATCTGTGGACGGATTTTTAATAGGTTCTTCGGTCATGGCATCAAGAAACCCGATCAGGCGTCTGGAGGGATTTGTATTCGCGTGAAAATCTGTGGAATTACCTCGCCGGGCGATGCACATATCGCTGCGGAGGCCGGGGCGGATATAATTGGAGTGGTGCTTTTCTCCCGGTCACCACGTTCCGTGTCCCCAGAAGAGGCAAAAGATATTTTTGCTGCAGCAGGGCCCGGCGTGGCAAGGGTCTGCGTATCCCATACCATCGCAGAAAATGAACTCGAGGAGATGATCAGGATTCTTGAGCCGGATGCAGTCCAGATCTTCTGTCCAACCCTCTATCCGCAGGACTACGGAGTGAATGTCATTCGGGCTGTTGGCCCGGGTGATCCGGTGCCTGATGACGCTGATGCTCTCATCGTAGATGCAAGCCACGGCTCTGGAAAGTTGTTTGATGAGGATTTTGCCCGGATGCTGGTCCAATCAAGCCGGGTGCCCGTCCTGCTTGCAGGAGGGCTGACCCCGGAGAATGTCGCGGGAGCCGCGAGTAGGATTCGCCCTTATGGAGTAGATGTAGCCACAGGGGTGGAAGATGCCCCGGGGAAAAAGAACCCGGTAAAGGTGAGGAAATTCATCGGTGCAGCAAAAGGAGTGAAGATATGATTGATAATACACGGTTTGGACCATACGGTGGGTGCTATGTGCCGGAAACCCTGGTCTATGCCCTGGATGAACTGGAAAACGCCTGCAGGACTATCGTTCCCTCCGAAACATTCCGCCTTGAGCTGCAGTATTACCTGCATGAATATGCGGGACGGGAGACGCCACTTACCTTTTGCCGGAACATGTCGCGTGATTTGGGATGCAAGGTGTATCTCAAGCGGGAGGACCTCCTCCATTCCGGCGCACACAAGTTGAACAATGCCCTTGGACAGGCACTGCTGACGAAATTTATGGGAAAGACCCGGATAATCGCCGAGACCGGAGCAGGTCAGCACGGTGTTGCGTCTGCAATTGCCGGGGCTGCCCTGGGCCTCTCGGTGGATGTGTTCATGGGGGCGGAGGACATGAAGCGCCAGGCGCTTAATGTAGCGCGGATGCAGATGCTTGGAGCAAGGGTAATCGCTGCGAACTCAGGTTCGCGGACGCTTAAGGACGCTATCAACGAGGCTCTCCGTAACTGGGTTGCCAATGTACGGAATACCCATTATCTCATCGGTTCGGTTGTCGGCCCGCACCCCTACCCCACCCTGGTTCGGGATTTCCAGAAAGTAATCGGGGAGGAGATCCGCCGGCAGGTACAGGAGAAAGAAGGGAGACTTCCGGATGCCATGGTGGCCTGCGTGGGGGGAGGTTCAAATGCCATCGGGATGTTCACATCCTTCCTTAATGATAATGTAGCGCTTTACGGAGCCGAAGCAGGCGGGGAAGGGCTGGACGGAAAACATGGTGCTACCCTCTGCCGGGGGAGGCCGGGAGTGCTTCACGGCACTTACACCTACCTGATCCAGGATGCATTCGGGCAGATAATGGAATCACATAGTGTGTCAGCCGGTCTGGACTATCCTGGAGTTGGGCCCGAACACAGTTTCCTGAAGGATAATGGCCGTGTAAAATATCATGCGATAAAAGACTCCGAAGCTATCGACTCGTTCCTCTACCTCTCCCGTACCGAGGGGATAGTGCCGGCTCTTGAATCTGCCCATGCAATTGCCCTGGCCAGGAAAATTGCCCCCGAATTCGAAAAAGAAGATATTCTTGTTATCAACCTATCGGGCCGGGGGGACAAGGACGTGGCCCAGGTAGCTGCCCTCATGGGGGAATGCCCGTGATTCGCGAAAAAAGCAACGCATCGCGGCTTTCGCAGGCATTTCAATCCGCAAAAAATCCATTGCTTGTTGCATGCACGGTTGCCGGTGATCCGGACTATGAAGCCAGCATCAGACTGGTCTTTGAAATGGAGGCCGCCGGTGCCGACTGCATAGAGCTGGTGATGCCTTTCTCCGACCCGGTTGCTGACGGGCCGGTTATCCAGGAGGCGATATCAAGGGCGCTTCAGGCCGGAATGGATACAGATCGACTGTTTTCCCAAATCCTTGAGATTCGGGAAAAATCGAAGATACCCCTGGTTATCCTTACATATGCCAATATCGTGATACAGAGGGGGATCCGGAAGTTTTACCAGGATGCCGCCAACGCGGGTGCGGACGGAGTGGCGGTAGCTGATGTGCCGTTGGAAGAAGCGGCTCCATTCTGTACTGCAGCGAGAGATGCAGGAATCGAGCCTATCCTCTTTGTAAGCCAGACCACCTCGCCTGAGAGAATCGGGGATATCCTCGAGATGGCAGGAGGATTCATCTACCTTATTGCAGCCATGGGTGTGACAGGGGTGCGGGATGAACTATCGCCCGAGGTGCTTTCCTGTATCCGGGAAGTAAAAGAAAGGACATCTCTCCCGGTCGTGCCGGGGTTCGGGATATCAACCCCGGAACACATAAGGGCTTACACGAAAGCGGGGGCCGACGGGATGATCGTGGGGTCTGCGATCGTGCGGATAATCGGGGAGCAGTCCGGCGGGCATGAGGAAATGAGGATCAGGGTGGGTGCACTGGTCCGCAACCTGAAAGAGGCATCTGAAGAAGATCGGGGGATGAACCGCTGAATGAACCCGGGAAGATTCCCGGGCCATGATGCCCGGTTTTTATCCCCGCCTGGCCTCCCCTTGATGCGGCGACGCATCGGGCCAAAGAGCGGGAAAGATTTTTTAATATCCTCTTCTGTTGACATGTGATAGAATAATGCCAAAAAGGACTGCCCCTTATCCGCCTTCGCAACAACGGTAACCGAAACGGGAGGCAAAGAAGAACTTTATCGCCGCATGCCGGCGAAATGGATAACAGATCTGGCCTGCTTTTTCAGGGAAGAGTTCTCACTCCCTGAGTACAATAAATCTACAATTACGCTCCATGGATGTGGAGCCTTGTGTTTTGTGGAGTAAACA
Organism: Methanoregulaceae archaeon; assembly: GCA_035528475.1. Classification (GTDB taxonomy): domain Archaea; phylum Halobacteriota; class Methanomicrobia; order Methanomicrobiales; family Methanospirillaceae; genus SD8. The sequence goes on along the minus strand of DATKYO010000002.1, from coordinate 30,587 downwards.
GCATTCTGAATTTTTTAGGATGTGGTTCTGTCATTCATTACAATAAACCTGCCCGGGGCTCAGGATCTCCGGGTACATCCCTATTCTGGCTTTCCTGGCAAGGAAACAGAGGTGGCATGCATCCGCGACATCGGCAGGAGGTGTGAATTCCAAATCCCGGGCAAGTTGTACCGGTCCCCCCTGTACCAGTGGTCCGCAGACAGGATGCCTGACTGCTGAATAACGGTCTATTAGTTCCTGAAGCGGGCGCTCCCAAATATTTCCTATAGTAATCCCCTGGCAGATCTGGAGATTGCCGAACGAATCGACATGAAGGCGTTTCGGGTTGACAAGATCTTCATAGGGGCAGCGTGTGAATTGCTGCCAGTTATTCCGGGAAGCATACCGGCTTAATTTGCCTGCAGCACGACCTCTGAACATGATGCCTCCACCGGTAACAATCCCGGTTTTTTCTTCGCGGGGCGAACCGGGAGTGTCAGGCCCTGAAGCGCCGGAATCAAGAGCAAGAACCGACGCTGCAATCCCCATATCCCGAGCTATCGTGAACGCACGACGGGCCGGGTTGTCAACCCGGTTCTCGTAATGGAAGACATCATCGCTGATACTGAAATCAGCAATCCCTAATTCTGTCAGGGGTTCCAAAAAGAGGCGGGCATTCTCATCTGATGTAGCAAAGTACCCGTTTGTCACTACGCCAACAGCAAACCCCCGCAGCCGTGCATGCCGGATACCTTCTTTCAGGAGAGGATAGAACAGGAACGGTTCACCCCCCTCAAAGTAGATCATGTCCACCGTGCCAAGGGCTTGGGCCTGATCGAGCGCTCTTATAATCTGGCTTAGGGTAAATGTTCCTTCCGATGCAGGACTGCTGCATACAAAACAGTGGTCACAGGTATGTGTACACATATATGTTGTGATAAAATGCACTTGGGTAATCATGTCATCATATCTCCTGAAAATATATTTTTCATTGGCAGGATTCGGCTATCAGACCCGTATTTCGTCTATGAATTCGTGAATAAACTGCATAAATTACATACGTTAACCGGGTGTTTTCCAAAACATTCTCCAAATGACAATCGCTATTCGACTGCGGTTTCCTCCTGCCAAAGCCCGAAAGGATTTCCCTCGGTGTCCATACAGACTGCAAGGTTACCGAATCCGGGAACAGGCATCTTCGGAAGGATAATCTTTCCTCCCAGGGACTCAACCTTTGCCAGGTATTCGTCGACAGATAAAACGCCGATATAATTAGTGATCTGCTGGTAGGGGCTCTCCCTCTTTCCCATACCCCCTCCGATCCCCGGCATTCCCTCCAGGTCTTCGGTCTCCACCAGGTAATAGTCAGGAAACCCGGGAGGAGCCTCGAATTTCCATCCGAACAATTCCCTGTAGAACAATCTCGCCCTCTCGGGATCATCGGCAGGCAGGTTAAAATGTACAATAGTTGGCATGAACCAGATAGCGCAGGCAATTTAAATAAATTTAGGGGATGTCAGGATAGCACCGTTCAATGAAGATGCACACTTTATCCAGAATTTTTCTTACTCATGAGGCCCCTTTCTGAAATTTGTTCTTTTTCCTTCTTTTCCACTGTGGCACATTTGATGACGAATTCTTCAATCCCATCGATTTCCAGCAAGTAAGCCAGGATATGATGGTTAAAACCCCCAGTTACGTATGCGCAGCAGATCACCATGCTGGCGGCCAGGTAAAGATTACGGACAGCCTGACCGGCATCAAGATGGACCAGGCAGCATGCATATGCCCCAATCCTCACCGATCCCCATAAGTGCCTCTCCGTCCGACGAGATATGAGATGCCCGCGAATATCGCTTCACTGGATGTCCTTTTCTCCTACCTGGTGGAGGCTGTAATTCTTCTCACAGCGGGAATAATCCTTGCAAGCATTTTAGTGGAGACCGGTGTATTCGGCAGGCTCACCCGTCTCACCCGGCCTCTCTGCCGCATTTCGGGCCTTTCGGAGCCAGCCACGACTTCCATATTGGCCATTTTCATCAACCCTACGGCAGGAAAGGCCATGTTTGCCGGCCTCTACAATGATGGCAAGGTGGAGAAGGAGGAGATCATCCCTGCCCTTGTTATGAGCACATTCCCCGTAGTGCTGGGGGAGTCACTCTTCCGCGTGCACCTTCCGGCAGCCATAGTGCTCCTGGGTCCGGTTGTAGGGGGGCTGCATGTCTTCTTAAACCTCTTCTCAAGTTTCCTGCAGATGCTGGGAGCTATTCTCTACACCCGGTTTATCCTGGGAAAGAAGGAATTGGGAGGGGAATGCGCAGGGGAACAGGCACCCCCTGCAAAGATATCGTTCTCCCGCGGGAATGTCAGGGCAGGCTTATCCAAGGCCGGGCCCCAACTGCGGCGAATCATCCCTGTCACGGTTATTGCCGTCCTGGCTTTCACCGTCCTTACCATTTATGGGGTAATGGACCTGATAGGAGCACTTTTTGCCCCATTGCTGGGAGCTATCGGTCTTCCCGGGGAGAGTTCCACCGCCCTGGTCGCACAGATTCTCAGGTCCTATGCCGGGTACGCGGTCGTGGCATCCCTGATGGCCACCGGTGTCCTGGTGGTCAAAGACGCCCTTATCACACTGCTCATCGGGAGCATGATGGTCATAACACTCATCTATCTCCGTTATACCCTGCCTCTCAATCTATCCCTCTTCGGAAAGTTCGGACTGAAAATCACAGCCGTGTCGTACATCTGCAGCATGACGGCCAAGCTTGTCACCCTTTCCCTTGTGCTGCTGCTGCTATGAGAAAGCAGGGATATTCTTTACACACAGGAATGGATTTTATAAGGAATGGTGCTTTTCCCCTTATTTTTGGATATGAAAGTCGTGGGAGTGCAATGCAATTTTCTGTCCCTGGAAGAGCCCCGGGACACATGTCAAAAATGGCCTGCCATTTATCCGGCAGGGGTGATATAGCCAGTATCCCCCGGTTTCACCTGTCTTTACCTGGTTTTTTTGCCTTCATAGCGACGCATGAGGCCGATAGCAATTCTCAAAAATGGCCGTTTTAACCAGAGAGCCCTCCCTTCCATCCTGTTTCTTACGTCTTCCAGGAGTTTGGGGATAGGAAGCTGTTGGGGGCAGGCCTTTACACATTTGCCGCAATTTTTGCAGAGTGATGCACACTCGGGAGTTCCCATTACTCCCCCGAGGTTGACCATATACATGAATCTTGATGATGAAGGAGGGATTTTGCCCTTTTCGCGATCGTAAAAGGAAGCATTGTAAAGTGAGAAGCATTCAGGGATATTCACCCCGGCGGGGCAGGGCATACAGTAGGCACACCCTGTACAGGAAACTCTCATCAGTGACCTCCATGCATCCCGGGCCTTTGCAATGACTGCCAGTTCTTTACCGGTGAGAGACATGGGCAGGGCATCCGCGGCAACCCGGATGTTTTCCTCCAACTGGCTTTTTGCATTCATGCCGGAGAGGACAACGCAAACCGCGGAGTGGTCGAGAACCCAGCGAAATCCCCATTCTGCGGGGGAACGCTTCACCGCTAATTTATCCCATATCTTCCCGATTTCACCTGGAGCCGGTCGTCCCAGAAGGCCTCCCCTCAACGGCTCCATGACCATGATCGCCAGGTTCCGGCCGGCTGCATATAACAGCCCTTCCGTCCCGGCCTGGTGCCGCTCGTCCAGGTAGTTGTACTGAATCTGGCAAAACTCCCAATCGTATGCGTCCACGATATCCTTAAAAACCGGGAGAGAATCATGGAATGAGAACCCTGCATTACGGATTTTCCCCTCGGATTTCATGCGGTCAAGGAAATCAAGCACGCCCATGTCCCGGATTCTCTCCCAACTCTCGCATTTAAGGCTATGGATAAGGTAATAATCGATGCAGTCTGTCCGGAGTCGTGACAGCTGGATATCCAGGAAATGCTCCATATCCTCATATTTCCGGACATACCAGTGTGGAAGTTTTGTGGCGAGATTCACATTCTCCCGGTACCCGCCTTCGAGGGCTTGCCCGATAACCACCTCGCTCTCACCATTGTGATACATATAGGCGGTATCGATGTAGTTGATCCCGTTGTCGATTGCATATTGCAGGAGTCTTGCTGTCTGTTCCTTGTCTATCCGGCCATTTTTTTGCATAGGGAATCTCATCCCGCCGAAGCCAAGGGCAGAAAGTTTCTCACCGGTTTTTGGCACCATTCTGTATTGCATAAATCACCCGATTGACTGGTCAGTCCATTCTCTCTCTTTTCTTCTTTTCCCGGCAACAGGATTTCAGTAGTTTCCGGGATGATATGGCTCGAAACAATTTTTGATGAAATGGCATAGTATTACTCGTACACATAAAGGGTTGCGTTGAATATACATTACTGGTCAATTTTTGACCTGAAAAAGCTTAATCGTTTTTTAGAATGGATCTCCTGCAGTTCTTTAATCTGGAAGCGATGGATGTCTATGCTGTATTGCCGGTTTCCGACTGCTCCGCACCGGAAGGCTTTCATCCCCGGAACCTGCTCCCTGCTGCGAAGACCCTGATTGTCTTCGGAAAAGCGGTTCCATCGGATGTATACTCGCTCGGGAGCCGTGAAAAGACAAAAAAACTTCATGAAGTCATCACACTGCTTGAAAAAACAGCTTCCCGGCTTTCACAAAGATATAATTCAGAAGGTTTTACCTCAGTTCCAGTACCTTCTTTCTTCCCGGTCAGGGTCCATAACGGGAGGATAATGGGACTTCTCTCACTCAAGCACTGTGCACAGGAGGCAGGGATAGGAGTCATCGGTCGAAACACTCTCCTCATCTCACCGGAATATGGGAACCGTCTGGCCCTTGGGGCAGTTGTGACCGAAAAAGAACTGGAGCCTGTCCTACTTTCTATTGGAGGAACACACTGCTTCGAATGTGGAAAATGTATCAAAGCGTGTCCTGTTGGAGCGCTCACAGAAAATGGAGTGGATGTCCTCCGATGCGAGAATGTGAGTCATGCAGTTCCCCGATCGCTGCGTCCGTTTTTCTGTTGGATGTTTGGGAAAAATGCCATGTCGCCGTTGCTGCAGCGTTCAGTCAATCGTATAGCATGGGATACGGAGATGCTTTGCAGTCGTTGCCTTACAGCCTGCCCGCATTTCAAAGAGCCCGGTAAAGGCTGATTCGCTAACCAATATGCCTTTTCAGGCGGATCACTCCCTTTTAATACCTGCTTTCCAGGGATCATCCGGGAAATATCCTGATTAATCATGATAATTTCATAAGCTTCTGTATCCAATAGAAATACTCAATTATATTCAGGAAGGCGCAATAATGCCCAGGACAACAGATTACAAGTTTTCCCGGAGAATACGGGCTACCCCGCAATCCATGATCCGGGAAATCCTGAAAGTTACCGAGAGGCCTGATGTTATCTCATTTGCCGGAGGGCTTCCCAGCCCCGATTTTTTGGATACGGAAGGAATCCGGAAGGCAGCCAATTCCGTTTTAAAAGAGGAGGGAAAAGCAGCTCTCCAGTATTCCACCACAGAAGGGTATCTCCCTCTAAGGGAATGGATTTCCAACCGTTACAAAAAGAGGCTCTCCATATCGGTTGATCCGGATGAGATACTTATCACGAACGGATCGCAGCAGACCCTCGATCTTGTGGGTCGGATCTTTATCGACGAGGGTGATCCGGTTGGCATCGAGGCACCCGGATACCTGGGGGCAATCCAGGCATTTTCTCAGTATATCCCGGAATTCCTGAGCGTTCCCCTGAATTATGACGGCCTTGATACCGGACAACTGGCGGGGGTTCTCGATTCTTATGACCCGGTGTTTTGCTACGTCATCCCCAACTCGCAGAATCCTTCGGGAATCACCTACAGCACCGCGAACCGGAGAGAATCTGCAACTCTTTTCAGGAACTCCGATACACTCGTCGTGGAGGACGATGCATACGGCGAAATCCGGTTTACAGGCACACATCATCCCACGTTCCGGGCCCTGCTTCCCCAGGACCGTGTAATTCTCCTGGGCTCATTCTCAAAAATAGTGGCTCCCGGCCTTCGGATGGGCTGGATTTGCGGGCCCGAAGAAGTAATTGATCATACTATTACAGCAAAGCAGGCCTCAGATCTTCACTCAAACATCTTTTCCCAGCGGGTGCTTTCCCGTTATCTTGCAGATACCGATATAGATTTCCATATTGCTGAAATCACCCGGGCATACGGAGAGCGGTGCACTCTTATGCTTCGTATGATGGATGAAATGTTCCCTGAACAGATCCGGTACACTCGCCCTGACGGAGGTATGTTTATCTGGCTCACTCTTCCGGACGGGTGTTCTGCGATGGAGCTCTGGAGGCGGGCACTTGCTAAGAACGTGGCAATTCTTCCGGGCACTCCTTTCTATACCGACGGAACGGGTGACAGGGGCGTCAGGCTGAATTTTTCAAACGCAGACCCGGAGCGCATACAGGCCGGGATTTCCAGGTTAGCGCAGGTTCTCGCGGAATATATGGGGTCATGATACGGAAAGTCGCGATAAGCCGCTTTCCTTAATCAGATATGACTGTGCGACCGGGCAATCAGGATTGCAACTGCAATGAGAAGTCCACCCAGGATGGCAATCACCGGGATCCCTGCCCTTGTGGGGCCTGGCATTACGGTCTCTTCCCAACTGACAGTCTCATTGGGAAGAGGCAAAGGTTGAGGTAATTCCGGTTGAACAATGGACCTGGTGACAATCTGTTCTGATCCTGTCACAATCCGGTTCTGGTTGTTTAGTTCCGCCACGCGCATCACAATAAACGGCGTGCCTTGCGGGGATGCCGGCACCACTCCCTCAAGTGCAATTTTTACTAAAATATCCCTGCTGGTGGGGTAGGAGAGGAGAAACCCGTTCACGAATACATAATTTCCGTCCTTCGGGATAACCGCTCCCCGTATTCCGTCGACAAATATTTGCACGTCCCAGCGGGCATGGTCAAGTTCCGTGGACAATATGAGTGTATGGCTGCTGGAAAATGTCGTCGCGCCGGAAGGTATGATCTCGATGGATGCAGTGGCGTTCAGGGTTGTCAGGGAAGGAAGATCCGGGGCTGCAGGCGTTATATCGACATCCTGAAGATACAGGAGTGCCTGCGCCGGGGTGATGGAGCAGGCGAGGAGGATAACGATGACCAAGATAAGGCGGTGCTGCGGGAGGATCATACATGTCAATACTGGTTTTGATATAAATTAACCCACTACACCCCGGGGCCGATAACGGAGTATCAGCACAGGAAAAAATCGGTTTCCTTGTGGTGGTATCGTTATGTATGCCGGTGAGGGAGTGGGTGAAGAAGAGGGAGATGATGGTCGCGGAGAGAAGAGAATAGGAATACGATTTATTTAGTCTTCCAGCACCACGTAATCACTTGCGTCCTCTTCGAAGATGAACAGATCATCGATACTCGACTCCAACACCTTCGCTACGTCGTGAGCCAGTTTTAAGGAGGGATTGTACTTTCCCCTCTCCATAAATATGATAGTCTCCCTCCGCACACCAACGGCATCGGCCAGGCTGGCCTGTGTCATGTCTTTTCTGCGACGAAACTCCTTAATACGGGTCTTCATGGATGTCTCCCGGATGGTTTTCAATCATTCTCTTTCCTGAATGAATGAATACAAAGGATGCAGGGGCGTGATATGAAGGGGGGAGAGTTTCCAGTTTTATAGGTGTGATGTTTTTCATCATATGTTAGAATAAAATAACAATATGTTATATAATCATAACCTTTATAGAGAAGATACCAATTCTCGTCTCTCCATCGCCTTCCATATCCCCCAGATGACCGCAATCCCGAGTACCGCATTCACTGCCAATATTGCTTCGCTTGGCCAGATTCCATACATGAGGGCTATATACACAGCGAAAAAATCCATTACCGTATGCCATGCAATTGCAGCAAGGAGATAGAGCAACCTGGCCCTGGCTACTGCCAGCAGTACAAGCATTGTAAAGGCGATATGAAGGGTGATTGTCATTATCCGCTCAAAGAGTCCGGGGAGGATGTCTGTGGGGGTGAGTGCTTTTATGCTTTCCAGGGCAGCCATCTGGGAAGGGTCCCCTATGGTGGCATTGATAAGCAGCGCTTCCGGTCCGCCGGATGTGAGCACAATATAGAGGATCATTGACTGCAGTACCAGGAGGGCCACGAATATGGATTCAATTCCACCCCAGCCCGCTCCAAATAGAAGACCATGCTCCCTTGTGAGGTTTATCTTTTTTCTGGGGAAGAAACGGGAGAAAACCAGGTAGCGGACACACTCCTCCAGCACACCTGCAAAGAGGCCGAGGAAGAGGGCCAGGGCTGCCAGGGCAAGGGCAGGGTCGGCGATTGCACTCCTGATCCATTCGGAATATGATGGTTCTGCCAGGTAGAGGAGGGGGATATGTATAACCTGTGACAGTATGAAAAAAAGGGCCCCGTACAGAAAAATCGACCAGCGGAGGCCGTATCTTCTAATAATGAGATAACCCAGTGCCAGGGGAATGATAATCTCAAGGGCAACCACGAGGGCAAAGGTGAGAGTAACAGTGAGACTCATCGGAATACAGGTAAGAATCCCGAAGAGATAAGGATATTCAGTGATGAATTCCAGGAAATTCCTTCACGCCTCTGTGCCTCACTTATGGAGAAGATACAGAGGAGGGAATTTCACTCCTCTTCCTTGCTCACCTGAACAGCCATCCCAGGAGACCGGTATCATTCTGCTCCTGCTGCGCCAGGACCCGGAGGCGGTCCCGCTCCTGCTCAAGGGTTTGGATCTGTTCCTGCAGTTTCGCCTGAACCAGTGGGTCACAATCGCAATCCTGCAGCAGTTGCTTCATCTCCTGCAATCGTTCCTGGTTCTGTTCAGATGTCTGGAGAATAATGCCCGCGGCCTCTGAATCGCCACCAAGGAACATTCTTGTGAATGAGCTGCGCTCCCGGATTCTCACTTCCGCCTGTGTGGCATTCTCGAGGGACTGGTTGATTTGGGCGGAAAGCTGCGTAAGACGGGGTCCGGCATCTCCTGTAACGTTCGCGGCTATGGAAAAGGAATAGACTGCCAGTGAGAGGTTTGCCTGGTCCCTGTCCCGGGTCTGGTCCTGCTCCTGGTCCATCTCCATCTCCTGGATCCGGGAAAGGAACTCGTCCCTGGTCCTTCCCTGGATCTCGTCCCGGTCCTGCTGGTGAATCTGGATGCCGGGCTGTTCTATGTTCTCCTGCTGTTCACGCGACTGCTCCTCGGTGCGGGGAGGTACCTCCTGCCCGTCCTGTCCCTGCTGTGCCTGCGATCCGGTGGGCCCTATCCCGATGGTAATACCTCCCGACTGCTCATTCCCGGAACTACCTGATTCGGATCCACTTCCGTCCCCGCCGGATCCACCGGTGCCACCATCGCCTCCGTTACCACCTGAGTCAGAAGCGCCGTTTCCTCCGCCGGTCCCGCCATTGCCGCCGTTACCATTCCCTGCGGCAATAGCCGGGACGAAGGCAAATCCTGCAATGAGCAGGAGTACGATTGTGAATATGAAAATTTTTCTAATCATCATATCGCTCCTAATCATGAATGAGAACCTGTCATGATCTGTATGTCCACCAATGTCTTTCCCTCTTAAAAAAATGATCAGCGTTATTGGATTGCTGGCTGCCGTGTTGCCCTCCTGTTGTTGTGACTTTCTTTTCCAACAAAAATGGCTGGTGCTGAAAGTTCTCCAATGATCAGATGATATTGGTAATTTGCAGATACCAAATGCTATGATAAACTACAACGGGGCTTGCATCTCACTCGAGGTACTCAAGAATTACCCTCCATGCCCTGATTTTCTCATCAAGGGAATAACGGGCGTTGGCCGGGCTTGTGGAAGGAAGTCTCCTGGCAGCAGGGGTTTTTGGTAATGGATCATCCTGCATAGCTTTACGGAAGCACTGCCATGCCTTTCCCCCGTTTATCCCGATGAACCGGATGGTCTGATTCTGTCTGATAAAACCTGCTATATTGTTCAGCCGGGCATCACGGATATCCCGATCCATTGCTCCTTCCTGGAATTTCCTGGAGGCAATGACATCCCAGACGGCGATATGGTGCTCTTCCAGGAGGCGTGTATTCTCTTCGATATTATTTTTTTGGGGAATTTTAAGAAGAACCGTCATTATCTTCCAGAAATGGTTCCGGGGGTTTGCATAATAGAGTTTTTGTTCAAGAGACATTTTGCTCGGGAAGCTGCCTAAAATAAGGACCTTCGGTTCTTTTCCCAGAATGGGATCGAGCCCGTATTCGCGGCGGGGGTGATTCGGCATATTACCGGAGGCCTCTCTGTCCAACCTTATTTCTTAAGGCATCCGGACCTGTAATCCCAGTCGCAGGAATCAAGGTGCAGAAACAGTTCCTCAAGGGCACCCATCAATACTTCTTTCATATGGAGTCCCTTTTCCCGGCTGGCCCGGGTGGGGTCACCACTGGCACCGCTGTCTGTCAATTCCTTAAAAAGCCATTTCACTTCAGCGTACGGGGGGAGGTGATCAGGTACCACTCCCCTGGCAAGGTCGGGCCGGCAGAGTTCCGGGAAGAGTGCCAGACCCATAGAGAGTTCCCCCTCGCCCCCGTGTCCCAATCCTCCCCACACCTCAAAGAAATCAGGAGGGAGAAGATCGGCAAGGGTTTCCCACCATGCTCCGAGAGAGACGATTCGCATCTCTGGATGTGCCACTTTTACCGATCGAGCAGCCACCTCGATTGGGGCAATGTTCCCGTCATGGCCGTTTAAGATGAAGACCTTTCGAATCCCTTCCCTGTGCAATGATTCCAGGATATCCCTGATCAGGGCGATCTCGGTCTCGAAAGTGAGGGATACTGTGAAGGGGAAGTCCCTGTAATGCTCGCTCATACCGTAGGTCACAGGGGGGAGAACAGCCGTATTTTCCACCCTTTCAGCCAGTTCTTTTGCCAGAAGCCAGGCGGTGAATGCATCGGTTCCAAAGGGCATATGGGGGCCATGGCTTTCCAGCGAACCCAGGGGAAGGATTACTTTCTCGAAGGGATTGTCCTTGTAATCGGCTGCGGTGAGGTATTGTATCTCCAGACGGTTTTTCTCCATAATATTACCAGTGCAATTGGTATCAGTGTCAATGAAAATATAGGGTACGGGTTTCTCTCTTCCAAAGCATCCCCGACTATGTACGCAGATGTATGAAGAAATCCGGGATGTCATTAGAAGATTATGTTCATTCCTGATTTTCCCAAAATATGTAGCATTCAATTCTCAGTCAATACAAAAAACGGCGATCAAATTTCTGCCGCTATCCCGTCTCCCAATCTCTATGGTTCACACTTCGTGTTCTGCATTCCATCTGTCACAGGCCATTTGCACAAATATTTCACTCTTTCTTCCGTTTTGGCAATCTATCCAGCACGAAAAGTGAGATCGGTATAAGAATATAGCACCACATGCTGGCATGGGTGTCCACAAAGGAGACGGCAATTGCAAGAACGATTAAACCTGGGATGACAATTACACGGTTAGGTATCGCTTCCTGCACCGGAGGGTGGTCCTTGCCCCTCTCAGGCATAAGAGTCATTTGATTATGTCTGACATACGTCCAGAGAATAGTGAGGAGCAGGCTTGCAACGAGGAGATTGAAGTGAAAGAGGATGACTGCCTCCAGGACATTCGGATAGTCTCCGGAGAGCGTTGTGGTGAAGGGAATAAGCACGACGAAGAAGAGCAACAGGATATTGATCCAGATCAGCCGCTCATCCACGTATTTTACAGAATGGAGGATGCGGTGATGGGCAAGCCAGTATCCTCCCAGGATAAAGAATGCAATAGCGAAGAAGAGGAACTCTGAGTACAGTCCCGAAATCACGCCCGGGAGTAACTCCGAGGCCTTATCCAGCGGAATGTTCGGCACCGTCAGTGAGAGAACAAGAAGAGTCATGGAAATGGCAAAAATTCCGTCACTCAGGGCCTCAATCCTGGACTTGGCGAGTCCCTCCCTGCGAAGTTGCTTTTCCGAGTCCATGTTGATCAAAAGTTTTTGGGTGTTTTACTATTTGAATCAAAGACCTGGATCTGCAGTAATCTTCTCATCATAAGCCCTCCCCGGGCAGGATGGTCATTACTTATTGCATGCAAATAAAGAGCGCATAAAAGTCCGGGTATTAAATATCGGGCTAATTTTCAATAGTTTCAATATGGAGAATCGAGGCTACTTTCCCGAGGAAAAGATCGCATTCACTGTCCTCTTTCCAATGAGAAATGAGTAAGGGAAGGCTAAAAATTGTTATGAAGGGTACCCCTTCGGCGGTTTCATGAGCAGGAAAGCCATAACCAGCCCCACAGCGGCCAGACCGAGTACCCAGGGAAAGACTCCTAGGTAGTTTCCGGTTGTCGTTTTGATGAACCCTGCAAGCTGGGGTCCGGCGATTGCTCCCGCACCATAAGCCAGGAAAACAACCCCGTAGCAACGGGGGTAGTCACAGGTTCCGAAATATGACCCTGTTGCGGTGGGGGCAATAGCCAGCCAGCCACCCAGGCATCCCCACAGGATAGCAAAGGCCAGGATATAGATTACAGTCCCCGGAACCTGCCACAGCAACAGGGAGGCCAGGCCGATCAGGAGAAAAGAGATTATGGCCGTGTTCCGGGGGTTGACACGGTCGGTGAGGGCTCCGAAGATTGGTCTTCCTCCACCGTTGAAGATGGCGAAGAAGCCCACCAGCATGGTAGCAAGGCCGGCTTCAATACCTATTTCTGTGCCAACCGGCTTGGAAATGGAAATAGCCATCAGCCCTGCCAGGCAACCGATGAAGTAGCATACCCACAGCCCATAGAAGGCTGTAGTGCGAACCATGGCGGAGCGATCGCACTCACAGACTTCCTCACCCGGGCGGGGTACAGGAGCAGTCCATCCGGCAGGTGCCCATCCCGGCGGTGGAAACCGCAGGGGCAGTGCCAACAAAACGATCAGTACGATGAAGGCCAGGCCGAAGATCCGGAATGTTGTCATCACCCCCATCCCTGATATGAGGTATCCGGCGATATTCGCGGTGAGGAAGGCTGAAAAGCCGAAACCCACAAGGGTCATGCCTACTGCCGTACCTCTCCTGTCAGGGAACCAGCGGGCTGCCACCGCAACCGGCACCCCGTAAGCAATGCCCACCCCGATGCCGCCTATTACCCCATATACCAGATAGAGCATCTGGACTGAGGTCACCGTGGAGGCCAGAAGCCAGCCTAGGCCGGTCAGGAGTCCCCCGATAATGGTCACTTTCCGGGGCCCCAGGGTTTCGATGTACTTCCCTGTCAGGGGCATGGCTATGGCAAAAAAGGCCAGAAAAACCGAAAAAGGCATGAGGATTTCGCCCGCTGTCACAGTCTGGCCCAGCTCCCCGGCAAAGTAGTCGCTCAGGGGTTGTACGAATACACTCCAGGAATAGATTGTCCCCAGGCAGAGGTTGATAATCAGTCCGAAGGCTACAAGTACCCAGCGCCCCCTCTCCGGAGGCATGCCAAAAATGGAATCAGTCGTTTCAGGTGTCATGGCGACCCTCCTGAAAAATAATGTGGAGGAGCCTCTCACTCCTCCAGGGTAGAGATGTCGCCGGGATCCATTCCCAATTCCTGCGCCTTAAGCACCCGGCGCATGATCTTCCCGCTCCTGGTCTTGGGGAGTTTGTCCACGAACTCGATCTCTGAGGGCATGGCAATGGGACCCAGTGTCATCCTGACATGGTAGATCAGCTCGGATTTGAGCTTGTCGCTTGGGGAGAACCCGACCCGCAAAATCACGAAAGCCTTGATGATATTGCCCTTGACCGGGTCGGGCTTTCCGATGACCGCAGCCTCGGCCACTGACTTATGTGAGACCAGTGCGCTCTCTACCTCGGCGGTGCCGATATTATGGCCGGCAACAATAATCAGGTCGTCCGCCCTGCCAATTACCATTATATAGCCGTTTTTCCCTTTCACCGCGAGGTCTCCTGCCACATAACAGTTGGGAATGGTGTTCCAGTACTGGCGATAACGCTCGTCGTTTTTATAGACCGTGCGGAGCATGGCAGGCCATGGCTCCCTGATGACCAGAAATCCGCCGGTGCCCTGAGGCACCGGTTTGCCTTCCTTGTTCACCACGTCGGCTACCACACCAGGAATAGATTTTCCGGTAAAACCCGGGCGCATAGGCTCACCTACCATAGTAGTTATCATCTGCATCCCTGTCTCGGTCTGCCACCATGTATCCACCAGGGGGCACTTATCTTTCCCGATAGTATGGTAGAACCATTCAAAGGCCTCCGGATTTAGCGGTTCCCCAACTGATCCCAGGATGCGAAGTGAGCTCAAATCGTATTTATTCGGCCACTCCTCACCCACTTTCATGAACATGCGGATGGCGGTGGGTGCGGTATAGAAGATGGTAACCCCCAAATCCTCGACTATCTTCCAGAATGCACCGGGATTGGGATAATCGGGAACCACCTCTCCGAGGACTATCGTCCCTCCAACACAGAGCGGCCCGTATACAACATAACTATGCCCGGTAATCCAGCCTGTATCGGCTGTGCACCAGTAGACATCGGTATCTTTGAGATCAAAGACGTGAAGCGTAGTATAATAGGTGCCCACCATGTATCCGCCGGTGGTATGGACGATGCCTTTGGGTGTCCCGGTGGAACCGCTGGTATAGAGAATGAAGAGCGGGTCCTCTGAATCCATTACCTCGGGTTCGCAGGATGAAGAGACTCCCTCCATCAGTTCATAGAAATCGATCTCCATTTCCCTGTGGAGCTGAACCGGTTGGTTCTGTTCCCGGGAGAGCACGATAACCTTCTCTACACTCGGTGCATTGATGATGGCTTCTTCTACGATGGTCTTTAAGGGAATGGTCTTTCCTCTGCGCATTGCCACGTCTGCGGTGATTACCACCTTGGCCTCTGCGTCTGTGATACGCATATTCAGGGCATTTACCCCGAATCCACCGAATACAACGCTGTGTACTGCCCCAATCCGTGCACAGGCCAGCATGGCGATGACCTGTTCGGGAACAAGCGGCATGTATATGCATACACGATCTCCTTTGGAGATACCAAGTTTCTTAAGGCCGTTTGCAAAGCGGTTTACTTCATTGTAGAGTTTCTGGTACGTGAAGATACGCTCCTCACCCTCCTCACCTCTCCAGATGAGTGCCACTTTGTTCCTTCTGTGGTTGACAATATGCCTGTCCAAGCAATTATACGTGATATTTAATTTGGCGTTGACAAACCACTTGGCGTACGGATAATTCCATTCCTTTACCTTGTCCCATTTCTTGAACCATTCAAGATGGTTGGCATATTTCTCCCAGAACCCGTCCGGATCGGCAAGGAATTCACTGTACGCTTTCTCATAATCTTTTGTCCAGGCATGCTCCTTGATGGAAGGATCAGGGACATATAATTTTTCATCATCAACAAGTGGCACATCAAATGATTCTGCCATATTAGTGCACCTTTCCGTTCATTCTCATTTTGTCAGTCTGTGTTCCGTCTTGACCGGATTTGCGCAGGATATACTACATTTTCCTGTGCTTTTTACCAGGAGAATAGCATTTTTTTCAATCTCAACCCGTTGCATTCCGATCCGGTGTGATTGTAAAAAAATCTCCCTTGCACATTCTGCTCTTTCTGATGTTCATCCTGCAATCCGTCGACATGGCCATGGAGAATGGCACATTTTACCGGTCAGATAGTGTGACCCGGGTCGTTGTTACGCCACACATTGGCGATTTTAATGATTAATAATTATAATTATTAATAGTTAGTGATTTGAGGCCGGAACTCGCAATCCGGTACATTCCGCACGCTCCTCACATCCGCGCCATGCAGGATTCCGCATTTTTTTGACCTTGCAAACACGTGTTGAGGAGAAATTCGACGGAAATTCTCATAAAAAGGATTAAATTTTTAAAATCGTATAGAAAGGTATGAAAATTGCAATCATCGGAGCATCCGGCTACACCGGGGGCGACCTTATCCGACTGCTACTTACCCATTCGCAGGCGGAAGTCGTATGTGCCACCTCCCGGAAGCTGGCAGGCAAACCGATTGAATCCCAGCATCCTCACCTTAAGGGATTCACCAATCTTGTATTCGAGAATCCTGCAGTCGATGAAATAGATGCGGATTTTGCATTCCTGGCCGTACCCCATACGGCGGCAATGAAATATGTCCGTCCGCTGCTGGAGCGGGGTATCAAGGTGGTGGACCTCTCTGCCGATTACCGGTTATCAAAAGAGGTGTATGAAAAGTTTTACGGAGTAGAGCATACGGAGTATTTCGATGCCCCCTATGGTATCCCAGAATTGCACAGGAATTCGTATGGGAAAGCAGATTTTGTCTCCAATCCGGGATGCTTCCCGACAGGGGCCACGCTTGCTGCAGCCCCGCTGGCAGAATATGCGCACACGGTGATTTATGATTCGAAGACCGGTGTTTCAGGGGCGGGGGACAATCCGTCGGCAGTCACCCATTACCCAAACGTGGGAGACAATATAACTCCTTATAAATGGACATCTCATCGTCACCTTGCCGAGATGCGGATGGAGATCGAGCGGCTGGGTTCAAAAGCCAGATGTTACTTCACACCCCACCTGGTTCCGGTGAACCGGGGAATTTTGACCACGGCCCATATTCTCCTTAAAGAGGCCATCGGGCAGGATGAAGTAGATAGACGTTACAAGGATTATTACAAAGACGAGTTCTTTGTCAGGTTGCAGAATCCGATCCTGGCCGCCGTCAGGGGAACAAACTTCTGTGATATCCGTGCGGAAACCGAAGGTAATCGTGTGGTGGTGGTCTCGGCCATCGATAACCTGGGCAAAGGTGCCAGCGGACAGGCTATCCAGAACATGAATATTATATGTGGCTTTGACGAACGTGATGGTCTGAGAGGAGCAGGCCTGCTTCCATAAGAGGTGAAGACTGATGCTGGTAAAAGAGATAATGACTCACGCCCCGGTGACAATCGCCGTAAAAGCTCCCGTGCGGGATGCAGCAGGGCTATTAAAGAAACACCATATCGGGGGACTCCCGGTAATGGATGGGGAGAAAATTGTAGGGATCGTGACCGAATCGGACATCATCGCACTCCTGGAGACCGGGAGGATATCCGACGACCTGTGGCTGCCTTCTCCACTGGAGATCATAGAGGTGCCGGTGAGGGAATTTATCAACTGGGAGAATACCAAGGCAGCGCTTGCAGATATTGGGGATACGCCGGTTGAGAAGGTGATGACACACCCTGTTATCACCATTACGGAGGATGCAGATATCGAAGAGGCAGCCTCGATATTGCTTCGGGAGGGAATTGCCCGCCTGCCGGTGGTCAGGGGCACTGCGCTGGTGGGAATTGTAACCCGGGCCGATATCGTTCAGGGTGTGGGATCGGGCTTCGATACATCTGAGGAGAATGCCCGGTGAAGAGCATCTGTGCAGTGGAAGGTGTATCTGCATCCGGCATCAAGGAAGGTAAGTATGGCCTGGCCTTGATCAGGGCAAGCGGTGAAGCTGCAGGCGTCTTTACCACCAACCTGATGAGGGCTCCCCCCGTCAAACTGATGAAAGAAAGAATTCGCAAGGGATGGCTTGATGCGGTGATTGTGAATAGCGGATGTGCCAATGCGTATACGGGAACAAGGGGATACCAGGACGCTGTCGCGATGTCCGGAATCGCTGCGGAAGCGCTCGAACTCCCGGAAGAAACCATCGGCGTAGCCAGTACCGGTGTGATAGGGCGATACCTGGATCTGGCGCTCATCCGCGACCAGTGCACCCGGATTGCACCGCTCCTTGAAAGGAGTGAAAGAGCGGAAGAACAGGCTGCCATGGCCATCATGACTACCGATCTTATACAGAAGCATTCGGTGGTTGAATGCGACGGCTTCACTGTTGCAGGAATCACAAAGGGCAGCGGGATGATCGCTCCTAATATGGCCACAATGCTGGCTTTTCTCTATACCGATGTATCAGTGCCATTAAAAGAACTGCGTGAGGCTTTGAGGCTGGCGACAAAAAGGACATTTAACCGGGTTGTGGTTGATGGCGATACCAGTACGAATGATCTGGCGCTTCTCACCTCTACCGGGAGAGCCGGCAGGGTAGACTTAAAAGAATTCCAAAAGGCACTTGAAATGTGTTGCCGCCAGCTGGCAATCCAGATTGCGGTCGATGGTGAAGGTGCTTCA
Source organism: Methanoregulaceae archaeon (assembly GCA_035528475.1). Lineage (GTDB taxonomy): Archaea > Halobacteriota > Methanomicrobia > Methanomicrobiales > Methanospirillaceae > SD8. The sequence continues at coordinate 12,361 of DATKYO010000002.1, read as the reverse complement.
AAACTCCTCGAAGTGCTGGTCAGTGGAGCGCCTGATGAGGAACAGGCAGCAATGGTGGCCAGGACTATTGTCGAATCGCCGCTGGTCAAGACAGCGGTCTATGGGGAGGATCCCAACTGGGGCCGTGTTATTGCCGCTGCCGGAAGGGCAGGAGTCGAATTTGACCCCGATAGTGTCGATCTCCTCATCGGCGACGGCCGGATCGTGCAGGAGCTTGTACGAAAGGGGGAGATTGTGGTTGACCTGCAGGCGGCGAAGGCCGTCATGCATGGTAAAAAGGTAATATTTCATCTGGATCTGGGTAATGGGGATGGAGAAGCCGTTTCCTGGGGATGTGACCTTACCGAGAGGTATGTGGAGATAAACGGGAGGTATACGACATGAAAAGGGAGGAGGTGCTTACCGAGGCGCTGCCCTATATCCAGCAGTTCCATGGCAGGACCATGGTCATCAAGCTGGGCGGCCATGCCATGATTGATCCTGCGATTATGGAGAGTGCCATCCGGGACGCCGTACTGCTCCAGCTGGTGGGCATCAGGGTGGTGCTGGTTCATGGAGGAGGCCCCGAGATTACCGATAAAATGAAGGTCATGGGAAAGGAGCCAAGATTTGTGGCAGGTCTTCGGATTACGGATGAAGAGACCCTGGAAATTGCCCAGATGGTCCTTGTGGGGAAGATCAACAGCAATATTGTATCGCTCATTGCCAAGAGCGGGGGCAAAGCAGTCGGGGTATCAGGGAATGACGGAAATCTTATTATCGCACGGAGAATGACTCCCCAAAAGGTCCAAATCTCCGGAAAAGAGGAAGAAGTGGATCTTGGGCACGTGGGAGAAATAGAGGAGATCAATCCTGCAATGCTCCACACGCTACTGGACAACTGGTATATCCCTGTAATCGCCCCGCTGGCCATCGATCGCAGCGGAAAGTCCCTGAATATCAACGCCGATACGGCGGCAGGAGAGGTTGCAGTCTCCCTCGGGGCATTCAAACTCATCAACATGACTGATGTGGACGGAATTATGGACAGGGAACGGACCCGGGTATTCAGAAGGCTTTCTCTTTCTGATGCCAAAGACCTTCTTGCAACAGGTGTGGTAAACGAGGGAATGATACCCAAGTTGACCTCCCTCGTCCGGGCGGTTGAGGCCGGTGTTGAATACGGTCACGTCATTAATGGGAACAGAGCCCACAATCTTCTCCTTGAGATGTTCACGAATGAAGGCGTGGGCACCATGATCTATCGATAAATGATCAATAACAGACCTTTTTTTACCAAAAAAAAGATATTGATTGATCAGATCGCGCAAATATGAGATGCGCTGAAGGGACCTGGCATGAAAATTATCCGGAATACAGTATTGATACTGATAATTTTATTCTGTTTTTGTATCCCGTTGCTCGCGGATTCACCCGCCCCTCCCTCATCGAACGGAAACCCTGATGAGATCGATTCATACCATATTGTGAAATTTATTGACGAAAAACCGGTAATTCATTTTTTTTATAACCAGAACTGCGCGGAATGCATAAAGACACTTCCTTATTTGCAGGATTTTGAAAACACGCATGATGATTTTATTGTCAGATATTATGATATCAGGGAAAATTCCACAAACAGGCAACTTCTCACCCTGTTTTCCTATGAATATAGAGTAGATTTTTCCCCGGTACCTGTGGCATTTGCCGGCGATTCTGTCCTGACAGGATATGACGAGATTATTCGGGGCCTTGAGGAGATGGAAAATATCACGGCAGTTACCGCGACGAAGCCCACTATTCAGCCGGAAGAGACACCACAGGTTCAGGGACACAGTGAGCTGACCATTCCCCTGATCATCTCCGCAGCCCTTATTGACGGGATAAATCCCTGTGCATTCTCAGTCCTAATCTTTCTTCTTCTCACGATCATGGCTCTTGATACCCGGAAGAAGATGGTTCTCGTGGGATCGATCTTCATTTTGGCAGTCTTTGTGTTTTATTTCCTTTCGGGCCTGGGACTTTTCACTCTCATTCAATCGGCGGGTATTTCCCGGGGCATCTCACTCGTAGCCGCGGTAGTTGCTCTCATCGCTGGGACAGTGAGCATCATTGACGGGGTGAGGGGAAAGCAGAGCCAGTCATTGTCCATTCCTGAATCAAAAAAAGGCATTATTGAAAAGTATGTGAAACGGGCATCCCTGCCGGGGGCATTTGTACTTGGTATCCTTGTGGGGATGTTCGAACTTCCCTGTACAGGAGGGATTTATCTTGCCATTCTCTCCCTACTCTCAAACCGGATGAATATGGTCGAAGGAATACCATATCTCCTCCTCTATAACATATTCTTTGTCCTGCCAATGGTGGTAATTCTTGCAGTCGTAGCCTGGGGAATACCCGTGGAAAGGCTTGACCGGGTGCGGATTGAAAAGAGGAGCCTGATCCGTATTCTCATGGGAGTTGTAATGATATTTCTCGGAATTCTTCTCCTCCTCGAATTTATCTGAATTCAGATGTCAGGGAAGGTTCCCCTCTCCGGAGCACTCTCTCTGACGCTCTTCGCTCATCTCGATTAAAATCTGGAATACCTGCTGGACATACACTGGATTGATATTCTTCTCTACCGAGGAATCAAATACAGATTCAAGTATCTCCCGCGTCCGTTGTTCATCATGGATCGAGAGACCTTCGTTTATTTTTACCTGAGCAATCCGGCCGGCCAGCTTCTGGCGCCTGGCGATGAGTTCGATGATTTCATCATCAATTCGGCTGATCTCCGCCCTGAGTGATTCTATTGGCATATCATATATTAACGGTGCAATAGGGCACTTAAACCTGATGGAAGTATGGCCTGCCGACAACCACGAACAAAGAACATATGGGGGATGAGGGTAAACTAAAAGAGAATGCTCGATCATATTCTGGAGCGGATATCAGTTCGAGAGCGGCAGGACCTCATTATCGCCTGGATCGCCATATCCCTTGCATTTTCCCTGATATTCATCAGGCCCGGCGCAACCATCGCGCTATTTCTTTTTTTCCTAGGGGTATCACTGGTCACCGTTGGCGTAGGCTTCATCCTGCATGAACTGGCTCATAAGTTTACCGCCATGAAATACGGGTTCTGGGCGGAATTCAGGAAAAACAACCTTATGCTGCTTGTTGCAGTTGCACTGGCCGCACTGGTGGGAGTGGTATTTGCAGCGCCCGGAGCGACTATGATTTATGGTCCTGCCATTACCAGGGAACAGAACGGTAAGATCTCTGCGGCAGGCCCTCTTACAAACCTTCTCCTCTGTATCCCATTTGCAGTGCTTCTCGCTATGGGTTCTGTCGTCGATTTCAGGCTCATTGGAATCAATGTTTTCTATACGCTGGGACTAATCGGGCTGCAAGTCAATGCCATGATTGCGGTATTTAACATGCTGCCAATAGGCGTCCTTGACGGGAGGAAAGTGCTCGCCTGGAACAAACTGGTCTTCCTGGTCCTTATCGCGGCTTCCTTAGGAATCCTGATAGCTACATTATACCCAACGTATCCAAACATCCTGTAATGGGAGGAATTGTGAATAACACGAAAAATCTAATTTTTTCATTTTGTATGAAAATAAAAGAAAAAAAACTTAAATAATAAACAAACAAATTTGTTTTATAACAAATAAGGTTGTGTGAGTTTATGCATATTATGGAAGGATTCCTCCCCAGCCCCTGGTGGCAGATATGGTTTCTTATTGCCATACCGTTCCTGGTCCTGGGGTTCTACCAGTTGAAAAGACTCTTTGCAGAGAAGAGAGAGGCAATTCCGCTCCTTGCGGTGGCCGGAGCATTTGTGTTTGTTCTATCATCACTCAAATTACCGTCCGTGACAGGGAGCTGCTCCCATCCGACAGGCACAGGGCTCTCCGCTATCCTGTTCGGTCCTTTTGTCACCTCGATCCTGGCCCTGATTGTCCTTATTTACCAGGCGATCTTCCTGGCCCATGGCGGACTGACAACTCTGGGGGCAAACGTCTTTTCCATGGGAATCGCCGGACCGGTTGTAGCATATTTCCTTTACCAGGCAGGAAAGAAGATTTCATTGAATACCTTTGTCAATGTATTCATTGCCGCCACAATTGCAGATCTCTTCACGTATATCGTGACCGCCGGGCAGCTGGCACTTGCATTCCCTGCCGCAGAGGGTGGAATACTGACTTCGTTTTATGCATTCCTGGTAATATTCGCGATCACCCAGGTGCCGCTGGCAATCATCGAAGGGGTAATCATCGCCCTGGTTTTCAAGTATATCATCGATGTCAGGCCTGACATTCTTGTCAGCCTGAACGTACTTTCCCAGAATGCAGTGAACAGGATAAAGGAGGCAGCAACATGAAGTACAAAGCAGAACTCATTGCCGGGACTGTCATACTGACTTTTGCGATTATATTTCTTGTCACCAATGCAGCCATCCAGCAGAATCTTGGGGAGGGTGAGGAGGCCTGGGGGGGAGCAGACGGGCAGGCCGCAGAATTAATTGAATCAGGAGGGTATGAACCCTGGGTTGCTCCCATCTGGGAGCCGCCGAGCGGCGAGATTGAGAGCCTGTTCTTCTCTCTTCAGGCAGCGATAGGAGCCCTGATCATCGGATATTTCTTTGGCTACTACCGGGGGAGGCAGAAGCCCGCAGAATAACCTGCTTTATTATGGATGAGCATTTCCTGGATGACTTGGCATTGCGAAACGGCCTGCGTAAGGCAGATACCCGGCTCAAGCTCGTACTGGGAGCAGGTGCAATCCTCATCTGCGTATTCTCGCCATCGCCACTCACTCCATTCCTTATTGCCGGCAGTATGATCTGTATTACACTGGGGCTGGCCAGGATTCCTGCCAGAGTTTACATTGGACTGTTGGCAATCCCGGTTACATTCACTGCATTAAGCATTGCAGTGATTCTTTTCCTGACTGGTGGCGGTGAGGCCATCTGGACTCTGGAAATTGCGGGGCACTCCTTTACTATGACCACCGGGTCCGCAAACCTTGCACTGCTGCTCTTTTCCCGGACGCTCGGGGGGATGTGCGCACTCTTTTTTATCTCACTCACCACTCCCATGATAGAGATATTCTCGGTGATGAAGGATCTTCGGCTTCCAGATGAATTTATTGATCTTTCCATGCTCATCTATCGTTACATCTTTGTGCTGATCGGGGAGTCTATCGCCATTCATAACGCCCAGGTAATGCGGAATGGCTATTCCACATTCAAACGGTCCATTCATGCCTTTGGAATGCTTGGAGGGATGCTATTTATCAAGGCCTGGGAGAGGGGGGAGGAGATGCTGGTTGCCATGGATGCAAGGTGCTATGACGGAAAACTCAGCCTTCCAGAAGAGGAAAAACAGATCACATTTACCGGAATCGCTGCCACAGGAGTATATCTCGGAGCATGTGCAGTCCTTGCAGTGCTATTCGCAGGGGTTGCGGTATTTTGAGGGAACCATGCAGACAGCTATAGAATTCACAGATGTTCGGTATTCCTATCCCCAGGGGCCATGCTCCCTGCAGGGAATCTCACTGAAGATCCGGAAGGGGAGGAAAGTTGCTCTTGTTGGGCCGAACGGCGCCGGAAAGACTACACTCCTCCTCATGTGCAATGGAATACTCAGGCCTGATTCAGGTGATGTAAAGATCGACGGGGAGCCCCTGGTATATAGCACTAAACGACTCCGGGATGTACGGAGGAGGGTCGGGTTCGTCTTCCAGAACTCCGATAGCCAGATCTTTGCTCCCACAATTTTCCAGGATGTCGCCTTCGGTCCACTGAACCTGGGAATGGAGAAACAGGAGATCAAAGAGGTAGTCGGGAATGCCCTCTTTTGCGTAGGCCTGTCAGGGTATGAAAATCGTCCTCCCCATCATCTGAGCGGGGGGGAAAAAAAGCGGGTGGCAATAGCAGGTGTACTGGCAATGGAACCCGATATCCTGATATTTGATGAGCCTACAAGTTCCCTTGATCCGGCCAGTGCAGAAGAGATCATGGATCTTTTAGATGAATTAAATACGCTGGGAAAAACGATTGTCATCTCCACACATGATGTTGTTCGAGCGTTCGAATGGGCGGATGAGGTCATTCTCATTTCAGGGGGTCGCATACTTCACCATGGCCCCCCCGAGACCGTCTTTACCAATCACGATCAGATGAAGGAATCAAGACTTACGATGCCGCCCCTGCTTGAGCTGTTCTGTGAACTGGAAGCAAGGGGTATTCGATTGGGGGATGGACCGCCTTCAGGTGTACTTGAAATGGTACATAGAATAGAAAACATCGTCGGCAGGCCCGTATCTGTTGCATATGGATCGATCTTTATTGCCGATGCAGAACGGGAGAACGGTGATACCATACGAGACGCAGTGCGAGAGAAAGGGATATCATGGACCGGGGCAATGGGGACCAGGGCGAAAATCCTGGCCCAGGAAGATGGAATATCGCTGGATTTTACCTACGGGGTCATTGATAAGTCTCTTCTCAAGACAATAGTCGGGGACAATGCCCTTATCATCACCTCGGGAGGGATGATTACCAGGGTATTTGATCGGGTGGAGAAATTTTGCATGGAGCACGACCTCCATATTCCGTTTCTCCTTCTTCGCTAATCTATGTAAAGATTCCAGCAGCGCCCCTATTATAAATTTTCACATACGAAATTGACATCGGAATCAGGAAAATCATTTTTTTGCATATCGGGTATGAAGACGCATCAGAACCACCTTTTGCCTGTAACATCCCGTTCCAGGGACTTACCTGGATTTTAGCCTCTCAATCTCTCTAACCACAGACTGCCCCTTCTCCCTGGCCTCTCTTAAAGCGGTCGGATGCCCCAAAATTCCCTCATAATGGTCCATCTCGTTGGCGATGATATTATCATGGTATTCAAAACCTATGGTGTTGAAAAACGCAGTGATTGCAGGAAATGCCGCATCAAACACGTTATCCCAGGAAAGTCCTGCAGTGGAGATAAAGATCCCTTTGTGCCTGCTTATGTGCTCATGGGAAAAAAAGAGCGTTTTTATGACGAATTTCCTGGCCCATATATACTGTGTCCTGTCAATAAGCCCCTTGAGCTCTGCGGTGATGCCCATGCTGTAGATTGGAGAGGCCACTGCAATGCAGTCCATCCCAAAAATACGATCAAAAAGGGGCGGAGCCGCATCCTGCACGATGCATTCCCCAGTCTTATGGCAGGCATTACAGCCCCTGCAGGGTACATAGTCAAGATTTTTCAGTATCACCTTATCGACTTCCCCTCCTGATTCCGCCGCTCCCTCCAGGAATGCGTCCAGCAGGGTCTCGGTATTTCCGTGCCTGTGAGGGCTTCCTGATATCCCAAGCACCTTGACTCTCATCTGTTCTCACATCTCCAGCCTTTTACGAAGTTCCGAGATGACTTCATGCGCCAGTTTCCCGGCATCATCATTTGCCGTGGGATGGTTCAGTATCGCACCTTTTTCATCCACATTATTGATCATAAGGTAGTGAATGTCGCGGTCCCTGACATCTATGACATGGAAGAAGCACTTTACTGAAGGTACGGCCGCGTCAAAGACATAATCCCAGTTCTGCCCCGCGGTGGAGAGAAATATGCCCAGTCGTTTTCCCCTTCGTTCGGGAGGAACAACAGGCAGTTTGAGCACGAATTTCCGGGACCGGAAGACCTGAAAGCGATCGATGAGAGCCTTGGCCTGCGAACAAATTCCCATGCAGAATATGGGTGCGGCGAGGATGATGCAGTCAGCATCTATAATCTTGTCATGAAGTATGTCCATGCCGTCCCTCTGCACACATTTGTTGAGCTTTTCGCAGGCATTACAGCCCCTGCAGGGATTCACGTTCGCCTCGGTGAGAACTACTTTCTCGACCTCAACGCCTCCTTCCTCCTTCATCCCCTCAATCACCCAGTCAAGAAGGGTCTCGGAATTGCCCCCTCTCCGCGGACTTCCCGCAAAAGCCAGCACCTTGATTGTCATGAGTGACGCTTTTTCCTCTTATAGTAAAAAAAATGTTGTTTATCATCCGGGGAGAAAGATTTGGTTTAAAATTACATAAAAGAAGGAAAAATGGGTGAATATTTCATATCTGCTTAAAGCAGAGATACCATTCCCTGCACTCATAGCCTTCGGAGAGGCGCTTGTCCATCTCTTCTTTGTTCTTTGGAGCCGGGACTACCACCTTATCGCCTGGCTGCCAGTTTGCCGGGGTGGCGACCCCGTGTTTGTCAGTGGTCTGCAGGGCTTTTACAAGCCGGATAATCTCGGGGATATACCGCCCGTTCGTAAGCGGGTAATAGATCATAGCTCGCAGGATACCTTTGTCATCTATGAAGAAGACTGTCCTGATGGTGGCAGTTGAACTCTGGCCGGGATGGATCATCCCGTATTTCTTTGCCACGTTCATGTCCAGATCGGCGATTATGGGAAATGGAATATCTACTCCCATCTTTTCCTTCACATTCCTTATCCAGGCCAGGTGAGAATGGACAGAATCGATAGAAAGGCCCATCAAATGGACATTGAGCTCCTTTAATTCATCAGCAACCTGGGAGAATGCGATAAATTCAGTTGTACAAACAGGAGTAAAATCAGCAGGATGCGAGAACATCACAACCCACTTTCCCTTCAAGTCCGAAAGCTTCACAATACCCTGGGTAGTGAGCGCCTGGAAGTCGGGGGCCGGTTCACCCAGTATGGGCATGGAACCAAATTCACCACACACAGGAATCACTCCTTCATGATTTCGTCAAGCTGGGCTTTTCCATATACGTAGGCGGGCATGCCGGCCAGGAGGAATGCCACCCTCAGGGCTTCTTCAACTTCATTCTTGCTGATACCCAGGTTTGCCGCCCCGGCAAGCTGGGCACGGGTTGCATGCTGGTCGCGGAGGGATGCCGCAATTGCAATGGCGATAAGCTTCTTGGTCTTGCGTGTCAGGGCGCCGTCATCCCAGATATGCCCCTCCAGTTTCATCACCATCTCATACATCTGGGGGTCCTTTTCTGCCAGTTCCCTGAAGAACTTTGGGACCTTCCCAATCATCCGCTCCAGGTCCTTTTCATCCTTGGTCATTATCCTCACTCCTTTTTAAGATTCATGGGCTGGCCACAGCAGATCAGTTCTCCTCCGCCGACAACCTTAACCACGACAATATTTCCGCAAATCTCACACTCGTATATTTCTCCCTCTTTTGAAACATTAACCATAAATATCACCTGATTCAAGGGCGGAACGCCCGGTTTCTGATAATAGAAAAAGTTGTGGGAACTTTTTCGTATCAGAATGTTCTGATTCGCCTTCCACAACTGAAATTTTAGAAAAACTTAATGATTTACTGTTCACTTTCACCGCGTTTGGGCGGGTGGGTGGCATCTTCCGGCGTTTTCACGTCCGGACGGATGTGTGTCATCGGGAAGCACTGGTACTCTTCACAGGCGCATTGCGGGCATTTTCGAAGGTCCTGTTCAGCTGCATCGAGTTCATATTCACGTCCGCAATCCAGGCAGACATACTTGCCAGGACCGACCTTCTGTCCAGCTTTTATCTTTTCGGTCAGTTCAATCACCAATTCCTTACCTTGTCGTGTAGATTATTTATGGTTTTTGCTTGTCTCAATAAAATTTGGTTGAATCGTTCTAAAAACAGTAGAATCATCTTATTTCGGAATTTATCCTTAAAATCCCAATCCAAAACCTATTTTTTATGGACCGCCTGTAATACTCCATCATGGGGAAGAAGATTATTGGACTCCTGGGAAGTCCATTATTGAGTGGAAATACAGCAAAACTCCTGGATAAAGCCATGGAAGGCGCCCGTGATGCGGGATGCGAGGTAGAAAAGATTGAAGTGACGCGGCTGAACTTCCGGGCCTGCCGGGAGATCTTCTTTTGCATGGAGCACGAGGAATGTGCAATGAAGGATGACATGCCCGAAATGTATAAAAAATTTCAGGAATTTGACAGCCTCATTGTTGCGACGCCGGTTATGACGATGGGCATCCCCGGAATGCTCAAGTCATTTATGGACCGTTTCCAGGTCTTTTTTATGGCAAAATACGTACGAAACAAATCCATGGTCGCCAAAGAGAAGATAGCCCACAGAAAGGGCTTTTATATCGGGATATCTGGAATGAATGTACCGTACGTCTTTGATGGTGCAAAACTTACCATGGAGGCATTCTTCCATATCATAGATGTTGAATACTGGGACGATCTCCTGATCAAGGATATGGATACCATTCAGGACATTACTACGAGGCCCGAGCTCCTCGATGAAGCATATAAGAAGGGATACGAGCTCGGCAGAATGCTAGAGGGGACGTGATCCGATCAGAGCAGACCGCGTTCCTTCATACTCACAAATCCCGATTTTGCCACGATTACATGATCGAGTACTTTTATCCCCAGGAGTTCGCCTGCGTCGGCAAGTTGCCGGGTGATGGCGATGTCCTGGCTGCTGGGCTCAAGGGTATTTGAGGGGTGATTGTGGACACAGATGACGGATGCCGCACGGTCAGAGATGGCATCGGCAAATACTTCCCTGGGATGGACCAGGCTGTGGTTGAGGAGGCCCACGGTGACGGTTCGGGTTGCAATGACTTCATTCGCCCCGTTTAAGGTGATACAGACAAAATGCTCCTGTTTCTGCCCGGAGAGAAATGCGACCTGCGGCAGGACGTCCTGCGGGGAGGAGATCTTTACAGATTCGCCTGTCCTGTAATATCGCCTTCCAAGTTCGAAACAGGCAAGGATCTGTGAGGCCTTGCTCTCCCCGATACCCCTGACACTTGCCAGGTCCTGATATGTCAGTTGTCCCGGATCATCGGAGAGAAGGTCAACGACATCTTTTGCAACCGCGAACACATCCCTGTCCCGAGTGCCTGAACCGATTATTGCAGCGATGAGTTCGATGTCTGACAGCGATGCCGCCCCCCGGGACACAATCTTCTCACGAGGCCGGTCGCATTCTGAAATGTCACGTATCTTTTTCATAAAAACTCTCGAGAAAGGTGAATATCATGGAATTCGTTGTTTTGTTCAAAAAAGATTCCTTTTCAGCCCGGTAAATATAATAATTCGGTTTTCTCGAAATGATTGCCACATCCACTCTTCGGAAGAATACTTTTTTTACTATACTCGCTACAGTATTGACCATGGCGACTCAAGAAAATGCAATGGAGGCATTTGCAGGGGAATCTCAAGCGAACAGGAAATACGCGGCTTTTGCAGAAAAGGCAGCGTCAGAAGGGTTCAATAACATAGGGCGCCTTTTCAAGGCTGCATCAGAGGCAGAGGCCATTCATGCAAAGAAATTATTGAAGGCAATGGGGAAGATCGTCTCAACAAAAGAGAACCTGGAGAAAGCGGTAGCCGGGGAGACCCACGAATATACCGAGATGTATCCCAAATTTGTGCAGGAAGCAGAGGCTGAAAAGAAGAGTGACGCACTCCTGGCATTCAACTATGCCCTGAAGGCCGAGGAGGTACATGCAGGCCTGTATAAGGAAGCATTAAAAACGCTCAATTCCGGTAATGATATGTCAAACAGGACTGTATGGCTCTGCCCGGTCTGCGGAAACATATTCCTGGGCCAGCCCCCTGACCAGTGTCCTATCTGCAAGGTGTTCAAGAAAATGTTCAGGGAGATTGAGTAATACAAAAAATTATCTCTTTTCTAATTCAGGGCATTTTAATTAGAGTGGTTATTATTATGAACTTATCTTAAAAATAGAGTTATAGCCCGGGTTTATAATTTAAAAGTATCATTGGGATTGGTTTTTTTGTTCTCTCTAAAATGTTCTGTAAATACTCGTCTACATTACTTCAAATCAAAACGTAAAATTCATTTAATTTTCAAGCAGACTTAAAGCATTCCGCTCTGCAAAGTGAGATACTATCAGAAATCTGGCATAAAATTTATACGTACATTGACACTCTGCTGATTATCCAATGGCATGAATTCAGACATATTGCATTGTTATTTTATGTCAAAACGGGGGCCGCAATCAAATTTGTTGTTTGTTGATCGAATTCCATCAGAAGGGGGACACAGATGTATTTGAAAAATAGAAAAATGGTCCGGATATTTTATTGTCTCTTTATTTTTCTTGTGATTTTGGGTGTGAATTGCGGTGTCTCCGCAGATATCACCTCAAACGTAACAGTCGAGGTGCCGTTGGTTGAAATCCAGGGAACGAGCATCCTGGGAGTAACCGGGAATGATGGAGAGCAATCAACTTCACACACACCCGAAGAAACCCCAGCCCCTGAAGAGACCGAAGTACCTGAAGAGACCGAAGTACCTGAAGAGACCGAAGTACCTGAAGAGACCGAAGTACCTGAAGAGACCGAAGTACCTG
>DATKYO010000001.1:0-6270 GCA_035528475.1 Methanoregulaceae archaeon | reverse complement strand
ATCAACGTAATCGTTGCCGACTGCGATGTTGGTGAACTGACCGTTTAATACCCAGCGATCAGTGGAAAAGTCTCCGTTTCCATAGATCACGTTCCAGGTAATTTCACTGTGGGCATTAATCCCTCCTGTAATGGCCGGAGGATCGACGCATTCCACTCCTCTTTTTACTCCATTTACAAGAACGCCGTTCCAGGCATTGTCAAACACTTCATTATATTCGCTGATCAGTACGCATGCATCAATCGCCTTGATGCCAATTGCCTGGCTGCCGAAGACGATGTTGTTTAACACGTTCACACGTCCAATTGCGCAAGCATATGTCTGTTCATCGATGAAGGTTGCATTACACTTCCAGCTGGAGGGGTAAACAACGATTCCCGAGGCATCGATGTACCCGTTTCCATCTTCATCCGGACTCCCACCGACATTTGAACCTGCGTTGGAGACGCTAAATCCGTCAAAATTGACACAGCCAGCAGAGATAAGTACTGCAGCGGTAGTGTTTCCGGATCCGACGGGCGTGATTCCATATGCATCGATAATAGTGTAATCAGCACCGTTTACTGATACCATATCCACACCGGGAGTGTCGATTTCAAATGTTTCGGGATAGGTGCCGTCGTTCACATAAATCTTTACTCCAATCAATCCCTCAAACTCCGGGTGGGCATCAAGCCAGTCCTCGGTATAAAGGTTCCAGGTAAAGGACGGGACATACATGTTGGTGATGTTCACCACGTTGCTCGGGGCATATGGAGCCCAGATTTCTGTTCCGTCATCAAGAATTACGAGGGCGGCCATGTTTCCAGTGGACGCATCATCACCGTTATATACAACGATGTAAGTTTCCGGATTAACGGCAGGGGGGCTTACCATGTCGAGTTCCAACGCTTCGCCCAGAGAATCACCGGGTGTGAAGACTTCTGGGGCTGAGTAGCCGAAATCCCCGAAATCGGTTCCGGAGGGAGTACCTGAAAGATCGAATTTATTCTGGTATCCGGGAGTCAAACCCGAGCCCGACCCGACGACACTCACTACTTTCACTCCGTCTGCGACGATCGGTATATCGGAAGATCCTGAGATGGTCTGGGTAAATACCTGTTGAGACCCGTCATTTAAGTTTACCGTAATGGTGAATGTTTCGTCCTCAACATAGGTAATGCCGGTGACGTTAATCTGGTCGCCTACTGCGGTACCGGGATTCCACGTCCCGTCAAATCCGCTGAAGAAGTGTCCGGATGTATAGCCCAACAGGTTGAATTCTGATGAGTTTCCGCCAACATACAGTGCATTTGCAAACTCTACTGACGGTATGATTTCATCTGATCCGAATACCTGGACTTCTTCTATATAACCGCAATCCTCTTCAGGAACCCGCCATTTCAGGAATACATCAACAGGTGCCAGTTCGAACGTGGCATTGATTAAATGGTCGGCATCAAGCGGGTCGAAGCAATAGAGGGCTGAACCATTGGCATATTCGGTATAACCTGGTTCTCCAACAACAGAGATAGTGTCAACGGTCACATCAAGAATCCTGTTGGAAAGTCCGGGCTTGATGAAATAACAGGGAGTGTCTCCACAGTCAAACTGCTGGATGTGGTCCGGCGGAGAAAGTGTGCCGTCCGGAGACCTGATCGTTCCACCGACACCGGCGGATGCAGTAACTTCGAAGACCTCCATGGCAAACGTGGCATGGATGTCATGTGAGCATACCAGTGGGTCGAAATAATAATCGGCACTTCCATCGGGATTGAAGTAAAGGTCGCCATATACCGAAATATTATCCACTGTTACATCGCTGATATAGTAGCATGAAGAAGCGGGCGTTATGGTATACATCGGCTCTTCACAACAATCGTAAGCAACGACCCCTGATGGCGAAATACTCCCATTTGGACCGGAAGTTGCATTTACTTCCACCTGGAGGTAATCCGCATTGCTCTTTACCGGATTCTTTTCCACATCAGTGTTGGCCCAGATATAATATCCGTCACATATACAAGGACAGTCGTTAAAGATCCCGCAATCGAAATCAATTGTCACGTCATCGTTGAAGGGAATCGCCATCGGGCAATCCATTTTTACCGTGGTGGTTCCGTCAGGGAATCCGTACTGCGTATAACCGGGATCCGGATTATCTATCACAATTACCCATGACGGGTGCAATGTGGTATTATTATACGTGACATTCACGCATTGCGGATCCAGTGGATCGTCCACGGTCGTGTTCTGGTCAAACGTGATAAAGAATCCGTTTGCAGTAGTCAAACCCGAATTGACATGGAATGAAACATGGTACTGGTTATACCCAGGTACCAGTCCCGGGTTGTCAATCGATAAGGATACTTGCGTTACATCAGGGTTTGCCGACGCTCCGAATACAAGGAGCGTACACCCTAAGAATAATAGAATAGCCAGATCTATACGTGATAATTTCCAATTCGATGGCCATTTAGACATAATTTCCTCCTAACGGACAGCCGCCTCCTCCTCTCGTTCCACCTTTTTTCTGCCTGCATCAGTGCACATCTGCTGACAGTTGTAGAGGGTCAGGCTTCATGCCATCCGTTTGATCTGCAGCTCATTTGTTGATCCTCACCTGTGAAGGTGAGTTCCCGGACTTTGAATTTTTTCCATACTCTTTTGGGTGATCCATTGGTATGTACAGCCCCTCGTCCGAAAAGGGAATACGTTTGACTTTGAAATAATAGTATATAAAAATATCTGGATATTTTGCGCAAAAAACTTTGATTATTCTCAAGATAGATAAAAGAAGGGATGAAATCCAGTTTCTACTTTTGTATACTATTGGTCGGTTTGAATAATAATTACCTGATATTTACGAAATCAACTCCTTTCAAATTTTTATAATAATCGATATTTTGACAAAAGAAGCAAATTATGAGGGGTTAAGGATATGGTTGGCAATGCTCTTCTTTTGAACCGGAAAGTCTCTCAATGGCTGTAATATCCACTTCTTTGCCAGTTATCAGCCTCTTGTTCCGTTCTGCGCTCTCTATAAACATATTCCCGATCCCGTTTCTGATCATCAGGGTGGTAAATCCACGGGGTGTCCCAACTGCTCCGGCAGATATATCGGAATAAAGGGCAGTGAGATCGCGGCAATAGCGGCAGCCCGGCCGTATTGAATCCTCAAGATCCTTGAGAGGTAATTTTAGAGAAGAACCGTCTTTTAATTTTATGTCCATTTTTCCTCTCACATCAAGACGATCGATACTCCATGTATCTATATTGAATTCAGATTTGAATTTACCTTCCACGAGTATCCTATAGTCAAAAGATTCGGTACAGAACAGTCCGATTATAAGACGGATTGCCCGTCCGTAGGGTTTGAGAAGGTCATGATTGCTTTCTTTAATCTTTCGTACTGCATGGACAACGCAGGGAACTCCAATGATAGCGATGCGCCTGCATCTTTTTTCAATCACCGCAGTTTTCAGGGCAGTGACAAGCGGTACCCACCAGTTATAGCGGGAACCTGCCTGATGAATAAGCTCCTCTGTGGAAGTGATGACTGTTGATGAAGGGCGAAGCGTCCACCGATCTTCGCTTACGGTTACCACCGCATCAATGAGTCCCTGTTCAAGTGCATTGACCAGTATGGCGGTAACTGCGCCTCCACTCTGTTTTTTTGGAACTTCGAATGCTGAAGAGGCTGAGATGATATCCAGGTAGGACCCAAGTCCCCCTTCGGATTCGCCGCCGGTCCTGGGGCAGGCATAATAACATGCTCCACAGGGTACTTCATCGTCCGTCTGTTTGCAGTAGCCGATATTTTCGGGGCAAAGCGCACCACCAGCCTCATCGAAGCAAATAGCATCAGCCGGACAAACGGCTCCGCAGGCTCCGCATCCTGAACATATACCCCTTTCCCAGACTTCTTTTTTCAAATCCTGATAACTTCTTCTCTCCATATTGCATCACTCCCAGGTGTATTTCGCTGCAAAAGGCCGGCTGCTTGAAGGGACAATCTTGACGTAGGAGTCAGCGATGAGCGGATCGGGATCAATTCCAAAATATGAAGCATATTCATGAATGAGGGGGATTATTTCTCCCTTGTCATCTTCATTTATTGGAATTTTCCGTGCACCTACCCCGAGGTAATGATCATCTACATCGCCGCGAATGACGATCTTACCTCCATGAATGCCAGAACCCACTCCTCTCTCACTTATCGGCCGGGGAGAATTGCGCCCCAGCACGAGGATGAACCCGCCTGCCATATACTCTCCCAAAAATGCCCTTGATATTCCACCTACCACCAGGACGGGACGTTTTTCCATATATTGCTTCATATGGATGCCTCCGCGGTATCCGATATCATCCCGGACAAAAATCTTCCCGCCCCTCATAGAGTGGGCCACTGCATCCCCTGCACTCCCGTGAATGATAATGTTTCCTGAATCCATGGTATTTCCGGGTGCATGGTCACAGTTACCGAACACAATGCAGGTAGGGCCGCTCATGAACATCCCCAGGTCGCCACCGGGCACTCCATGAATTGTGATTTTTACATCTCCTCTCAGTCCGTCGGCAATGAACCGCTGGCCCATTACATGTTCAATTATAATTTCATCTGCACCTTCTTTCACCGCAGTCCTGATCTTCTGGTTAAGAGGGGTATAATGGAGATTTTCCGCATCGATAGTGACGGTTTTCATAATATTCACGCCCCCACCGGTTTGACATCAAGGACTTTCAAAATGGCTTCGTCAAGGAGATAGCCGCGAAGACGGTCACGATTTCCCCGAAGGCTTTCTATACTGTTAATCCCTGCGGCTCCCATCAGTTCGGAAAGTTCGAGTGTCCATGCATTGATGAGATTTTCAACATTTTTCCCTGCCACTTCAGGGTTTAAGCGGCTGACCAGATCAGGTCTCTGGGTGGCAATACCCCAGGGGCAAAGGCCGCGATAACAGGTTCCACAGACCCTGCAACCCATTGCGACCAGGGCGGCAGTGCCGATATAAACCGCGTCTGCTCCCAGGGCGATGACTTTGGCAACATCTGCACTTTCCCTGATACCTCCGCTGGCAATAAGGGATACTTCATTCCTTATTCCCTGTGACCGGAGTTTGGCATCCACACTGGCTATTGCCGCCTCAATTGGGATGCCGACATGGTCACGGAAGACCTTAGGGGCAGCTCCTGTACCGCCCCTGAATCCATCAATGACCACAGCATCGGCGGAAGAACGGGCAATACCCGCTGCTATCGCTGCAGAATTATGGACTGCAGCAATTTTCACAAATACAGGTTTTTTCCATTGTGTGGCTTCTTTCAGGCTCTTTACCAGTTGTTTGAGATCTTCAATACTATAGATATCATGATGTGGTGCAGGGCTGATGGCATCGCTGCCCAGCGGGATCATGCGGGTACAGGAGACATCTGCACAAACCTTCCCGCCCGGCAGATGTCCTCCTATGCCCGGCTTGGCTCCCTGCCCGATCTTGATTTCAATGGCTGCACCCCTTTCAAGATAATTGATATCGACCCCGAAACGGCCGGAAGCCACCTGCACAATTATATGGGACTGATAGGGGTACAGGCTTTCGTGAAGCCCGCCTTCTCCCGTACCCATAAATGTCCCTGTCGCTTTTACAGCCCTGGCCAGGCTATGCTGGGCATTCAGGCTGATTGCCCCGTAACTCATATGGCCTATCATAATAGGGGTCTCGAGCTGGAGGTTGGGAACCAGGACGGTTTTAAGGCAGATATCTCCGTTGTTTTTAGTATATTCGATTTTTGAGGGTTTTTTCCCAAGATAGGTCCGAAGCTCCATTGGTTCTCTGAGTGGGTCTATACTTGGATTTGTGACCTGGCAGGCGTCAAGCAAAAGCCTGTCAAATATAATCGGGTAATCAACCGCATTTCCCATTCCGGCAAGGATAATCCTCCCGGTACGTGCCTGGTTATAAATGGCCTCCCTGACTTCGGGTGTCCAGACCGGATGACTCCGGTAATCAACCGGCCTCTCCTCGATGTCAATTGCATCACGCGGGCACATGGAGATGCAGCGATGACAGGCCACGCACTGCCTTGAATTGACATGTATCCGGTCATTTTCCATCCTGAAGACGCCGTACGGGCAATTCTCAATGCACCTTTGGCAGAGCATGCACTGGTCATGGTCTACAGAAATACGGAATTTTGAAGGGACACTCCCGATACTCATGCAACAATCCTCCCTATAACCGGATCCCCAGCCTTCGGCATGATAATATTTTCCACATCAGGTTCCATTAC